>DAIDIH010000250.1 GCA_027459465.1 Bryobacterales bacterium | reverse complement strand
ACGGGCGCGGCGATGAGGAACATCACCGCGAGAATCGCAAACATCTTCCACTTCATGGTCTTTCTCTCCTTGCCGATTAATGTGCCGGCGGGGAGGTGGTTCTGGTCCCACCCTGGGGGATGGGTAGCTCACACCCACCGGCTATAATGCCGGAACCGCTTATAAACTCAATGCTCGTGCGCCACCGCGATGCCGACGTAAATCATCGCTAGCAGCGCGAAAATGTATGCCTGAAGAAAGCTGACGAACACATGCAGGCCAAGGAACACCGCCGGAACCGCCAACGGAACCAGCGCCATGAACGCAAACGTCACCTTCTCGCCAGCGAACATGTTCGCGAACAGGCGGATCGTCAGCGATAGCGGGCGCGCCAGGTGGCTGATAATCTCAATCGGAATCATCAGCGGCGCGATCGCGGGCATCGGACCGGCGAAATGCGCCAGGTGCTTGCCGATGCCGTGCTCGCGGATGCCCGCCCAGTTGTAATAAAGGAAAACAGCCACCGCGCAGCCCGCCGGAACCATTGGGAACATCGTCGGCGACTCAAAACCGGGGATCAGCCCGATCAGGTTCATGAACAGAACGAAAATGAAAATCGTCCCGAAGAAGCCCAGGTACTTCTCGCCGTGATGCTCAACCGATTCCTCCGTCTGGCTCTTCAGGAACGAATAAACCGCTTCGAAGATGTGCTGCATCCTTCCCGGAGCGTCCATCGAAAGTTGCGATCGCAGCACCGCGAAAACGACCACAACGATCGCCGCCACGAGCAGTTCCATCGCCATCCATCCGGACCACGGATGCGCCGCATCGTGAGACAGCTTCACCGCGTCCAGCACGGCGTTCGCCGGACCGGCCAGTGCATGGTTCAACAGGGCCGCAAGCCAGTTCTCGTGTTCCTGCATGGTTCGAGTCTATTCCCCGGGGAGCAACAGTTGATATAGGATCTCAATGACGGCCGCCGCAGCAGCGACCAGAAGCCCGGCCAGTAGGGCAACGAGCCTCACATTCAAAACCTTAACTATAACATAAGCGAGGATTGCGATCAGCGCCAAACGCGCGATCCACCAGAGGCTTCCCCGCTTGCGCGCCGTTGTTCCCAGCCCCTCGACGAACCCTTTCCAGTGGCGGAAACTGAACCAGGAAAACGCCGCGCCCGCCGCGAATCCGATCCCATTCCGCCAACCGTGCGCCACCGCCGCATAGCCAGCGCCCGCCACCGCCACCACTCCGATCCACCGCTCGATCCGCCGCATCGAGCGCTCGTAGCGCTCCTCGTCACTGGTTGCCGGCATCGCGATTCAACTCTCGAATCAACTCAATAAACCCGGACGCAATCCCTAGCAATAGGAACACCAGGTAGAGGAAGTGCGTGTGAAATATCTTGTCCAGCAAATACCCGATCGCGTATCCGATGAACGTCGAAACCGGCAGCAGGAAGGCAAGGTAGGAATACCGTCCCAGAAGTTGGAACGGATCGTTCATGTTCTTCTTAGGCATGGGCTGAGCCGGCGCTCTTTCGCGCGGCGAGTTCCCCGGCGCGCGCGGCGACCTCCTGGACAAGAAAGCCCATCTTTGGATGGCTCGGCTCAAAATCCGGC
This sequence comes from Bryobacterales bacterium, assembly GCA_027459465.1. Taxonomy (GTDB): domain Bacteria; phylum Acidobacteriota; class Terriglobia; order Bryobacterales; family Bryobacteraceae; genus JAJYKC01. The sequence continues at coordinate 40,055 of DAIDIH010000250.1, read as the reverse complement.
CGGATGCCGTACTCCTCCAGCGTCTCGGTCGTCGTCGGTCCAATCGAGGCGACCACCATCCGCCGCAGGCCCTCCATCATCGGCCGCTCGATCCCCTCTTCGGCCGCCGTCCGCGCCAGATGCAGCATCTGGGCCGAAGTCGTGAACAGGACGAATTCCACTTCGCCCCGCGCAATCCTCTGCGCGGCTTCGCGAAGCGCCGCCGTGTCCTCCGGCAAATCCCATTGGTACACCCGGACCGTCGTCACCTCGGCGCCCCGTGCCTCGAGTCCAGCGACCAACTCCGGATTGGGCCGCCCATACTCCTGCACGGCAACACGCCGCTCGGGCCGCCCCTCGGTCACCGCCAGCACTTCACGCCACGTGTTCGGCTCCGGCGCAATCGCCGCGATCGGCACTTTCCACTCACGCAACACCGCGGCTGGTTTCGGACCCCTCACCACGACCGCAAGGGATCGCAGCGCTTCCAGGAACCGTTCTTCGGAAAACCGTTCAGCCAGAGCACGGCGAAGCGCCCGCGCGCCGACGCCGGTAAGCAAAACCATCATGTCGAACCCGCCGCCCAAAAGCCGTTCGCCAAACTCGGAAGCCCCACTCGCCTCAGCCGGCACTTCACGCATCGCGGGCGCCGAAAACACCTCTCCGCCTTGCCGGCGAATCAACTCCGCCATCTCGGCCGCACGCCGGCTTTCGAGCGAAATCACCCGCCGCCCTTCAAAGCCCATCGCCTCCAGAGTATCGAATCTCTCCTCCCTTGCTCCGCGGCGTCGCGGCCCGGGTTCCATCGGAAATAGCTCGTTGTAACTGAAACTTCACGCCGGCGTAATTTTCGCGCAACCGCCTCGCTACTACGATTGCTACTAGTGCAGGCCGGACCTCGTCGTCGCCGGCCCAACTTGCTCGCACTCTAAGTATTTAAAAATATCCACCCGGAGGAAGTGTAACTTGGCGAATCGCCTTGCTGTTCTTTGTACTTTGTTGGTTGTATCTGTCTCTGTTTGGAGTCAGACGCCGGGTGGCGTTCGAGGCACGATAGCCGATGCGAGCGGAGCCGCTGTGCCGGGCGCCCAGATCACTCTCACCGAAGCTTCCACCCACACGGCGACCCGGGCCACCACCGACGCCAACGGCGCTTTTCAGGTCACCAACGTCGCGCCGGGCACTTACTCGCTGCTTGTGAATCAAACCGACTTCGATATGTACCGCCAGTCCAACATACGGATCCAGTCCGGCCAGACCGTATCGTTGAGCATCACCTTGACTCTCCGCCCTGTCTCGCAGACCGTCGAAGTCCACGGAGACATCACTCCCGGAGTGAATGTCATGCCCTCCGAACAGGAAGTCTTCGCCTCCGACGAGCAGATCCGCGTCCTCGACCGGAAACAAATCGACACCCTGGGACCCATCGCCGGCGCCGCCCAGATGGTCTCCCTCGCCCCCGGCGCCAATGTCACCGGATACGGCAACTCCGGCGCTACAAAGTACACCGTCTCCCTCAACGGCATCAGCCAGGGATGGGGCGGATATGGCGGATACACCGGCGGCGCCTCTCTCAACATCACCTTTGACGGTTTCCCCATCGTCGATCCCGCCACCGACCTCTGGCAGTCCGCCACGCTACCGCAGACCCAGTTGATCCAAAACGTCAACGTGGTGTACGGTCCTGGCGACCCCATCGACCGCTGGTACGCCAACGTCGGCGGCTCCATCGAATTCACCCCTCTCCAGCCCACTGGCAAGTTTCACGGCGATGTGTGGACGAGCTACGGCAGTTACAACCAGCGCGACCTCGCCTTCGATCTCGCCTCCGGCGTCTACAACGGCTGGTCAGCCATCGTCGCCGCCGGCGGAAACCTGGGCGACGACTTCCGTTCCGGCCCCGACGGCTTCAATAATCCCAGCAAGGACTACGCAGTCTACTCAAAAGCCCTGAAGACGTTCGAAGACAGCAGCTTCGACCTCGGCGGCTACTTCGCTCACAGCGCCGGCTACCGCGCCCAGGTCATCCCAATGACCGCCAATCCCCTCATCACCATGAACGGCCAGCCGGGCGGCGTTGTTTACAGCCAGGCCACGTCCGGCTTTTACAGCTCTCTGCCCTATGACAGCTACAACAAGTACGACACCAACGAGATGGGCAACATCAACGGCCGCTTCAACGTCAAGCTCGACGATTCCACCCGCATCGAGGACGAGGCGTGGTATATGTACATCCGCCGCCTCCATGACCGGTTGAACGATGTCTACAACCTCGGCCCGCAGGTCGACGAATGGAACAACCCGCACACCTACACCGTCGGCGACCAGGTTGACGTAACCAAGAGTCTATCCGGTAACTTAATCAACGTAGGCGCTTACTTCATCCACACGATGTACAACAGCCGGAATAACTTCTACGATCCGCTCCTCGGGGGAAGCTATGACACGGTAAACATCGGCGGTAAGATCCGTTCCTCCTACTTCAATCAGGACGATTTCGCGGTCGCGCTCCAGGATGATTTTCATCCCTACTCGAAGCTCCATATTACCCCCGGCATCCGCTACGTCGGCTTCGACGTCGGCTATTCCCAGGCGCCTCTCCAGGATTTTAATTTCGCGCCCGGCGTAATCCTGAGCCAGTTTTGTCCTTCAACCCAGTTTTCCGTGGCCGGCAACACGAAGAATCAAGGCGCCATTTGCGATAATCACCAGAACCGTAGCGGCGTTGAGCCCTCCGTTAACGCCTCCTACTACGTGCTTCCCTGGCTGACGCTCTACGGCGGTTTCATGGAAGCCCTCCGCGCGCCGGAACTCGGCGGCGGTGGCGGATTGTTCCAATCCGTAGATCCCAACAGCTACCACCTCGCCCGCCAGATCTACGAGCAAGGCGGTTTCAAGATCCACACCGAAGGCTCCGGTCCGCTCCGCACCATGATCTTCGGCGCTGCCTTCTACCACGAGGACTATAAGTACCAGGAAATCGATATTCCGTTGAGCAACGGCGACGTGATCTCAGCCAACGGAAGTTCCGTCTATCACGGCCTGAATGTGTTCTTTGACGACGACCCCATCTCCAGCGTCCACGTCTTCGCCAACCTGAACTTCGAGAAGGCGAACTACTCCAACTACGTGGTCAGCGGCCTGGCTTATAACGGCTCCCCGGTCCCCTACGTTCCGGCCCAAACCCTCGACGCCGGCGTCTACTACAGCTTCAAGGCGTTCCACCGCCTCACCCTCGAGCCCGCCGGCGAGTTCCAGTTCATCGGAACGCAGAACGTCTTCGACAACACCGTCGGCGCCCCGAGCAACCAGACCATGGCCGCCTACGGCACCCTGAACCTGAGCCTGAAGATCCCCTTCAAGCACTTCGAATTGACCTTCGCCGGCCTCAACGTCCTGAACAACGGATACAACGTCTACGAGTTCATCTCTTCCGGCGGCTACTTCGGCACGCCCACAGGCGGCTACATGCTCGCCTACCCCGGCGCGCCGTTTACCGCCTACGGTGGCGTGAACTTCCACTTCTAGCGCACGGCGCGTTGCGCGCGGTGGAGCCGGGGTGCCGGATCGCGCGGCGCCGCGAAATTCGCTACCATTGTCTTCGGAGGAATGGCCGAGTGGTTGAAGGCGGCGGTCTTGAAAACCGTTAGCGGGGTGACTCGCTCGGGGGTTCGAATCCCTCTTCCTCCGCCAGCAAATTCGGTCTCCACGCCAACAACCGGTTACACCATGGTAGTTCCCCTGGGAAACGGGTGGGCCCCAAAACGATCGCTTCCGTGGCCAAAACATTTCCGCCACAATTGTTTTATCCATCCGGGTCGGAACTTTCCGCTTTCGTTCAAGAGCAGGCCGTCGCCTTGCGTACAAGATCCACCACGTGCGAAATCCTCCGTACGGCCGGGAGGTATCACCGTAGGTGGCTGGCCTGAGTCCCGGCTCAGGCCCCGTCGAGCCGTCAGTCTCCCTCGTATTACGAATCGCCCAAACGGCTGCCCTCCACTTATCCGAGACTAAGTTGATTGGATAACGTAAACTTAGCCAGCTCAAGCCCGGCGTCACCCGAGTTCCTCGTTCCGATGATTTTCACTCCCCTCGGGTAGTACATCCCGCGCGTGGCCGGTTATATTCGTTCTGGGCCATCGTCAGTTCGTCTTACACAGCATCGAAGAGTTGTTTTCACTCTCCCTATTCAACTTGGCGTTCTTCTCGCTTATAATGCTTGAGAACTCTGGCTGCCGTGTGCACTGAAGCTCGGAGGAACTTTTGGTGAAACGCTTCGCTCGTCGATGCACACATACTGTCGGAGTCCTGAAAATGGGCTAAGGCCTTGCATGAGCCTTCTCACTATCGAACGGCGGGTCCGAATCATTGCAATCAGGAACGTTGCATCGAAGTTGGTTGGGCCGTGTACCGACTTACAAATTACAACTGTTGCCGTCCACGCGCGCATCATCGGCTCTTCTGTGAAGGATCTAGAGCTGTTGAGTGACATGGACGTCGACAACTTGTGGTGGTGGCTACGGGGACATCCCTAGGGTCAACACCTGGCGTAAGTACAGTAAAACGGCAACCAGGACTACGAGCAAGTTTTTACACCCTCGCCGTCGATATAGGAAATAGTACTGGAACGCTTGGAGCCCCGAGTACGCATGGAACTAGAATTGGTCCGCACGGTCGAAGCGGCGGCTTCTGGACAGGTGCGCCTTCGGACGCCGCATCTGCACCGGATCAGGGCCCGGCAGAAATGTGGGCCAAGAGCACGAAGGGAAACACCGAATCAGGCCCGCCGCAGCTCGTTTTCATAGACCGCAAGCTGCGCTTCAATGTCCCTCTCCAGGCGACGGCGCTCCAGCAAGATCTCCTGGTAGCGCTTGAGAAAATAGTCGATCGTTTCCACACGAAGCCGGATCGAACTGAGCGGGCGGTTCTCATCCAGATCCTTGAAACAAAAATACGGTGTGCCCGACTGCTCAACAATTCCCTCGATCACTGAGTAGATCGGCGCATCGTGCCCGCATTTGAAACTCGACACTTCAATCGCCACCAGATTCGGATGCCGGGCGGTAAATTTGGCCGCCCATATTTTCTGATTCGTATTTGCCGAAAAGGAATTTTTCCATACATCCGAAATATCGAGTGGGCTCTGAATCACGCCGGACCGCACTTCGTCCCCAAAGAGACGGTCGAGCAGATCGGCATCGAGCGGCAGCGTGCTCTGCGAAAAGATCGGATACCCGCGCTTCTGAAACTCCGAGAACACCTCGTGGCTCACACCGGCATCGTGATGATACGGCCGGCCGAGCATCACAATGCCGATCCGGTCGCCCCGTTCGATCTCATCGAGCGCCTCCCGTGCCCGCTTCCTCAGCCGCGCTTCGTAGTCTTCGAGCGCTTTGTAGCCGGCCTCCACCGCACGCTGATTTTCTGCCGCCGACAATCCAAGAAGCTCCGACCATGCCTCAAACATCTGACCCGCAAATAACTCCCTGTTCGCGAAGTTCAGCATTGGCGCCAGGTAAACAATCCCTTGTTCGGCGAACACGTCCTTCTCCTTGGTGAACGCCGCCCATACCGAGCGTGGGCAGGCCGTGGACGTGGGGCACGCGTTGTTCCCCTGGACGCCGGTCAACGGGGAATCAAGCACATCCACCATCGGGAAGAAGATGACATCCAGCCGCCGCCGCGCCGCTTTGACATAGATGAGATTGTGAACGTGCGCGAGCGCCACTTTCGACGGAAAGCACGGGTCGATCGCCCCACGGCTCGACCCGGCGCGATAGAGATCGTCGCTGGTCGGGTCCGAGTAGATGATATTTTCGCTTCGGACGCCGAGGCTTTGCAGATAACCGCTGTACAGAGGCGCATAGATATAGCTGTTCAGCGCACGTGGTATCCCCACTCGGAGGTTTGTCCGGTTCTTCATGCGCTCCAGTCGCCGCCTCCCGGCCTCCGTCCATGCCCGCGCGGGGATCGGATCGGCGATGCTTTCCACCACAGGCGGCCTGAACACGTCGTGTCCGGCGATTTCGACGAAGTTCGGATTCGCCGCCTGAATCTCTTCCAGATGGGCCTTAATGCCGCGCATCTGTTGAACGTTCTCCACCGCCCCCTTTTCACACGTGGCGACGATCAATCGCCGCTCGCCTGCCAGCAGCGGCACTTTCGACTCGGGCTGTTCGCGCTCTTCTGAACCCGTGTGGATATCGATGAAAGTTCTCAGACACGCGTTTTTGCAAAAGTTGCAGCGCGTCTGTTCGCTCCGCGTCGTGCGGTACCGTATCTGGCGCACCGCATCGAGCCCGATATAAGAGGTCCGCCGTCCCTCGCGCCAAAGCCGCAACGCCTCCAGCGCGGCGCCGATCGCGCCCGATTCCGCGCAATGCTCGTGGACAAAGATCTCCGGCGTGACTCCGGAGCCGGCGAAGCTCGCACGGATGAAGTCCGCCTCCGCTTTCACCACCGCCAGATTGTTTTGCGTGCCGCCCTGCAGAATGAACCTCGATCCCAGCGACGCCAGGTTCGGAATCCCCGCGACGTAGAGAAAGACGTTTTTCGGCAGCACCGCCGCGAGACCGGCCAGGATCTCTTCTTTCCGCCATCCCTGCCTCTGAAATCCGACAATGTCGGACTGCAGAAACACCGCGCAGCCATAGCCGAACACCGGCATCGCCTCCGCCGCAAACGCCACACGCGCGTAATCCTCCAGGCGGATTCCAAATCCCTCCGCCGTCGACTGCAGGAAATAACCGTTTCCGGCTGAGCACTGCGTGTTCAGCTTAAAGTCCTTCACATGGCCGTCTTTGAGGACGATGATCTTGATGTCCTGGCCCCCTACGTCGATAATCACGTGCGGGTCCGGGAAAAAGCGCAGCGCGGCTTCGCAATGCGCCACCGTCTCTACCAGCGCCACATCGGCGTCGAGAACCTCTTTGAGAATGTCCTTGGCGTATCCCGTCGTTCCGACACCGACAACCTCCAACCGCGCGCCCTGGCTTTCAACGCCGGCCCGAAGTGTTTCAAACATTTCCTTCGTGTCTTCGATTGGGTTGCCGTTGGAAAGCCGGTACGCCTTTAGCAGAACGTCTCCGGTCTCCGATAGCAGAACCGCCTTGGTTGACGTCGATCCGCCATCCACGCCGACGACGGCCCGCACGTTCGCGCCCCTCTCGAACCGCGCCGGCTCAAATGGTGTCTTCCGGTACCGGCCGAGGAACTCCTTGAGTTCCTCCCGCGACGCCGCCAGGGCGCGTGTGCCGGCTTGGATCCTCTCTCGCCGCCGCCCCTCGGCAAGATATTTTTCTAACTCCGCCGTCCCGCGGTAGCACCCTTCGCACTCGTCCTCGTTTCTGCCGTACTCGATGGCGCCCAGCGCGGCAAAATATAACGCGTCCTCCGGAACCCGGATGAGTTCTTCCGCGCTGCGTCCGGCCGGAATTTCAACACCCCGTTCGCTCCACATCTTCGGAATGTTCGCCTGCCAGGCTTCCTGCATCCCCCTGAGAAACGAGTTTGGCCCTCCGAGAAGCAGCACATGCGGCAGCAGGGTGTGTCCCCGCGTCAACACCGTCAGGTTCTGCAGCACGATTGCATCGTAAAGCGACGCCATCAGTTCTTCGGGCGGCGCGCCCTGCTTTTGCAGTCCGTTGATGTCGGTCTCGGCGAACACCCCGCACTTTCCCGCCACCTTGTGTAATTTGACCCCCCGGTAAGGCAGGCTGGCCATCTCCGATGGTGCGAGACGCAGTTTCGCCGCAATCTTGTCGATCACAGCGCCCGTGCCGCCCGCGCACTTATCGTTCATGGACGGAATCTTCTTCTTGCGTCCGCTCCCGGCACCTTCTTTGAAAATGATGATCTTCGCGTCCTGCCCTCCGAGTTCGATTACCGAGAACACTTCCGGATATAACTTCTCCACCGCCAGCGACACTGCCGTCACTTCCTGGACGAATTTCGCGCCCAGGTAGCCGGTCAGCGGTGCTCCTCCCGACCCGGTCGTAAGCATGCGCGTATTGGTCGAGTCGATTCCCAGTTCCTCCTCCATCCGGCGCAGAAAATCGAGAACCATCTCTGCCTGGTTTGTTTCATGTCTCCGGTAGTCGCGCCACACCACGCGGTCGGTTTCCGCATCCACTACCACAGCCTTCACCGTAGTCGACCCGACGTCGAGTCCGGCCAGGAAGCGGTTTCGCCGGTCGTGGGCGTGACGGTTCATACGGGTTGCCGGTACGGCGCCGCCCCGCGGACTGCCCATCGGAAACGCCGCTCGCGATTGATCAGATCGTTTACGTGGAGGACAAACTGCGCCGCTGTCCCGGCCACTCCGTTCCGGTGCGGCACCCGGTAGAATGGCCGCCGCAACTCGGGATGTCTCGACACGTACTCTTCAATGTCCTCCAGACGCTTGCCGGTCGCCTTCAACACCCCTTCGAACTCCGCCCGCGCCCGGCTTTTTGCCTCCCCCAGGGCCATTTGCACACGGCTATGCGCATTTACCTCCCCTTCTCCCGATGTTTCGATCGGAAGAAAAATCATCTCAGGGAAGCGGCTTGTCACCGCCGACTGGACGCCATCGGACTGGGTCGATGGCATGCAGCCGAACGGCTTCAGCGCCAGCACCATATGGCACAACCGGTTGACGCTGTAGTAGACGTTTTTCCCCACCTCCATGTAGCCTTCGCCGCCCCGCGTCAGTTGGTGGTAGAAAGGATGCGCCAGCCGCGCCAACTCTTCCTGCGGAGCCAACCGGTGCGCAAGCCCTCCGAGTCTCGCCGCCAGCCGGGAATACAGGTGCGCCCATAGCGCCTCCGTCACATCGAGCATCAGCGCCTTCCTGCGCGGCGCCTTGACCCCCAACCGCTTGCGGGTGTCGATGTCCAGTCGCGCCAGGTGCACCATGTAAGCCACCCACGTCGAGATCGGCTCCACAATCACCTGCGCGCCTTCTTGCTCGAGGAACTCGAACATCCGGAAATTTCCGTCGCTCTCCGTCGTCTGCGCCCAAAACTCACCCGTGATCTTCACCACCGGTTTCACTCGCGTCCGGTCGACCTCAATCGAATTCAGCGTCTCGCGGCATGCCTCCAGCGCCTCCAGATACTCCTTCCCGTACAAATGATCGAGAATCTTAAACGCCACACTCAGCGTGTTCCGCACCGCACGATGATTGGCGGCCAGCCGCGTCAACCACCCGGGCCCATCCCGCATGAACTCAAAGGGAGTCCGATCCCGAAGCGTGGCGCATAGCCCATTCGTCGCTTCTTCGAAAACCTTGTTCGCCTCGCCGGGCTTTACCTCGAACGGCCGGATCTGGTAGATCACGTCCTGCATCACGTCGCCCAACATCACCGCGTTGAGCATTCCCATACCGAAGTTCACCGTGAACTTCAGCCCCGGTTCTCCGCTCGCCGCCCAGATCCCCTTGGTCTGCTGAAACAGCAGAACGCGAAATCCGCCGAATCCGGCGTTTTCGAGCGCGTACCGGTATTCTGCCTCATACATCCCAAAACGGCACGGACCACAGGATCCGGCCGTAAATAGGACATAGTTGTCGATGATCTCCTGCCGGCTTAACCCCTGACGCTCCAGGCCTCGCAGAAACTGGATCAGGCTCCCAACCGTGAAGTGGACCGGGTTACACTGGCCGTGGTTCCCGTACTGCTTGCCGAGTTCGAACGAGGCGACGTCCGGATTTGGAAGCGTCTCGCACCGGTAGCCGTTGCCCTGAAATACCGCACGGAACAATGAGTCGTGTTTCCACGTCAGCCCGCCGATGAGGATCGTCACGTGATCGCGCTCGGCGGCAACGAACGGCCGCTCCTGCGGGCGGCGGAAGTGGCGTATCTCCGCCAGGCCCGCGGCAAGCCGCAGTCGCCTCCGTTCCTCCTCCAGCCGCCGGCGTATGGCTTCGTCCGTTTGCGCGGCGCCCGGCGCGGTTTTGGTTGAAGCAAACCGCATCAGAACCTCACTTACGGCACGCCCGACTCCGATTCCAAACGTGGCTCGGATTCGATCCGGTAATTTGAGTACTCGATCTTCAGACTGCTTTTGCCGGCGATCAGGATCTTCGACTCCGATTCCACGGACGCCGGCAGCCAGAGCGAACCGTGCTTCTGGTAGTTGCGGACAAAGCGAACGCTCCGGGTCCAAAACGAAGGATTCTTCGCCGGCCGCCCTTCCATCCGGACAATGGCGAAATCCGTATCGTCCACCCAGATCCGGCCTACCATCAGGTACTTCTGTTCCACCCTCGGAGTGATCTCCAGGACGTAGCACCGGTACCCATTCACTGTCTCCATGCCTGTCAAACGAAACCGGTAATTTTCACTGTTCACATGCGTCTGTTCGCGGTTTCCGTTTCGGACCGAATCGAGTTCAGCCTCGATGAGTTTGTCGATCACGCGACGTTGCACGGCCGGCGACCCACTCGCCGAAACCACTCGCAGCTCTTTGCGGTCCGGCGGAGCAAACCACTCCGCGACTTCCACTTCAGCGTGTTTCGAGAAGCGCCGGTTGTCGGCGATGTAGCGGCGCTCGGCCGAGTAGCTGGATAAAGACGCCGCTCGCGTCCGATCCATTTCCATCATTCGCTGAACCACGTACCCGGCCGTAAGTCCAGTCAAACTCTGTGCGCATGTAACGCACTCGCCTATCGCCGCCGCCCAGACAACGGCGGCCATCGCTCTCATTCGACGCTCCCGCTTACCCCCTGAAATCCCCGCTTGGCCTGCTTGAGGAAATACCGAATAACTCGCCCGTCGTCATAGCAGAGCGCCAGGACATGATTCAGGGTGGAAAGACAGTTCAACTCGCACGATGCTTTCATTCCCCTCAGTTGTTCCGGTTCAAACTTGGGATTCCCCACGCAACCCCAGTCATGTGTCGCCGAATACATCGGGAAACACGGCGCCAGCGTGCCGTCGACGCGAATGATAAGCGAATTCTGGCCGGCCCGGCAGTTCCAGCGGCCGTGATTTCCCTGAACGAAATTCTTCATCTCGCTGAGCCGCTGCACCGAGTCCACCATCTTGTAACCTTCCCGGTTCTTCTCGACCAGCCAATCAATCAGCTCGGTCACCCGCGGCTGGTCTTCTTCATGAATGTACGTCTCGTTGTTCTCCAGGTGCTTGAAATGCTCATCCGGCGCAACCAGGGGCGCCTCATTGACGTGGTAGTCCGTTGCAATGCCGTTGTCGCGCGCGATCTCGGTCAGCAGCTTGACATCGTCCAGGTTATTCCGGCATATGTTGATATTGAAAAACACCGTGTAGCCGTAGCGGTACTGTTTCTTTACTAAATAATCGAAATACTTCCGGATGGGAACTAAGGCCTTCGGCAGGCTGGGCTTCACATCGTAGGAGTCCACCGCCAGGTTCACCGTGGCCACGCCGGCATCCGCCAAACGGTCGATCACCTCCGGCCGCAGGAGCCGGCCGTTGGTCGGAAGATAAACGAACATCCCGCTCTTGGCGGCATGATACACAACCTTGTGCACAAACTGCGGCCGCAGTAGCGGCTCCCCGCCCATAAGCGCCAGCACGCCGGCGCCGTTATCCCGCAGCCAATCTATCGAACGCCTTGCGGTCTCCTCTGTCATCCCCTTCACGCGGTTGTCGTACGCCCAACAGTAATGACAATCCAGATTGCACTTGTACTCAGTAAAAAGATAGGCGATGATCGGGTGAAAGTCGCCCGGCAACACCCGCGAACGTATATACGGAAACATCCAGCCGCGCATCGTCCGGTAAATATGTGGTACGCTCCACCGGCGGTGCACCGGTGGTATGTGCGGCGTCTCATCAAAACCCGGCGGGTCGATCAAAAGATGAGGTTGTTGAGGAAATACCGGTTCAGGAAGCGTCTGCGCAGCGGTGGAAAGAGTCGTCATACTTCCTCCCCGCAAAAATGATGCAATCACCCATGGCTTGGTGACTCTCCATTACTGGAGTTGCAAATCATGTGCCATCACGGTGGCGGCCGGGGCCCTCCGATTGGCGCCATGATGCGGTCTTAAAGACACACTGAAAACCCTCGACCCTGGCCCATGTGCCGGAACATTGAGTCGTATTTCATTCAATTACGTCAGGAACACTCCTCTAACATCGGTCACTATGCGCGTTATCACCCAACCTTGGGTTAGTCTGCCCAAAAACCGGCGTCGTGTTCAAATCTTCCGCGCAGCCCTGACACGCCCGCCTTCTCCCTGGTGCGGGGATCAGGATCTCTCTCCGCCTCGCAGCAGCGGGGCGTCGGCCTCCGTTTCGTCGGGATCGGCGCCCATGGCGCCCGGCGCGGCCAATCCGAAGGACTCACCGGGCCGTTGGCGCCACGCCTACGGGTGACGGCTCGCCGCAGCGGCGTCGGGCATTCTGCCTGCCGCGGTTTCGGCGTGACGGCGTAGTTCGTCCATCTTCATGCCGGTGATCGCCAGCGCACTGAATCCGGTCACGAGCAGCGGAATCGTCACCACGACCCACAACAGAATGGAAAACCGCTTGGCGAGCGCCCGCGGCACGTGGAACAACAACAGGCTCACGACTGTCAGCGCGTTAAACGCGCCCAGGCTTCCCGGAGCCTGCGGCACCACCGCGCCCAGCCGCAGAATCACCATCGTCACAAACGCCGGCAGCCATCCGAGATAGGCAAGCGGCGCGTACGCCTGAAACAGAGCGTAGATCGGCAAAACCTGCATCAGCAGGTACGGCATGCTCACCAGGAACGCCATGTACAGGTAGCGCGAATGCCCGATCAGGTGAAGATCCTGAACCAGAATATGCACCCAACTGAGCCACTTCGCCTTCACCAGCGCATCCAGCGTCTGCTCCCTCCAGTACATCGCGATCGCCAGGAATCCCGCCACCACGAAAATCATTGTCGCAAGCACATACGCGCCGTCCACGATGAACCTCGGCATGTGCGGCGCAGTCCGAAAAGCCGCAAACAGGCAGGCCATCAGCCAGACACCGTCGAAGATCCGCTCAATCAACGCCGACGCAAGCACCACCGACAACGGAATCTGGCTCCAGCGCCCCTGCAGGAAGCACCGCACGATTTCCCCGGCCCGCAGAGGCAGCAACTCATTTGCGAACAGCCCGACGAAGATCGCACGCGTGGAGTGGCCGACCGACACCGGCTTCACCGGCGCCAACAGCAGGCTCCATCGCCACGCCTGCCACAGGTAAACCAGAACGCCGGAAACGGCGGAAACCGCCACCCACGGCCAATGTAAGCGCGCCACCTCACGGTTCAACTGGCTTAAACCGGAGCCGCGCAACACCCACACCAGACACACCAGCGATGCGAGGTTAATGGCGATGATTGCGAGTTTCCGCGAGAGACGTTGTCTGCCGCCCCTTCCGGCCGATGACTTCGCCGTGTCCAAGTCTAATCATATGCTACGCGAGGGTGGAGTCGCCCCATGTATGGGCTATAATTCCCAATTGCCCGATTCAACCTCCACACCCGCTGCTCCGAAGACCCATCTGATCCGCTCGCTCGGGCTGCTGGAACTCGTCCTCATCGGCATCATCATGGTTCAGCCCACCGCGCCGATGCCTCTCTTCGGCGTGTTCTTCGAAACCGGCATGGGCCACGTTGTCACCACCGTGCTCATGGCGATGGTGGCCATGCTGTTCACCGCCGTCAGCTACGGCCGCATGGCGCGCGTCTATCCCAGCGCCGGCTCCGCCTATTCCTACGTCGCGCAGGAAATCCACCCCGCGCTCGGCTTCGCCACCGGCTGGAGCATGTTGATGGACTACCTGTTGAACCCGCTCATCTGCGTCATCTGGGGCAGCCGCGAAGCCCAGGTCCACCTCATCCCGAGCATCCCCTACGCCGTTTGGGCCATCTTCTTCACGCTCATCTTCACTTGGGCCAATCTCCGCAAAGTGCGCACCACCGCCCGCATCAACGCCATCATGGCCCTCGCCATGGGCGTCGTCATTCTCGCCATGCTCGCCTGCACCGCGCATTGGGTCTCAGCTCTCCCCTCCCTCTCCGCCTCCACCTTCATCCGCCCCTTCTATGATCCGCGCTACTTCTCCTGGGCCCGCATCGGCGGCGGTGCTTCCATCGCCGTGCTGACTTACATCGGCTTCGACGGCCTCTCCACCCTCTCGGAAGAAACCAAGAATCCCCGCCGCAACATCCTCTATGCGATGGTTCTGACCTGCCTCATTATCGGCATCCTCTCCGCCATCGAGGTCTACGCCGCGCAACTCGTCTGGCCCGTCGGCAAGCCGTTCCAGGTCGTTGAGACCGCCTACACCGACGTCGCCCGCGTCGTCGGCGGCAGCACGCTCGCCATCGCCATGAGCTTCACCCTCCTGCTCGCTAACTTCGGCTCCGGTTCCGGCGCCCAGTTGGCCGGCGCCCGCCTGCTCTACGGCATGGGCCGCAGCGGCTCGCTCCCCGAGGGCTTCTTCGGCAAAGTCAGTGCCAGCTCCGGCGTGCCCGCCAACAACGTGATGCTCGTCGGCGCGCTCGCCCTCCTCGGCTCGTTTCTCATCTCTTACGAAGACGGCGCCCAATTACTCAATTTCGGCGCCCTGATCGGCTTCGCCGGCGTGAATTTTTCCTCTTTTCTGCATTATTGGTACCGCGGTCGCGACCGCCGCCTCACCCACCTCGTGCCCCCGCTCCTCGGCTTCGTCTTCTGCGCCGCGCTCTGGATCAACCTCGACCGCCGCGCCCACATCCTCGGCGGCATCTGGCTCGCCATCGGCATGGTCTACGGGTTCTGGAAAACCCAAGGCTTCCGCAAAACTCTCGATTTCGAAATCCCACCCGAAGACTAGCTTCCGGTCGCGGTCCGACCAAGGCGCGAGCCGTAGCGGCCGCCGGTACAATCACACTGACCCTCCTCCCGCCTGCTAAGAACATTTCTCAGGCTTCTGGGATGAAACAACTTCTCGAATACCTTCCCGAGGTATTGCGAGTTGCTCGTCCCTCTAGGCCGGCGTCGTAACAGTCGATCCAGTACTCGCCGCTCCCCGGAGGGCGCCACCACTGTGCCCAATGACTCCATGACGTCGTCCATCGACGCCAGACCCTGATCGCCCGGGTGCCTCCCGCCGGCCATAGCCGCATGCGGAACGAACGGTTCATCCACTCGCCGCCCCACGCGATCCCAGCGACGAGAAACTTGATCCCATCCGCGTCGCGCCACTCTTCCACGCGCGTGATCACAGCGGCAGATTCGATCTCCGCCCGCTTATACATGCTTGCCTGCGCAGGCTGCGCGCCCTGCCCAGTGCGGAACGCGTACTCCAGCATCTGCGATGTTGCGTCGCAGTCTCCGCTCACCAGTTCCACCCGGTTCACCTACTTAATGGAGCAGCATCCATACCAGCCCGGCACCACCAGACGAACCGGTGCGCCATGGTCCAGAGTCAGCGGCTGGCCGTTCATGTGCGTAGCCAGCAGTGCCCCCGCCCGGCGCAGGTCGTCCAACGAAAACACCCAGCTCGCACCGGGAATCGACGTCGCTGAAAGGCTTTCGTACGCGTCAAATCCCGAGACGCGGACCCAAAGACCGGGCCGGCTCAGGCCCAGATCACCCAACACACCTGCGAGTCGTACTCCACCCCAGCGGGCCATGCTCATGAGCCCAAAGCGAACAGCGCGCCGGTTCCCGGCGCACTCCATCACACAGGGAGCGAAGGTTGCTGCATGGCGCACCAAGTGCTCGGCCTCCAGATAGAGTGACCGGCCGGGACCGGAGAATTGAATCCTCCACCGCTCCGGCCTCGGCAACAGCCTTGACGCGCGGGTCCGGATATAAAAGTTCTCGGCTGCGGTGACGCTTTCCGAATCGCGGATCGTCGATAGGTCCGCTAGCCGCCGGCCATCCAACTCCTCCCCGAACGTCACGCCGGTAGGAAGCGGCCCCTCGTTGGTGAATGGAATCACTGAAACCGGGTCCCTCGCCCCGCCAGGGCCGAGCCTGTGGCCGGCAATGCCGACGACACCGCTTGGCAGAGCACACTCCAGGTACCTCCTTCGGCTAATCACAGGTCCTCCGCCCGCAGCGTCCCGCCCCTCCAGTAGCGCTCGAAGGCGGCTCGAGCGGCCCTGGCCCCTTTCGCTCGACGTGCTTCCAGGGATTTCCACAGGCCGAAGAGGGACCGCGGGTTCTTCGGCGTCCGCCGCAAGTCATCACGGAAAACGCGCTCCGCGTCGACCCACCGCCCGGCCAGCAGCAGCGTTCCGCCGAGCGATTCTCGCACTGGATAATACCAATCGGGCAGATCATCAAATACGAGCGTGTCCTCGGCCGCAACTGCCTCGCGCCAGCGCCTCAGCGCGGTCACTCCATCCCCGCGCCCCCTCGCGATGCTCGCTTCGAGCGACGCGCGCGCAATCGCATGAAGGCGGCTCCAACTGTTGAAGAAGGTGCCGAACGCCCGCCCGGGACGTATCCTCAAATAATCGCGCTCCATCGATTCGCGCTCAGCCTCCGCCTCTCGGACCTGTCCGATCGCGCTGTACGCGCAGCCGCGGGCATAGTGCCAATACATGCCCGCCCCTGGCTCCGGCTCAACCGGCGCCGGCATCGCGAGCAGCAAGTCCCAGCGCCGAAACCGGGCGAGGACCATCAATGGCGTCACGAATGACATCTCGGACGAAAAGGACGACGCCATCCTCACTGCCGCCCGGTAGGCTACATCAAAGTCCCCATCCATCATCGCGGCGGCCGCCAAAAACAAGAGGTTGTGATGTAGGTACCCGGAGACGTAGCCCCTGGTTGCGTTCTCGTCGTCGACGGCCACCGCCCGCAGGCTCACCCGGACGGCCGCTCCGTAATCGCCCGTTCGGAAATATACATGCGCCGGCATGTGCACCAGGTGGCTGCAGGCGGGCGCCAGCGTTTCCAGTCGCCTCGCCGAGGCCAGCGCGCGCCCCGGATAGGGCGAGCCCTCCAAAGCATGAATGTACAGGTGGTTCGCCCCAACGTGCTCCGGCCATCGCCGAATGACATCATCGAGAACGCTCACGGCCTCCAGCGTGCCTTCGGCAGGCCGGCCGGAATTGCTCCACAGCGCCCAGGGACGCAAATCCATCAAGCTCGCGGCATACAGCACGGCTGCGTCCGGGTCGTCCGGGAAACGTAGGTGTACTTGCTTCATGGCCGAGGCATACTCCCGCCCAGCCGCCTTCGGATCCGGCGCATCCAGCCCCGAATAACGCCTCGACAGGGCCTCGACAAGGGCGCCCTCTTCACTCACCACGCCGAGCCCGGCGCCCGCGATGACCCTGGCAGCCTCCCGCACCGCTTCAGCAGCGGCCCTATTCCGCCCCACTGGAGGGTCCGGGTCGTTGTAGTTCGGCCCCACGGCCAACGCGATACCCCAATAGGGCATCGCCGCCGCCGGGTCAAGTTCGTGTGCTCTTCGAAATGACTGCCCGGCGCGCGCAAATTCGAACGCATACACGAACGTCAGCCCCTGGTCGAAGAAACGCTGAGCCTCCTCACTCCGGGTCAGGATCGTGTGGTGGAGCTTCCCGATACCCGCGACCAGCCCCTGGCCGTACCTCCCTCGAATCGGCGTTCGAGAAGGGTGCGTGACCCGGTAAGACCAGTACACCGCGGCTGCCACTAGGGCCACAGCCGCAGCGTACAAACCAGCCACCCGGCGGGCTGTCATCTGCCTGCGTCAGGCAAATTGGCGGAGAAAAACCGCTCCACATCGCGCTTCGTTCCGCCCTCGTACGCCCCCAGCCAGCGCTCCACGACCTTCCCCTGAGACGAAATTACGATCGTCTCGGGAGTGGAACCCAACCCGTACAAATTTGCGGTCCTGGAGCCGCCGTCAGCCAGGTAAATCGGAATTGCATTCCTATACCTCGCGGCAAACTCGCCCAGGCCGGCGGAGGACAACGATAGGCCGACGACATCGTACCTCCCCGAAATTTGCGCGACTAGAGAATTGACTGCGTCCACGTCCTGGCGGCACCAGCCACAGGAAGGACTAAAGACATACAGAACGTGGGGTTTCGCCGAGCGGGAACCAAGCCGAAGCGTCACCCCGGAACCATCCAGGCGCTTTACACGCAAATCGGGCGCGATCTGTCCCACCTGAGCTGCTCCCGGGCCCTCGATCGCTCATTCCAAATCAACCAACCGCCTCGCCTGTACGATGTTGAGAGCGACAGAGAGAACGACTACCGGCACAACTGCCGCAAGGACGGCTCTTCCGGACACGACAGGATACTCCAAATCCCAGCTCAATTCTTCAACTCAAGAAAACGTAACTGCGACGGGACGATCCCGGACGGGGCGGTCCCGAACACAGCCAAGCGGCTTCCATCGCCACCCAGGAGCAGCCCGCTGTAGGCTCCGTGTTCCTTGAACGGCATCGCGAGCAATTTCCACGATCGGCTTGTCCGGTCCAGCCGGTAGACGAGACGCGTGGCTTCTCCACTCTTGCCAACTCCGACCAGAACGTCGCCCGACCGCAACATCGCCATACCTGAAACCCGAACAGATTCGTCGTTCGGCGCTGCGGCGCCGGGAAAGGACTCCACCTTTCCGCTAGACGGATCCAACTCGAAATACGCGTGCGCCAGGTTCGCATACCAGCCCACGCGATCCCCGCCCGCCGCAATAAATCCGTAAATCAATCCCTTCCGATTGCCGGATAAGTGAGAACGCGGCATGAAGGATCCAATCTGTCTCCCGCTGGTGTCGAAGTGACGGATTATGCCGCGGCTCCAGTCGGCGACTTTCTGGTTCCTGTCGTTGCCGTACTCATCCGCTTCCAAACCCTCCGTCCACAGCGTTTTGTCCGGGGCCATCGCAATAATGTTCGGAATATAGGGATATGTTCGTGCCGTGTAAAACGCCTCCAGGCCGGAAGACACCCAGGTCACGAACCCGCTCCCGCGGCCCTCATAGTCAAAAGCCTGGCCGCATACCCCGTACGACCCGTCTGCTCCCCGCGCCACGGACCGGACCCGCACCATCGTCGCCTGGGGAATCGACAAGTAAATTGCGCGCAGCTCGAACCCTGTTGCGTCGAACGAGCGGATCACCGGCGCGTCGCTCCCGTTCTTGTCAACCACCACCATGACCCCGCCGGTCCACAACGGTGGCTCCTGGCTTGCCGGCCGCCAAGTAGAAAAGCTATAGGGAACCACGGCTCGACCGGTCTCCATAAGGCTCTGGGCTGGCGAAGGCGACGTCAACTGAAACGCCCCCGCTACGGCCACCACAATGCAGAATACGCAACGCAACATGAACCGCTCTCCTATCCGTCGCCCCCGTGGAGCGCGTTAGCCTCCGCAATAGCAAATTCCGTTCAGACAGGATCCGCAGCCCGAACACCCGCTGCCGCACCCGCTTGCGCAGCAGGTGCTGTTGAAGCAAGTAGTCGACGGACTTATATTCGTACACGCCGCGTCGCACTTTGAGGTGCCGCCCGGCTGACTGCCGTAGTTGCAGAATTGCCCGTTCCCATTCGTCGTGTCGTACGTCGAGCAGCCACCGCAGTCCTGCCCGCAGATGTTGCATCCGTCCTGCTGATAACACAAGTTACACTGCCCTTGCGCATGAACCTCAGGCAGACCCCAAAGCGCGCCCAGCCAAGTGATAAAGCTACCCCGTGACTGCGCCACAGTCGAATAAACGCGAGTCTCGTAGCCGTTCTGTCCGTGGCTGAATCTCGGTTCGATAGGAAGACCCGTGAAGAAGTCACTGAGCCGTTGACCACCTGCGGAGCCGAGTAGGACTGCCGTCTCGTGGGTTGCCGATCCTGTTATATCAGTTCCGCCCGTGCGGGGGTAAGACAGGTTACTTAATATCCATGCGGCGCACAGGCCGACACTGGAAATAAGACCGCCCAAGACCAACCACCGCTTCATCGCAACATCCTCCGACTTAGGCCTACCGAGTCGAGAATAAGTCGGAATATTAGAGTTGTCAAGATCACTTTCGGAGAATGCTCGAAAAGACCTCACACCCGAAGGCGGCCCGAGGACCCAATAATTGTCTATAGAGTGACTGGACAATTCAAGCGTGGGTTCGCGTAACCAGAGAGACTTTGGTGTTCCGCGAGGCCAGGCGAACTGTATACCTCAACCCACTGGCCGCCTCGTTCCCATCGGGCGGCCGGCTCTAAGTGCAGCACACTGCGGACGTCCTCGCGAGTAAGGTCCGGTCCGTATTCGTAATAGCGAGTCAGAAACCGCACCACCCAGCGAAACCGCAGTGCACCCCACTTGGGCTCCCAGGTGCGGCTATAAAGCACCAACACCCGCGGCCGTTCCCCGGCAATCTGCAGTAACGTCCGCGCCCGCAGATCCGAAGTCTCCCGCACGGCCATCGGTTGGTCGACATACCCGAACGCCGGCCGCTGCAGCGCCCCGGTAAGAGGCCATGCCGTGTAAATCGTCTCTTCGGCGTAATGCTTCTCCAAAAACCTGGCCGCCTCCTGATGCAGCCGGACAAAGTCGACTAACGCGAGGTTATTCTCATAAGGAAACGGAAACGCCGGATTCAGAAACCATCCACTTACTAATCCGGCTCCCAGCGCCGCTACTGCTGGGACCCGCCAATGCGGCGAAATCGTCGAAAACCCCGCCGCATACGAGCAGTAAAGCACCGGTAGCACCGGCAACAAATATCGTTCCAGCGCCGCTCCCCCGAGTACAGTCACCAGCACCGCCTGCGCCACACTCACCATCAGCGCAATCCGCCACGCCCGCCCTCGAAATACGTCCGTCTTCCACAGCGAATAAACCAGCGCTGCCGCGCCCACCCAACGGAAATCGGCAACGAACATAAAATACAGCCGCCGCAGAACCGACACGCTCACTCGTACCGGATGCAGCGCATACGTCAAGTTGTAATGCGTGTATCCGGGACTCCCAAACACGTATCCCGTCGCATGCCACAGCACGGCGAACCAGATCCCCAGCGCCACAAGGGGCGCAGCGAACACAGCCGCCTCCTTCCGCCGCCCCTCCCAGAGCAACACCGCGCCCAGCACCACCGGCACCACCACGCTCGTGTCCTTCACGAGCACGAGCGCGACGGAAGCCGCCGCCGCCCATCCCACCGCCTCATCCAGAAACAACACCAGCACCACCGCCGTCATCAGCGCCGCGGGCAGATCAAGCTGCGCCAGCAGAGACTGCATCTGAAACAACGGATCGGCCACAAGCAGCGCAGCCGCGAGAATTGCGTATCCCGGCCGCAACCCCAGCGTCCCCGCCAGCCCATAGGTCGCAGCAACCACCCCCGCCGCCACAATCAGCATCGCCGCGCGCGTCGCCGGAATCGAGTACCCGAAGACGCGCCAAACCAGCGCCAGGTACGCCATCAGTCCCGGCGGGTGCGAATTGGGAACCGTCGAGCGGGGAATCCACGCTCCGTGTTGAAGAATGTCCAGCCCGGCCGGAACGAACTGCCCAAGCTCATCCCAGAAGTAGGGTAGCCGCAGATACGGCCAATGCAGCGCGAACACGATTCCGGCAGAGGCAGCCAGCGCAAGCGCCGTGCCCCGCCGGCGGTTCACTGAATCGAGCCACCCGGCGTCTTCGGTTCGATGCGAATCTCGCCAAAGGTGGCCTCATATTGCGTCAGGTTCTGCTGCAACACGTTGAACAGCGCCTTCGCCTGCTGCGGGCTCAGGTAAATGCCCTGAAAGTTCTGGATCGTTACTGTCTCGGGAGCGGTCTGATTAACCGTCCCGAACAGCAGAAAGAAATCCCAGAGGTTCACCCTCATCTGCACGCTGTTCGAGTAATTTTCGCGGTAGTCCGGCGTGTTCGCCAAATGAATCTTCGGCTGCGGTTGTGACGGCGTCATCACAGACATCATCCCATGCCACGCCGCCTACGCTCCCGACAGCATGTCTTTGGCCGAAATCGCCACCAGCGCCAGCGTCAGCCCGATCATGATCACCACCGACGACCACGCCACCACATTGTAGAACCGCGAATTCGTCCAGTCCTTCATCAACCGCTGCCGGTTGATCAGCAGCACCATGTAGATCAGCACGAACGGCAGTAGCACGCCGTTGATCACCTGGCTGAACAGAATCATCTTTACCAGCGGGAAATTCGGCCACAGGATGACGCCCGCCCCGAACACCACCAGCAGCGTGTACAGCCAGTAGAAGATCGGCGCCTCGTCCATCCGCTTGTCCACGCCGGACTCGAATCCTAACCCTTCGCACACCGTGTACACCGTCGACAACGGCAGAACGCAGGCCGCAAAGAACGATGCATTGAACAGCCCAGCGCTGAACAGCAGGTAAGCGTACTGCCCGAATGGCTTCAATGCCAACGCCGCATCCGCCGCATTCTCGATGTCCCTCGGTCCGTGCGCCCAGATCGCCGCCGCGCACGAAACGATAATGAAAAACGCCACCACGTCGGTGAGGATGCACCCGATGATTACTTCCAGCCGGCTCTCGACATACTCCTTCGCCGTAATGCCCTTCTCCACCACCGCCGACTGCAGGTAAAACTGCATCCAGGGTGCGATCGACGTCCCCACCAGGCCAATCAGCATGAAAATGTACGGCGTGTCGAACAACACAATCGGCTTCACGCTCGCCACGGCCGCCGTCTTCCAGTCCGGTCCGATCAGGAAGCCCGAAATAATGTAGGTGACATATAACCCGCACGCCACCAGAAACACCTTCTCCACGCTTCGGTAACTGCCCCGCACCACCAGGTACCAAACCGCCGCCGCGCAAATTGGAACCGAAACGAAGCGTGAGATGTGAAACAATTCGAGCGACGTCGCAATACCGGCGAACTCGGCGATGATATTTGTGAAATTCGCCGCCACCAGCGCCGCCATCAGGAAGAACGTGGTCCGGAGGCCAAATTCTTCCCGGATCAGATCCGACAGGCCCTTGCCTGTCACCGCCCCCATCCGCGAGCACATCTCCTGCGTGACAATCAGCAGAATTGTGATTGGAATCAGCGTCCACAACGGCAGATAGCCGTATTTGGCTCCTGCCTGCGAATAAGTGAGGATCCCGCCGGAGTCGTTATCGACGTTGGCCGTAATAAGCCCCGGCCCGATCACCGCCGCAAAAATGAGAAGCCTCGTCCGGAAGCGCTTCCACATGGCCAGGGTCGTCCTTCATTTTTGCCTCAGTACGGTAATGATTTCGTCGGCAGTGATTGCGCCGGACAGCTTTCCGTGGTCGTCGACAACGGGAAGCGTCAGCAGATTGTACTTGTCGAAGAGTTCCACGATCCGGTCCTGCGTTTCCTCTTCATGAACGCTGAGAAGGCGATCGAGCGCCAGGTCCCTCAGCGGCGCATGCGCGGGCGCGGCCAGCAAACGCGACATCGGAACCGCTCCCGTCAGCCGCCCGTCCTCCTCCACGAGGAATATCGTGTTCAAAGTCTCCGGCAACTCCTCCCGCGTGTGTAGCGCCGCCAGCGCCGCCGCCACCGAAGCCCCCGAACTTACCGCGATGAAGTCCCGGCTCATCAAGCCGCCCGCCGAATCCTCGTCGAACTCCAGCAACTCCCGCAACTCCGCCTTCGGCTCATGCGCCAACTCCTCCAGAATCTCTTCCGAGGTCTCTTCCCCGAGTTCGCTCAGCACATCCGCCGCCTCGTGCGGCGCCATCTCCTCGATAATCTCCGCCGCTTTCTCGGTCTCCAGCGATTCCACAATACTCGCCTGAATATCCGGATCGATTTCCGATAGCGTCTCCGCCGCCACTTCGCTGTTGATCGTCTCGAAAATCGCCTCGCGGTCCTCCG
Organism: Bryobacterales bacterium; assembly: GCA_027459465.1. Taxonomy (GTDB): domain Bacteria; phylum Acidobacteriota; class Terriglobia; order Bryobacterales; family Bryobacteraceae; genus JAJYKC01. The sequence continues at coordinate 16,343 of DAIDIH010000250.1, read as the reverse complement.
GCGTGAGATCCTCGACAATATCGGCCAAATCCGCCGGATGCATCTTCTCGAGCAGTTTGTTGCTGATGTTCAGCCGCAGCCGCCTCTGCGGGTCCGCCTCGAGAATGTTGCAGAACTCCCACGGGATCGAATGCGGCGCGATGTGCGTCTGCGTCTTCCGAATCCAGCGTCGAGGCAGAACCCCGCGCATCAGGCGCCGGTACACGCTCCGGACCCCGATATCCACCTCGAGAATCTTCAACTCGGCGCGGTCCTCGCGCTCCACAATCTCAAAGGTGACGTCGGTGACCCGGACCACCTTCCGCCCATGCGCGTCGATGATCTGCTGGTCCAGCAGGTCGCGCATCAGACGCAGCATGTATTCGTCGGAATGATACGGCGTAAGCTGCTCGTCCTTGAGCGAAATCCCGTCGAGCGTTATCGAGTGCACCTGGTCGTAGCGTACTGTAAGCCACGCCCAGCCTCCGCCCACCAGGTACCGGTCCACGCGGGCCGCGTCCACCAGCGGCACCAGAGCGGCGTCGCGAACGACGCCGATCCGCTTGCCCTTCAGATCGAAGACAGGGAGGCCGTATAGTTCGGTAAGGTACAAGATCTCCGCCATCGCAACCCACCCGGTGCCATCGAATTTCTGCACGCAGAAGCAGCCGATGTTCCCTCCGCGCCCATCTCTCCGCCGGGTTCTTTAACTATGCCCTAAACCGCCCGAAAGAGGCAAGAACGGAGCCGGGAATTCCCCGCGCAGCCCCGTCGCCCAACGGCCCTACCGCGCCGCCCGCTCCAGTTCCGCCGCATGCGCTCCCACCGCGGCTTCAAGCCCGCCCAGGTCATAGCCCCCTTCGAGCACGCTCACCAGACGGCCGTGCGCATACCGGTCCGCCATCTCCGCCATCAGGCGCGTCAGGTCGGCGAAATCGTGGTCCGTCAGCCGGAACCGCCCCAACGGATCGCCCAGCCTCGAGTCGAAGCCGGCCGAGACAAAGACAAACTCCGGCTGGAAATGCTCCACCGCGGGCAACAGCAGATGCTCGAACGCCCCCAGAATCTGCTGCCGTCCGGAACCGGCGGGCAGCGGGCAGTTAATGATCGTCCCCTGCGCGGCGCCTTCCCCCGTCTCATTCGCATCGCCCGTGCCGGGATACCACGGATGCTGATGCGTGCTGAAGAAAAGCACTGAAGCGTCGGAATAAAAGATCTCCTGCGTGCCGTTTCCGTGGTGTACATCCCAATCGGCGATCAGCACCCGCCCCACGCCGTGCCGCTTCTGCGCATATCGCGCGGCCAGCGCCACGTTGTTGAACAGGCAAAAGCCCATGCCCCGATCTGAAGTCGCGTGATGCCCCGGAGGCCGCACAATCGCGAACGCGTTCTTCGCCGCCCCGCCCGCAACCCGGTCCACCGCCTCGAACACCGTGCCCACCGCCGCCCGCGCCACATCGAGCGACCGCGGGCAGATCTGCGTATCGCCGGTCGCCAGCATCTCCCGGCCCGACGCCACATCCCGTTCCACGGTCCGCAGATACTCGCGCCCGTGGCACAACAGCAAGTCCTCTTCCGTGGCCCTGCGCCCGTCAAACGGGCTAAGCGGCCGTCCGGCCAGACCCCGTAGCGCCGCATCGAATCGCGCGGGCTGCTCCGGATGCCCCGGCCCCGTATCGTGCTCGCGGGAAACCGGCGAAGCGAGCCACGCTGTGCCCCTGCTCATGCCGCCATTCTCTCGAGCAGGCGCCGCTTCACCTCCGGCCACTCCTTATACGTGATGCTGTAGTACGCCGTGTCCCGCACTCTGCCGCCCTGCATCATCATGTGGCTGCGAAAAATCCCTTCCTCCCGCGCCCCAATCCGCTGGATCGCCGTCCGCGACCGCACGTTGCCCACATCCGTCTTCAGTTCCACCCGCAAACAGCACCACTGCTCGAAGGCGTGCCGCAGCATCAGGTACTTCGCCTCCGTGTTCACCGCGCTCCGCTGCCACGGCCGCATCACCCACGTCGACCCGATCTCCACCCGCCTCTGCTTCCGTTCGATATTCAGATATCTTGTCGAGCCGGCCACTTCGCCCGTCCGCGCATCCACGGTCGCAAACGGCAGCGAAACGCCCCGCTGTTGCTCGTCGAGCGCGTCGTCAATGTATCGCACCATGCCGGCCTCGTCATTCACGCGCACGCTCATCCACGTCCACAGATCCGGATCCAAGCCGTGCCGCAGCAGGCCCGGTAAATGGACTCGCGAAAGAGGCTCCAGCCGTACCGAACGCCCTGCCAGCGTCACCGGTTGAATCTCCATCATTGCTGGGTCTGTGGCGCCGCCGGCGCGGGCTCGGCAGCAGTCGCGCCGATCTTGGTGCCGATCGCTTCTCCCGACACGATCAACTCCACCCGCCGGTTCTGCTTTCGTCCCGCCGCGGTGTCGTTTGAAGCGATCGGCCTCGCGTCGCCATAGCCCATCGAACTCAAATTGTCCGTCGAAATCCCCTGGTCGTGCAAAAACTCCACCACGGAATCGGCCCGCTTCTCCGATAGCTTCTGGTTGAACGCCGCGCTCCCGGTTGAGTCCGTGTATCCCTCCGCGGTCAGTTTCAGCCCCGGATGCGCCAAAATAATGCCCGCCAGCCGCGCCAGCTTCAACTGCGTGTCCGGTTTCAGCGTGTACTTGCCCGAATCGAACAGCACATCGGCCATCGTCACCACCAGCCCGCGGTCGGTGTCCCTCGTCGCCAGCACCGCGTTCAACTGCGCCAGAAGCTGCGCGCGAAGCTGCTGCTTTTCCATCTCCGCCTGCTGTGCCTGCCTCTCCGCCTGGGCGGCTGCCTGTTGCGCGCGCTGGGCTTCGGCCGCGGCTTCGGCTCGCGCGGCATCGGCCCGCGCCTTCTCCGCGTCGGCCTTCGCGGCCGCAAGTTGGGCCTGCATCTTCTCCATCTCGGCCTTCTGCTGCGCCGCCTCCGCCTGCGCTCGCTGCGCCTCGGCCGCCTTGCGCTCGGCGTCCGCTTTCGCCCGCGCCGCCGACTCGGCCGCCGCCTTCTCCTTCGCCGCCTGCTCGGCCGCCTGGATCGCTTCCTGCCGCTGCTCCTCCTGCCGCTTCACCGCGATCGCGCGCGAGTCCTCCGCCGTCTGCGCCGCCTCCCGCGCAATCATGATCGCCGGCTTGCGCTGCTTCCGCTTCAGATAATCCTCGGCCTGCTGCAAGTCCTGCTTCGCCTTCGCAAACGTGTCCGGAGCGTCCTTGTCCGCTCCCGACGATTGCGCGATGTTCACCGCATTCCGCGCTTCGTAAATCTCCACCGGAATCTTCGGGTCCGGCGTCAACTGCAGCACATTCGCCAGCTTCTGATACTGCCCGCGCTTCAGCAACTCATAGTGCGCGTCCACGGTCTCAATCTTGCCCACCGTGTCCGGCCGCACCTCGTTTTCCATGATGATCACGTCGCTCGGTTCGCTCACCGCGAAATACGGCTCGGCCGTAACAATCAGCGCGAACACCTGCAGGTCCGTCGTCACCTTCAGGCTGCTCTTGCCCCCGTCCAGCAGCAACTCGCCCAGGTTCTTCGGCCGCCCTTCCGGCGAAATCGCCCACAGCACATAAGTCAGATACTCGGCCCCAAACTGGCTCGGCGCACCGATATTGCGGAAGTTCGCCTCGATGCTGATCGCGCCCTGCTTGCTCTCCACCTTCGCCGTGCCCGACGCCTTCGGCATCACCGCCGTCCCCACGAAGTTGATCATCGTGGCGCCGCTTCGATGGCGGTAGTTGATCGCTTTGGTGGATTTCGCCACCGAGTTCGCACTAAACATCGGAGGCGGCTGCTCCTGGGCAAAAACCACCGGCGCGGTCAGCCCGATCACAAACAGCGCAAGCTTTCGATCCATCGTTTTCAAACTCCTCCGATTGTCATGGTATCGAAACCGCCGCGCCGCTATAGGTTATCGTCCGGTCCGGCCGGCTCGCCGGCTCGATCCCGGCCCCATGACCGTCCTGAACAAAAACCACGTGAAATGTTTCGGCCGCAGGCATCGCCGGGTACCTCCCGTGCCTCGCCCCGAAGCTCAGCCGCTTCGCCCGGTCGTCCCACTTGATCTCCACCGTCGCGTAAGCCCCACGTTCGTACCCATACCCGTCGTTCTCGTCTTCGTACAACGTGAACTCCCCGTCGGCGCCCGGATACACCCGCAGTTCCACCGGCGCATTCAGGTTCTCCGTCGCGTACTGCACCTCCGGCCCCATCGGCACAATCGAGCCCGCCCGTATATACAAAGGAATCCGGTCCAGCGGAGCCGCCGCGTCGATGCTTCGCCCGCCCGCTTCCCTCCGCCCGGTCCAGAAATCCACCCACTCCGCCCGCGGCAGATACAAACGCCGAGTCGTCGCGCCAGGCTCCGTCACCGGATTCACCAGAATCGCCGGACCGAACAGAAATTCATCTCCGGTCTCGAGCGCCCGCCGGTCCTCGCGAAAATCCATCGCCAGCGGACGCAGGATCGTGTAACTTCCGCTCGTCACCCGCCATGCCAGCGAATAGATATACGGCAACAGCCGGTAGCGCAGCCGGTCGAACTTCGTCAGAATCTCCTGCGCCCGCTCCCCATAGCTCCACAACTCGTTCTGGTTCGTTGTCCGCGTGCCGTGAACGCGGAAGATCGGGCAAAATGTCCCATACTCGAACCACCGTACGAACAATTCGCGATACCCCTCATCCTTCGGATTGCCGATGAAGAACCCCCCGATGTCCGTCGTCCAATATGGAATTCCCGAAAGCGAAAAATTCAGCCCCGCCGGAATCTGCCGCCGGTACGCCGTCCAGTCGCTCAACACGTCGCCCGACCACGCTGTCACCCCGTTCCGCTGGCTGCCCGCAAACGCCGACCGCGAAAGAATGAACACCCGCTTGTCGCTCGACGCCGTCCGCTGCCCCCGGTACACTCCTTGCGTGTCCAGCAACGGATACACGTTCGCATACCGGTCCCCGCTCCCTATGGCGAGTTTGTGGCCGAGCAGAATGTTCTCCTGCTGCCCCTCGGTTTCCGGCTCCGTCGTGTCCATCCACCAGGCATCGGCGCCGATCCGGAACAGCGCCTTGTCCACCAGGCTCCAGTAATAGTGCCGCGCCGCCGGGTTCGTCGCGTCATACACCGCCATCCCTAGCGGATGAAACCCGGCCACCTTCGTCTTATCGATAAAATACCCGCGTCGCTCCATCTCCGCATACACATCCGATCCAGGGTCGAAGAACGGCCAGATCGAAATCATGAAGTGATAATGCTCCCGGTGCAGCGTGTCGATCATCCCCTTCGGGTCCGGGTACTTCGCGTTGAATTGGAAATCGCCGGTCTTCCCCCACCAGAACCAGTCCTGCACGATGTCGTCGATGGGAATCTTCATCTCCCGGTACTTCGCCGCGATGCTGAGCACTTCCTCCTGCGTCTGATACCGGTTCTTGCTCTGCCAGTATCCATACGCCCACCGCCCGAACATCGGCGCCGCCCCGGTCAGCATCCGGTACCCCGCAACGATGCGGTCGAAATCCGGGCCGTAGAGAAAGTAATAGTCGATCGTGTCGGCCACTTCCGAACTTAGATACACCGTGTGAACAAACCGGTTATTGAACCGGCTCCGCGACGGGTTGTTCCAGAAGATGCCGTAGCCCTTGCTCGAAACTAATAGAGGGACCGCGATCTCCGTATTCTCCTGCGACAGATCCACCGACTCGCCCCGGTAGTCCCACACGCCCGCCTGATGCTGTCCCAGCCCGTAGAACGACTCCTGCGAACCGTAGATCGCAAAAACATCCTCGGCATGATATGTTTTTTCTCCGTTCACCTCCGCCGGCGTCATGATCTTCGGCCCTTCCTGAATCAACTTCTCGCGCCCGCCCGCCGCCGCGCTGAAGCTGACAAACCCATCCTTCTTGGTCACGGTGACCCGCACATCCGCCGTCGCAACGGAAGCCTCCTCCGCCGTCTCGGTGAATATCCGCCTCGCTGGCGGCCATTTCGTCCGGACCACGGCGAACTGCTTCTCCTCCGGAATCGTGCTCCCCGGTGAATACACCACATGCACGATCGCCTCCGAGCACACTGAGATCCGCATCACCCCCCGCTCGAGTTGGACCATCATCCCCTCCGGCTCCCGCCGCGCCTCCTTCACCGGGTTCGGAGGCTGCCACTGCGCAAGCAAAGGTGTCGAGAGGAGAAGCACAAGAAGGCGTTTCATGTCCGTAGCTGCTGTAAGAAACTAGCATAGGCCCGGCCGCGCATGATAGTCTGTGGGCAACCGCGCCCGAAAAGGAGAAATCTACGTGTTTCCTCGAGTGCGCTTGCTCGTCCTTCTCTCGTGCTCGCCGGTTTGCTCGCAACCCACGCCGCCCCGTCGTTGATCGACTCCACCTATCTGCTCGCCGGCTACCCACCCAACGCCATCGCCACCGATCCCGCGGGGAACATTTACTTGGTGGCCTCCTCACCCGTTTCCTTTCCCAATCAGATATTAGTCGCCAAGCTAAACCCCCAAGGCGATCAATACCTGTACGTGCGGCACATAGGCGGCACGCTTCGTGACCTGGCCTACGGAATCGCGGTAGACGCTGCGGGTGACGCCTACGTCGTGGGTTACACCACGTCACCCGACTTTCCGGTTACCGGCGAGGGAAACCTCGGCACCCCAGTCAACCAGTACCATGCGCCAAAGTCCTTCGTCTTCAAGCTCGACCCCGAGGGCAACCTCGTATTCTCGGATCTGCTCGGCGGTCCCGCTTCGAGCATGGCCCAGGCCGTTGCCGTGAACGCCAACGGGCAGATTATCGTGACTGGCGAGGCCGGTTCGTCAAACTTCCCGGTAACTCCCGGCGCGCATAGCGTCCCCGATCCCTCGAGCCGCCCATATCTGCTGGTATTGGATCCCACAGGCACAAAGGTCCTCTCCTCGGCGACGGGCATCGGCGGAACCGCGATTGCCCTCGACGCCGCCGGCAACATCTATGTGGCGGGCACCACCCTCCTGCTCGACTATCCTACGACGCCGGGCTCCTATCAACCCACACTCCCGAAAGTCAGAGCTTGCTACGACCCCGCGTGCCCGCTGCAGGGTCAAGGTCCCGATCAATACATCAGTAAGATCGACCCTGCCGGAGCGAACCTGATCTATTCGACTTCCCTGTCGGGCCCCACCGGCACAATCAACCAGGGACTGGCCGTCGACGCCGCCGGCAGCGCCTACGTCACGGGATTCGCGCGCCAGGGTTACCCCTATACCGTCGCCGCGCCCGCCCTTTCAGCTCCCTTGACCGGACAAGCTGACGCGGCCCCGTTTCTTACGAAATTGGATCCGCTCGGCAATTCGCTGTTGTTCTCGGTTCCTGTCGGAGGCTTCGGAGTGGCCGCCAACTCCACCGGCGCCGTTTCCGTCGGCGGCATCGCGGGCACGGTCAATTCGCCCGCCACCTACGTCATCTCCAGCGCCATCCCAGCCCTTTCCGACATCCCAGCCGCGTGTTTGCCAAATGGCATCACCGTGGGAGTGTCCGCCTATGCCGCCTTGGTGGACGAAACCGCGGGAACCCTGCTCGGAACACAGTTCCTTGGTGGATCAAGCGTCATCCCATCGGGCATCGCCCTCTCTGGAAGCACCCTATGGCTGGCAGCTACGACGCAAAAGCAGGATGTTGCCATGGCGGGCAGCGCTCTTACGGTGACCAGTCCACAAGTCGGAAACTCTCCAGGCGCGTACCTCGCCGCCGTCGACTTTTCTCAGCCCGCAACCGCCCCGGGTACTCCCCGGATCGACTGCATCCTCGATGCGGCCGACCTCATGCCGGTGGGCCCCGTCGCCGTCAACCAACTCCTGAGCATCTTCGGCGAGGGGCTCGGTCCCGCGCAGGGAGTAAACGCAGGAACCACCGGCGCAAACACGCTGGGCGGCGTCTCGATCGCCGTCGGTTCTGTCCCAGCACCGATCCTCTACGCATCGGCAAATCAGATCAACTTTGCCGTGCCTTCCGGGATCGTCGCGCTGCCCGGCACACTGAATTCCCTGCGCGTCACCGTCAACGGAGCAACCGAATCCCGCGTGTTAGTTTCGGGCTTCAATCCCAGCCTCTTTTGGAACCTACCTGAAACCTTCACTCCTCCCCCGCAGACCCCGGCGGGATTCGCGCTGGCGCTCAACGCGGACGGATCCATCAATTCGGAGTCGAACCCAGCCGCTTTCGGCAGCGTCGTCTCGGTGTTTGTCAACGGCGTTGCGCCGGATCCAACAGTCGTTCACGAGGCCGTGGCCTTCTACGCCAACGGATGGCAGGTCACCAATATCGCACCCATCAGCCCTTATGTCTACCAGGTGGACGTCCGCCTCCCGCCCACCGTCGGTGACTTCGGCGGGGCGTGCTTTGAGTCCGGCTCTTGCGCGGTCCCACTCACGCTCTTCCAATTCAACTCCACTGGCCCGGGATTCGGCGCCGGCGTCTGGGCAAAATAGCCGCGCCCACGTCCCGTGCGAAGCTAGGAAGTTATGCACGAGGCGGCCGACGCGGCCCGGCAAGCTCTGGTCGTCTTTCTGGCTCTCTTTCCCATCGTCAATCCGGTGGGCACGGCGCCCGTCTTCCTCAGCCTCACCCCAGGCTTTGAAGCTCCCATCCGCGTACGCCTGGCCAGAAGCATCGCCCGGAACGGATCCGGCCTCCTCGTCGGCTCCCTCCTCATCGGCTCCCACATCCTGCGCTTCTTCGGCATCTCTCTCCCTGTCGTGCAGGTCGGCGGTGGCCTGCTCGTCACCGCCTCCGGCTGGAATCTCCTCCAGCGCCCCGAGGAGCACCGGGAGAAGGGCAGTGAGGCCGCCGCGCGGCGCCGGGAAGGCAACTGGCGGTCGCTCGCCTTCTACCCGCTCACCATGCCGCTCACCGTCGGCCCCGGCGCCATCTCCGTCGCCCTCACCCTCGGAGCCAACATCGGCAACGGACCAGAACCCTGGTGGCTGCAGATCATCCCCGCGCTTATCGGAACCATGCTTACCGGCCTGTCCATCTATCTCTGCTATCGTTCTGCCGAGGCCGTCGCCCGGCTGCTCGGTGAAAACGGCACCAGTATCCTGGTCCGCCTGTCCTCGTTTATCCTCCTTTGCATCGGGATCCAGATTTTCACCAACGGAGCCACGGCGATCGTGAAAACAATGCTCGTCCGGCACTGAGGAAGCAGAGCGTGTTTCCGAACAAAACCCGCTAATCTTGTATCAATGCCGATCGACTGGTTTCCGCTCTGGCTCAGCCTGCGCGTGGCAGTTTTGGCAACCGCCGCCGCCGTCGTGCTCGGCCTCTGGCTGGCGTGGCTGCTGGCAAACCGTGAGTTTCGGGGCAAAGAGTGGCTGGACGCCGCCATCGCCCTCCCGCTCGTCCTCCCGCCCACCGTTCTCGGCTACTACCTCCTCGTTCTGCTCGGCCGCGCCAGCCCCCTCGGCAAGCTCTACGAAACCGTCGTCGGCCAGCCGCTCGTCTTCACGTGGCAGGCGGCCGTCGTCGCGGCCCTGTTCCACTCTCTCCCGCTCCTGGTCAAATCCGCCCGCGCCGCCCTCGAAAGCGTCGACCCCGTCTACCAGCGCGCCGCCCGCACTCTCGGCGCCAGCGAGTGGCGCGTCTTCCTCCGTGTCACCTTGCCCCTCACTCAGCGCCAGGTGCTCGCCGCCGCCGCCCTCGCCTTCGCTCGCTCTCTCGGCGATTTCGGCGTCACGCTCATGATCGCCGGCAACATCCCCGGCCGTACGCAGACGATCTCCGTCGCCATCTACGATGCCGTCATGGCCGATAACGCCGCCGCCGCCCGCGCCATGGTGCTCGTCGTCTCCGTCGTGGCCCTGGCGACCCTTGCGCTAGCCAACCGCCTCTCCGGGGCCGCAATGCGATGATTGAAGCCCGCATCCGCAAGCATTTCCCGCACGGCAGGGAATCGGCCGGCTTTTCGCTCGATGTCGAGTTTGAGGCCGGCCCCGGCGTCACTGTCCTGTTCGGCGCCAGCGGAGCCGGCAAAACACTCACCCTCGACTCCATCGCCGGCTTCGTCAAACCCGACGAGGGCCGCATCCTTCTCGACGACGTCATCCTGTTCGACGCTATCGCCGGCGTGAATCTCCCCCCTCGCGAGCGCCGCTGCGGCTACGTCTTCCAGGATTACGCCCTGTTCCCTCACATGACGTTGCGCGAGAACCTCACTTTCGCCGCCGGAGGCTGGCCGCGCGCCGAACGCCGCCGCAAGGTGAACGAGGTGCTCGAACGGTTCCGCCTCGCCGACATCGCCGGCCGCATGCCCCATGAACTCTCCGGCGGCCAGAAACAGCGCGGCTCCATCGCCCGCGCCCTCGTCGGCGGCGGAGCCAGTCGCGCCGGCGGCACGCGGATTCTTCTCCTCGACGAACCCGCCCAAGGCCTGGATGCACCCCTCCGCGAGGAGTTTTACGCCGTCCTCCGCCAGGTCAAAGCCGAGTTCGGCATTCCCGCCTTACTCGTCACACATTCGCTCGAAGAGTGCTGCGCGCTCGCCGACTGCATGCACGTCATCAGCGCGGGACGCCTCATTCGCAGCGGAACGCCCCGTGAAGTCATCGAGGAACCCTTGAGCACCGAGGTCGCACGCCTCCTCGGCTTGTACAACCTCATCCCCGCCGAAGTCCGCGCGCTCGACCCCGGCCGGAACCGCAGCCGCCTCAAGTTAGGCGAATTCGAAGTCGAAGCACGCTACCTGCCCGGCCGTTTGATCGGGGATCGCGTGACCGTCTATGTCCGCCCCGCTGAGTTGCGCGCCATGCCTAAGGACGGACGCCCGGGCCCCAACCAGACGGCCCTCTCGCTCCGCCAGGTCGTGGACCTCGCCGAAGGAGTCCGCCTCGAGTTCGAAGGCGGCATCGCCGTCGAGATGTCCCGTGCACATTACTCCTTGGGCTCGTCCGCCCGCGAATGGCTCGTCGAGTTCCCAGCCTCCAGCCTCCGCGTGCTCTGAACTTACTCGAGCAGGAACCGGGTCCCCGCGTGAAACGCGTCGCACTCGCCGATAATCACGCAGAAAGGAAAGTCGTGCCGGTCGATCATCAGCGACATCGGTCCCGCGCCCGCTGGCACAGTGAACGCTCGTTGCGCCAGCACCGCGTGGCCAGGCTCCAGTCGCGAGCTCAGGGGCACCTTCGACGAGCCCGGCAAAGGATCGAACCGCCGCCAGTCCAAATCTACAAGATAAACATCGCGTGCGCCGAGCTCTCTTTGTACCCGCCGCTGCGCCCGGCTGGATAACCGCATCGTCACCTCGCATCGGACCGTCGCCCCCGACACCACTCGATCCACCCGAACGACAGCGAAACACCAGTCGTCATTGCAGTTCGCACGGCCCAGCGGCACAACCTTCGGCCCGGACACCGCCGCCGCAAGATAGACAAGGCCCACATACACCGCGGCCAGCACTGCCGTGCGGATCACGATGCTCGTGGCCTGCCCGGTCCGCCCGCGCAGCGCCGCAACCGCGGCGTAAATCAGCGCCCCAGCCGCCGTGGCAAATAAAACAAGGAATAGAAGCTCAGCGAGAAGCACTCGACCCTCAAGCTACAAGTACTTTACCGAATAAAGTATAGACTCCGCGCCAACCGGATTCGTCCGGGCCAAGCGTTGGCCCACCGCGCCACCACCCGGTGCTTTTCAACCAGCAATCCTTACCGGCGCCGGAATTTTCACTACCTATTTTCAACCATTTACGATTGGCCCATCATTTGCCCACTCCCGAATCGAAGTTTGGGAGGAACCAAATGAAACGGACAGCGAAGATCGGATCGGTCAAAGCCGCGATGCCCGTACGGGCGCTCGCAGCGATCTTGATGTTGTTCGCACCGGCGGCCGCATTCGCCGAACGCGGCGGAGGACACGGAGGAGGACGTGGAGGACACTTCGGAGGAGGAGGATATGGCCACGCATTCCATGGCGGCCGAGGCTATGGCGGCGGCTGGCATGGCAACGGCGGCGGTGCCTGGCGCGGCCGCGGTGGGTGGGGTGGACACGAAGGCGGCTGGCGTGGACACGAAGGCGGCTGGGGACGAGGCTACGGCGGTTGGCGCGGGGACTACGGCGAAGGCTACCACGGCGGCTTCTACCACGGTGACGATGGCGGCTTCTATCCAGGCCGCTTCTACGCCGGCCGCGGATATTATTGGGGCGGCCGCTTCTGGGCGCGTCCTTACTTCGGTGTCGGCATCGGCATCCCCTTCGGCTGGGGTTACAACGTGGGTCCCGGCTGCGGCTACTACGACGGCTGGGGCTATTGGCACCCCGCTCCCTGTTATCCCTATATCGATCCTGACGACTAATCTGCCCTCCGGACCGCCTCCAAACGGCCGCGCGAGCCACCCCGCCCGCGCGGCCGTTCCATTCAAAGACCACCCTCCCATGCCAGACTCGAAAGCAGGATGCTCCCTCGTTACTGCATCACCGATTCATTCGACGTTGCCGTCCGCGCCGCCAGCCTTGGCGCGGCCATGATCCAGATCCGGGCCAAACACATGAGCGCCCGCCAACTCTACCATCTCTGCCTCCGCGTCGTATCGGCCTGCCCATCGTGCCCCGTGCTCGTCAACTCCCGCCTCGATATCGCCCTCGCCGTCGGCGCGGCCGGCGTGCACCTGACATCCTCCTCGCCCGCGCCCTCCGATCTCAAGGGCATCGCCCCTCCCGGCTTTCTCTTCGGAGTCTCCTGCCACACCGTCGACGAACTGCGCCGCGCCGCTTCCGAAGGCGCGGACTTCGCGGTCTTCGGCCCAATCTTCCCGACTCCATCCCACCCCGGCGCCCCTGGCATCGGCCTCGATGCCTTGCGCGCCGCCTGCGCGGCAGTCGCCCTTCCCGTCTGGGCCCTCGGCGGCATCGGCCCCGCCAACGCCCAGGCCTGCATCGAAGCTGGCGCCACCGGTGTCGCCGGCATCACAATGTTCCAGGTCTGAACCCGCTGGCCAATCCCTCTGGAACCAACCACGGCTCCGGGCCGTCTCACCCTCGATCATGCGGCCGCGGCGCAGTAAGCGCAATCCCGGCCGAAAGGAAGCCGCGGGTGGACATGAAACCGTCGAAGGTCCTGGTCGCTGTCCTGACTCTCGCCATCGCGCTGAACGCGCTCCTCGATGCGCAGTCGGCCGCCTCACTGGCCGGAGTGGTCACAAGCCCGGCCGGGGCGCCCATCGCGAACGCCTCCGTCTCGGTCACAAGCACAGCCACGGGCCACGTCTCGCAGGTTCAGACCGATGCCGCCGGTCTGTACTCCCTGCAGGGTCTCACTCCGGGCGCCTACACAGTGGCGGTCTCGGCTCACGGCTACGCCCCAAAGACCGTCTCTATCACCCTGCGCGCCGCCGGCACGCAGCGGCTCGATCTGCCCCTGACTATCGGCCCCGCTGAGCCTGCCCTCGGTGACCTCGGCTTTTCCCCGGAGCAGACACAAGGCAACGCAGCCGAACAGGCGCGGCTGAACAAGCGCTCCCACATGCTCAAGGTTCACCAGGAACTGGGACTGATCACCCTCGCTCCCATGCTGGCGAGCTTGTTCTCTTCCACCGGCGCCGGCGGAAGACATAGCACAGCCTCCGGCCGGGACCTGCACGCCGCGCTCGGCAGCGTCACCGCCGGCATGTACATCACAACGGCCAGCTTCGCCATCTTCGCACCGAAGGTTCCGGGTACGAAACCGCGCGGCCCCATCCGCTTTCACAGGGCCATGGCCTGGATCCACGGGCCCGGCATGATTCTTACCCCGCTGCTCGGCTCCCTCGCCGACGAACAGCGCAGCCAGGGCCAGAAAGTCCACGGAATTGCCCAGGCGCACGGAGCGGTCGCCATCGTTACCGCCGCCGCCTACGGGTTGGCCATGTTGTCAGTGACTTTGAAGAAATTCTGACTTACTTTGATGAAGCTTCTCGCAACTCTGCTCTTACTGCTCTCTCCAGCCTGCCTCGCCGCGGACGTCCAGTGGATGCTAGAAAAATCCACGCTTAGCTATCACGTGTCTCACCCCCTGCACCAGGTCGACGGCGTCAGTCACCAAGCGCGAGGGAAAGGCGTCTGCCAGGCGGGCCAGTGCAGCTTTCTCGTCGCCGTCCCGGTGAAGTCCTTCACCTCGGGTGACACCAACCGCGACTTACACATGCTGCAAGTCGTCCGCGGCGCCCAGTACCCCATGGTCGTCGTCCGGTTCAGTCTTCCCGAGAACGCGGCCTCGCAGCCGGCCATTCATGCCGACCTCCAGATTCAGTTCGCCGGCCAAACCGTCGAGTATAAACAGGTCGCGTTTCAGCAAACCGCGCACGGCGCCGACACCGAGATCACCGGCACGATCCCCGCCACCGTCTCCGATTTCAAAATCGATCCGCCAAGCCTCCTGGCCATGCCCATCAAGAACGATATCCCCGTCAAGGTGGACATGACCTGGCGAAAGATGTAACCGGACCCGCCGTTACTGCAGCGGCAAGTCCTCTTGCCCGTTGTCGCCGTTGCCGTTCGACTCCGGTTCCGGAATCACGCTCGCCGCGGCCACCTGGTCGTTCTCTTCCATCCGGACCAGCCGCACGCCCTGCGTCGATCGCCCCGCTTGCCGGATCTCCGACGACTCGATCCGGATGATCTTGCCTTCCTTGGTGATGATCATCAGGTCCGTGTCTTCCTTCACCGACAGCACATCCACCACCTTGCCGACCTTGTGGGTCGTCTTCATGTTGATCACGCCCTTGCGGCCCCGCGAAGTCAGCCGGTAGTCGCCCAACGGCGTCCGTTTGCCGTATCCGTTCTCCGAAATCGAAAGGATCAGGCCTTCCTGCTCCACAACCTCCACGCCAACCAGGTAATCGCCTTCGTCCAGGTCCATCGCCCGCACGCCGCGGGCGGCCCGTCCCATCGGACGGACTTCCTCTTCCGAGAACCGGCTCGCCATGCCTTCATGCGAGCCGAGGAAGATGAAGTTACTCCCGCTTGTAAGCCGCGCCGCGAGTAACTCGTCGCCCTCGTCAATGTTAATCGCAATTATACCGCGCGACATCGGGTTGTCGAACTCGGTAAGTTCGCACTTCTTGATCACGCCGTGTCTCGTCACCATCACGATGTATTGCCCGGCCGCGAACTCCTTCACCGGCAGGAACGCCGTCGGCGCCTCGTCCGGCGTCAGGTTAATCAGTCCGGAAATATGCTTGCCCTTGCCCGTTGTCCCGGCGTCCGGTATCTCGTAAATCTTCAGCCAGTAAACCCGTCCCTTATTCGTGAAGATCAGCAAATAAGAATGCGTGGACGCGATCACCAGGGATTCCACTACGTCCTCGGCCCTCGTCCCCATCCCGATGCGTCCCTTGCCGCCGCGCGTCTGACGCCGGTACGTATCCACCGCCGTCCGCTTCAGATACCCGCCGCGCGTCACCGTCACGGCAACGTCTTCCATCTGCACCAGGTCCTCGAGCCGGATCTCTCCCGTGTCCTCGATGATCTGCGTCCGCCGCTCGTCGCCGAACTCCTTCCGGACGTCCTTCAGCTCCTTAGCGATCACGCCCTTCAGCACCTTCTCCGAACCCAAAATCTCCACATACTCGGCGATCTGCTTCTGGATCTCGGCCAACTCGTTCAGGATCTTCTCCTGCTCCATGCCGGTCAACCGCTGCAATTGCAATTCGATGATCGCCTGCGCCTGGCGCTCGGTGAATCGCGGCCCCGTGGCATCCACCATCGCCGCGTACTGCTTGGCCTCTTCCGGCGTGATGAACGCCATCAACTTGTCCCGGGCCTCGCGCGGCGTCTTCGAATCGCGGATCAGTTGAATCACCGCGTCCAGGTTCCGCAGCGCGCGCTGGAAGCCCAGCAAAAGGTGCTCTCGCTCGCGCGCCTTGCGCAGCAGGTAGTTGGTGCGCCGCCGCACAACGTCCACGCGGTGGTCCAGGAACCGGCGGATCGCTTCCGCCAGGCCCATCTCGCGCGGCTGCCCGTTCACGATCGCCAGCATGATCACGCCGAAGTTCACCTGCATCTGCGTATGCTTGTACAGGTTGTTCAGCACGATCTCGGACTGCTCGCCGCGCTTCAGATCGAACACGATCCGCATGCCGTCGCGGTCGCTCTCGTCGCGAATCTCGCTGATGCCTTCGATCTTCTTCTCGTTCACCAGCGACGCCGCGTGCTCGATCAACCGAGCCTTGTTCACCTGGAACGGAATTTCCGTCACGACGATCGATTCCCGGTCCTTGCCCGTTTTCTCGATCGCCGCCTTCGCCCTCAGCTTCAGCGTCCCGCGCCCCTTGGTGAAGTAATCGTAGATCCCCGAACGCCCCAGCAGATACCCGCCCGTGGGGAAATCCGGCCCCTGCAC
>DAIDIH010000249.1 GCA_027459465.1 Bryobacterales bacterium | reverse complement strand
CGCCCGGCCTCCAGGCACAGGCGCGCGCTCTCTTCCGGCGGCATCTGCTTCAGTTGCTTGCTGAACACTTCGATGCTCAGCGAGTCCCTGTAGCCGATCTTGTCGAGCGCGTGAAGAAACGCAACCAGGTCGATCACGCCTTTGCCGGGAAGCAGACGCTCGTTATCGCGGATCTGGTCCGGCGGCAGCTTCGGCGAATCGTCGAAGTGAACCACGACAATCCGTTCGGCGCCGGCGGCAACAATATCGCTCACCGTGCCGCCCGCGTGATACCAGTGCCAGGCGTCGAGCGTAAGGCCGACGTTTGAGCCGCACTCCTTGGCAAAGGCGAGCATATCCGGCATCTTCCAGATGAACTCGTACTTGAACATCCGGCGCAGGTGAAGCGGACCGAGAAACTCGAGGCCGAGACGGCAGTGCGACCGCGCCAGGATGTTGGCGCACTCGGTGAACCGGAGCTTATAAATCCGCCTCAGTTCGTCCTTCGGCGTGTCGCTCGAAGGCATGATGTAGGTCATCATGCGCGGGCAGCCGATGGCGGCCGCAAACGGAGCGGCGTCTTCGAGCTTTGCCAACCCGGCCCGGAACGTCGCGTCGTCCTTGCGGAACTCCACTGGCAGATTCACGAACGCGGGCCGCAGTTTCAGATCCTCCAACATCCCCCGCGTGGCATCGACGCCTGCCTTCATCGCGTCTTCCAGACGCACGTCGACTCCCAGGTAGCCGGTCTTCGAGGCGAGCCGGGCGAACTCCGGCCAAGTCAAGCCGCCGCCGATCGGAACGCCGTTGAGCGAAAGATACATGGTTCTCGATCTTACTTCAAGCCGTATCCGTATTTGAACAGCGGATCGTACTTTTTGCCTTTTTGATTATTGATGTTGATCGGCACCTGCGCCATGGTTCGCGGCCAGGTGAAGGAAAGCTTGCCGGTGGGAGCGTAGTCGCCGAACAGCACGTCCGTGATGCCTTCGCCCTCGCTACCGGGCAACCACGCCGCGAGGATCGCGTCCGCGTCGTTAAGGATCGGGTCCAGAATCAGCGGCCGCCCCGAGTAGAGGATGACGACCACCGGAATGCCCGCCTTTTTGAGGTTCTTCACTGTCGCGATGTCGGCGGGGTCGAGCGAAAGATCCTTGCGGTCGCCGAACATCTCGGCATAGGGCTTCTCGCCGATCACCGCGACCCCCACTTCGGCGCCCTCCGCGCCCGAGCCGTCTTTCGAATAAGTGATCTTCGTGTTCTTGGAAACGGTCTGCTGAATCGCCGCGAAAAACGTGGTGCCGCCGGTGGTCACCCTGCCCAGCTTTCCTTGCCAGTCGATTGTCCAGCCTCCGCACTGATAGCCCAGATCGTCCGCCGCCGCGCCGGCGACGTGGATCCGGGCCGCGTCGCGCGAAAGCGGCACCAGCTTATGTTTGTTCACCAGCAGCACCATCGACTCGCGCACCGCCTGCCGCGCCACGTTGCGATGCTCCGGCGACCCGAAAGTCGCCTGCAGGCTGCGGTCCGCCAGTGGCGAACGCTTTTTGTCCATCAGGCCCATGGCGTACTTCACGCGCAGGATTCGCGTCACCGCGTCGTCAATCCGCGACATCGGCACCTTGCCTTCCTGCACCAGTTCCTTCAGGTCCTGAATGTACTGCCGGTATTGGCCGGTGACCATCGCCATGTCCATCCCGGCGTTGATCGACGCTTCGATCGCCTGCTTATAGTCCTTGTTGATCTGGTCGATTGCGTTGTAGTCGGAGATCTCGATGCCTTCGAAGCCGAGTTCCTGTTTCAAGATGTCTGTGAGCAGCTTCTTGTTCGCCGAGTCCTTCAGGCCGTTCCAACTGCTGTAGGAAGGCATGACCGAAGCCACACCGGCGTCAATCGTCGACAGATAGCCCTGCAGGTGAATCTTTCTCAACGTCGCTTCGTCGATGCGCATGTCTCCCTGGTCGAGCAGGTGATTTGGGCCGGTACCCGTGCCGTAGACCGTGGCGCCGTCGCCCACGTAGTGCTTGGCGCAGGCCAGCACGGCGTCCGGGTCATCCAGCCCGGTGCCTTGCAGCCCACGCACCTCCGCCGCGCCCAGTTCCTTCACAAGTTTCGGATCTTCGGAAAAGCCTTCGTACGTCCGGCCCCAGCGGATGTCTTGGGGCACGGCCACGCAGGGAGCGAACGCCCAGTTGATGCCCGTGGCGCGAACCTCCTGCGCCGTGATCTGCCCGATCTTTTCCACCAGATCCGCATCCCGCGTGCAGCCGAGCCCGATGTCGTGCGGAAAAATCGTCGCGCCCAGCACGTTGTTATGCCCGTGTACGGCGTCCACGCCGTAGAGGATCGGAATCCCCAGCCGGGACTTCAGTGCGATCTTCTGGTACCCGTCGTACATATCCGTCCACGCTTCCAGACTGTTGCCGTCGGCCGGGTCCGAATCGCCCCCGCTCAGCACCGACCCAAGCGCGAGAGTAGCGATGTCATTCGGATCTTTCAGGTAGTGTTGATCCACCTGCGTCATCTGGCCGATTTTTTCATCGAGCGTCATCCGCGAAAGCAGTTGCTTGATCTGGTCGTCGTACGCGGTGAGCGACTTGGATCGGGAATGCGATTTCGGCGGCACGGCAAACGCGGCGGCAGCCAGCAGAACGAGGAAAAACAGTCGGGACGGCTTCATAGCTGCCCAGATTGTATTACGGCGGGAGGATGTCGATTTGGGCAGGCTAAAGCGCGGGCGCCGGCTTTGGCGCGTCTTCTTCCACCGGTTGCTCTCGCAGCAGTTCGAGGAATTCAAGCGTCGCGCCCATGAATCGCTGGCGCTTGCGGTGGACGATCGAGAGTGGCCGGAACAGGCTCCGCCCCTCGATCGGCACCGTCGCCAGGCGTCCGCGCTCCACTTCGGCGCGGACAATCCGCTCCGGCATGATGCTGACTCCCGCGCCGCACGCCACGGCTTCCTGAATCATCTGCAGGTTGTCGAAATGCAGCGCCACGCGGACGTGCACGCCGTGCTCGCGCAGGAAGCGGTCCACGTTCTTCCGGATCGGCAGGTCGTCATCGAAGCTGATGAAGTCGATTCCCTCCAGGTCCGCGGGTTTCAGCGCGCTGCGGTGTGCCAACGGGTGGTCCGCCGCCATCGCTACCACCATCTCCTCGCGCCGCCACGGCAATACGGCCACTTCGCGCGTCGGCGTGGCATAGCTCATCAAACCGAGCGCGGCGCGCCCCTCGGCCACTTCCTCCCACACACGCTCCGGCCGCAGATACTCCACCTCGAGGCGCGCCGTCGGGCGGCGGCTGCGAAACTCCCGTTCGAGGCGCGACATCTCGGATAGACCTACCGAATAGATCGAAGCCACGCGTACCGAGTCCTGCTCGGTTTCGCGGCAGCGCCCGATGCCCGCCTCCATTTCCTCCCGCAGACGCAAGACGTCGCGGCAGAACTCCAGATAAACCCGGCCCGCCTCCGTCAGCGTCGCCGGACGGCGCGAACGGTCGAGCAGGGTCGTGCCCAGGTCCTGCTCGATGTCCTGGAGATGCTGGCTGGCGGCGGACTGGCTGATTGCATTGCGCTCGGCGCCGCGGCTCACACTGCCCGAGGCGGCGATATCGCGAAACAGCTTGAGATGTTCGAACGACACAGTTCTTTCTGATTATAAGCCAGCCTTCTGATAATGCAACAAACATTTTGTTTGAATAATAATTCCTCACCTGCTATACTCGGTGAATCCCGTTGCAGAAAAGGTGAACTCAGTCGTGTCACTCTACTCATATCCGGACGAGAGTCTTCAGCGTGGGCTTCCGGCCAGCCAGGGTCTGTACGACCCGGCGAATGAGCGCGATGCCTGCGGTATCGGCTTCGTCGTCAATATCGACGGTGAACCTTCACACGACATCATCCTCAAAGGGCTTCAGATCCTCATCAATCTGACGCACCGCGGGGCTTGTGGCTGCGATCCGGAAACCGGCGACGGCGCGGGCATTTTGATCCAGATTCCGCATCGCTTTTTCACGCGGGAATGCTCGAAGCTTGGCTTTACCCTACCGCCGCCGGGCGAGTACGGCATCGGCATGGTGTTCCTGCCGGTCGAACCGGCGCAGCGGCTGCTCTGCGAAGGCATTCTCGAGCGCATTACTGCGCAAGAGGGACTGACCGTCCTGGGCTGGCGCGACACGCCGGTTGACGTGGACGCGATCGGCCGTATCGCCCGCGCTTCGCAGCCGTACATTGAGCAGATTTTCATCCGCGGCGCGGCCGGGATGTCGCAGGATGAGCTCGAGCGTAAGCTGTACGTGATCCGGAAACGGGCGGAGAGCGAGATCGCGAAATCCGACATCCGCGATCGCGGTTTCTTCTACATTCCGTCGCTTAGCTCGCGGACCATCATCTACAAGGGCCTGCTGCTGGCTTCGCAGATAGGCAACTTCTACAACGAACTGCTCGATCCGGAAGCCGTCAGCGCGCTCTGCCTCGTCCACCAGCGCTTCTCGACCAACACTTTCCCCACCTGGCCGTTGGCGCATCCTTACCGCTACATCTGCCACAACGGCGAAATCAACACCGTGCGCGGCAATGTGAACTGGATGGCGGCGCGCGAGAGCGTGCTTCGCTCTTCGTTGTTCGGCGAAGACATGGCCAAGCTGATGCCGATCATCACCCCCGGCGGCAGCGACTCGGCCTCGCTAGATAATGCCGTCGAACTGCTCACCCTTTCCGGGCGCAGCCTGCCGCATGTGATGGCGATGCTGATTCCCGAAGCCTGGGACGGCAACCCGGCGATGGACGCGGGCAAGCGAGCTTTCTACGAATACCACGCGTCGTTGATGGAGCCGTGGGACGGCCCGGCGGCCGTGGCTTTCACCGATGGGCGCGTCATCGGCGCCACGCTCGACCGCAACGGCCTGCGCCCGGCGCGCTACCTGGTCACCAACGACAACCTGCTCATCATGGCGTCGGAAACCGGCGTGCTCCCCATCCCGGCCGAACAGGTTCGCTACAAGGGGCGCCTGCAGCCCGGACGCATGCTGCTGGTCGACACAGCCGAGCGGCGCATTGTGCCGGACCAAGAGATCAAGGGTAAACTCGCGGCGCGCCAGCCCTATGCCGAGTGGCTGAAAGAAAACCAAATCACGCTGGACACGTTGCCGGAGCCGCCGCGCGTCTACGAGTCCGACGAAGCGACGTTGCTCGCCCGCCAACGGGCGTTCGGATACACCGAAGAAGATCTACGCATTTTGCTCGCGCCGATGGCCGCCACTGGCCAGGAACCCGTTGGCTCGATGGGTACGGACACGCCGCTGGCGTGCCTGTCGGACCGGCCGCAGCTTCTGTTCCACTACTTCAAGCAGCTCTTCGCTCAGGTGACGAATCCGGCCATCGACCCGATTCGAGAAGAGCTTGTCATGTCGCTCACCAGCTACATCGGCACCGAACGCAACATCCTGGCCGAAACGCCGCAGCACTGCCATACGCTGAAGCTGCCGCATCCGCTGCTCACCAATCGCGACCTCGAAAAGCTACGCCGCGTCTCCTGGGGCGACTTCCTTGCGACCACGCTGCCGATGCTGTTCCGCGTCGGAGATGACGCCTCGAGCGCGAAGTCTCTCGAGGAAGCTCTGGATGGCCTCTGCCGCCGCGCGTCGCTCGCCATCAAGAGCGGCTACACCCTGCTGATCCTCTCCGACCGCGGTGTCGATCGCGACTACGCTCCCATCCCGAGCCTGCTCGCGCTTTCCGCCGTCCATCACCATCTGGTGCGGGAAGGCACGCGCACGCAGGTCGCTTTGATCATCGAAAGCGGCGAGCCGCGCGAGGTGATGCACTTCTGTCTGCTCATCGGCTACGGCGCCAGCGCAGTGAATCCGTATCTCGCCATCGAGACGCTGGAAGACCAGGCGCGCAAGGGCCTTTTGCCCGAAGGGCTGAGCTTTGAAACCGCGCTGAAGAACTACAAGAAGGCCATCAACAAGGGCCTGCTGAAGGTTTTTTCGAAGATGGGCATCTCGACGCTGCAGAGCTACCGCGGCGCGCAGGTGTTCGAAGCGATCGGGCTGAACCGCTCGCTCGTCGAGCGCTATTTCACGGGCACGCCTTCGCGAATTGACGGCGTGGGCCTCGACGTCATCGCGCGTGAAGCGAAGATGCGGCACGACTTCTCCCGCGAAACCGCGGGCGATTCCACCACGGCGCTTGACATCGGCGGCGCCTACCAGTTCCGCGTCAACGGCGAGTATCACCTGTTCAATCCGCAAACCGTCAGCAAGCTGCAGCATGCTGTGCGGCAGAGCAGTTTCCAGACGTTCCGCGAATACACCAGCCTCATCGACAACCAGAGCAAGCAGTTCTGCACACTTCGGGGCCTGATGAAACTGCGCAAGGCGAGTCATCCGGTGCCGATCGAGGAAGTTGAGCCGGCGAGCGAAATCGTGAAGCGCTTCGCCACCGGCGCCATGAGCTTCGGCTCCATCAGCAAGGAAGCCCACGAGACGCTGGCCATCGCGATGAACCGCATCGGCGGCAAGTCCAACACCGGCGAGGGCGGGGAAGACGAGGCGCGCTATGCCCGCGATGCAAACGGCGACT
Source organism: Bryobacterales bacterium (assembly GCA_027459465.1). Taxonomy (GTDB): domain Bacteria; phylum Acidobacteriota; class Terriglobia; order Bryobacterales; family Bryobacteraceae; genus JAJYKC01. The sequence continues at coordinate 6,636 of DAIDIH010000249.1, read as the reverse complement.
GGCGGCGCAGCGCCATCAAGCAGGTCGCCAGCGGCCGTTTCGGCGTGACGACGCACTATCTGGTCAACGCCGACGAACTGCAGATCAAGATCGCCCAGGGCGCCAAGCCGGGAGAAGGCGGCCAGTTACCCGGCCACAAGGTCGATTCCGAGATCGCGCGTGTGCGCCACTCGATTCCCGGCGTGGGGCTTGTGTCTCCGCCGCCGCATCACGACATTTACTCGATCGAAGATCTCGCGCAGTTGATCTACGATCTCAAAAACGTCAATCCCAAGGCGCGTATCTCGGTGAAACTCGTCGCCGAGGTCGGCGTCGGCACCGTCGCGGCGGGCGTGGCGAAGGCGCATGCCGATGTCGTGCTCATCAGCGGCTACGACGGCGGTACCGGCGCCAGCCCGCTTACCTCGATCAAGCACGCCGGCATCCCATGGGAACTCGGGTTGGCGGAAACCCAGCAGGTGCTCGTGATGAACGACCTGCGCAGCCGCATCCGCGTGCAGACCGACGGCAAGCTTCAGACCGGACGCGATGTCGTCATTGCTGCGCTGCTCGGCGCCGAAGAATTCGGCTTCTCCACCGCGCCCCTGGTCACCATGGGCTGCATCATGATGCGCAAGTGCCACCTGAACACTTGTCCGGTGGGCATCGCTACGCAGGACCCGGCGCTGAGGAAGAAATTCCAGGGCGCGCCCGAGCACGTCATCAATTTCTTCTTCTACATCGCCGAAGAAGTTCGCGCGCTGATGTCCTCGCTCGGCATCCGCAAGATGGACGAGTTGATCGGCCGCGTCGACCTCATCGAAATGGACGACGCGATCGCCCACTGGAAGGCGCGCGGCCTCGATTTCACGACGATTCTCTATAACCCCCAGGTGCCGGGGCGCGTCGGCCGGCGCTGCGTCATCAGCCAGCAGCATGGTCTCGAACAGGCGCTGGACTATAAGTTGATCGACCACGCCAAGGGCGCGCTGGAAAACGGAGAGCGCGTCGACTTCAAGCTCCCGATCCGCAATGTGCACCGCACGGTCGGCGCCATGCTGAGCGGCGAGGTGGCCCGGCGCTACGGTTCGCAGGGACTGCCCGACGACACCGTCCGCTTCCAGTTCTATGGCTCGGCCGGACAGAGTTTCGGCGCGTTTCTGGCCAAGGGCGTCACGATGGAACTAGAAGGCGACGCGAACGATTACACGGGCAAAGGCCTTTCCGGCGGCCGCCTCATCGTGTACCCGCCGCGCACTTCCACCTTCCTGCCCGAAGAGAACATCCTCATCGGGAACACGGCGCTCTACGGCGCCACATCCGGCGAGGCTTTCTTCAACGGCATGGCCGGCGAGCGGTTCGCCGTGCGGAACTCCGGCGCCACTGCGGTTGTCGAAGGCGTCGGCGACCACGGCTGCGAATACATGACCAAGGGTCTCGTCGTCTGTCTCGGCAAAACCGGCCGCAACTTCGCGGCTGGCATGTCCGGCGGCATCGCCTTTGTGCTCGATGAGGCCGGCGAGTTCGATTCTCTGCTCTGCAACAAGTCCGGCGTCGACCTGATGCCGGTTACTGAAGACGCCGACATGCAGGGCCTGCACCAACTCATCGTGCGCCACGCCGAGTTGACCGCTAGCCCGCGCGCCCGATGGATCCTCGAAAACTGGGGTGAAATGCTGCCGAAGTTCTGGAAAGTCTTCCCGCATGAGTACCAGCGGGTACTTGGCGTGCGGCGCCTGCCCGCCCCTCCGCCGAAGGAAGAAGCGCATGTGAGGGAGGCGGCCCGTGGGTAAGGTCACCGGTTTTCTCGAGTACACGCGCGAAACGCCATCGCGGCGCCCCGTCCCCGAACGGGTCAACGATTGGTTCGAGGTCTATCAGGATTTCAGCGAGGACAAGGTTCGCACGCAGGGCGCGCGCTGCATGGACTGCGGCGTTCCCTTTTGCCATACGGGCTGTCCCGTTAACAACCTCATCCCCGATTGGAACGACCTGGTGTTCCGCGACCGCTGGCGCGACGCCGTCCGTGTCCTTCACTCGACCAACAATTTCCCCGAGTTCACGGGACGCATCTGCCCGGCGCCGTGTGAAGCGGCTTGCGTGCTCGGCATCAACGAGCCGCCGGTGGCAATTAAGACCATCGAGAAGACCATCATCGAGCACGCCTTCCACGAAGGCTGGATCCGTCCCGAACTTCCTCCCGTGCGCACCGGCAAGCGAGTCGCCGTGGTCGGCTCCGGTCCGGCTGGCCTCGCGGCGGCGCAGCAGTTGACGCGCGCGGGCCATTCGGTCGTCGTGTTTGAAAAGGCAGACAAGCCCGGCGGCCTCCTTCGTTACGGCATCCCGGAATTCAAGATGGAAAAGTGGGTGCTCGACCGGCGTCTCGAACAACTTGAAGCCGAGGGCGTCGAGTTCCGCTGCAACGTGAATGTCGGGGAAGGCGTGACGGGAGAAGAGCTCGTCCGGACCTTCGATGCGGTTCTCCTCGCCATCGGCGCCGAGCAGCCTCGGGACCTGCGCGTGCCCGGAAGGGAGCTCGAAGGCGTCCACTTCGCCATGGAATATCTGCCGCAGGGCAACCGCGCGTCACTCGGCGAGCATGTGCCGAACCAGATCCTTGCCACCGGAAAGCACGTCGTCATCATCGGCGGCGGCGACACCGGCGCGGACTGCCTCGGCACCGCGCATCGGCAGAAAGCGGCTTCCGTACGGCAGTGGGAGATCATGCCCACGCCTCCGCCCGAACGCGCCGCGCAAACGCCGTGGCCGCTGTGGCCGCTCATGATGCGCGTCGAAAGCGCGCACGAGGAGGGCGGACTGCGCGACTGGAGCATCGCGACGGCGCGTCTCGAAGGGGACTCGGCCGGCCATGTCCGCAAACTCCACGCCGTTCGCGTTGGGGCGCCGCCCGAGTTCCGTCCTATCGCCGGCTCCGAGTTCACCGTCGACGCCGACCTCGTCCTGCTCGCCATGGGCTTCACCGGTCCGGTGCGCACCGGTCTGATCGAACAACTCGGGCTGGAGGTCGACGCGCGGGGCAACGTCAAAACCGGCGCGGACTACGCCTCGTCTCATCCGGGCGTGTTTGCAGCCGGCGATGCCCGCCGCGGCCAGTCGCTGGTGGTTTGGGCCATCGCCGAAGGCCGCCACGCCGCCGCAGGCCTCGACGCCTACCTTCGCCGGTAACCCGGTTCAGCGGGGTTCCGCGGCCCGATATACTGGCGGCTGAAACCCATTCCGGAGGAGACACGATGGCGGCGCCCGGCTCAAGCCCCGTTTTCGATCAGGACGCGAAAACACGCATCCGCAAGGCTCTCAAGCGGATCATCAAGCAACTCACGCCCGCCGATCTCGGTGCGTTCACGTTGGAGAACTACATCCGCGCGGTCCTCGATTATTTACAGCGCAAGCCCTACATGCTTGCCGGGGAGCTTTATGAAGACCGGAGGGTAGCCAGCGGCCGCATCACGGTCGGCCATTCGATGGCCAGCGAAAACTGGCAATTCATCAAGTCCGCTGTCCGCGAGCTGGTAAAAGAACTCCGATTCCAGGGGGGCGCCTACAACCTCGTCACCACGCGTATCCTTCCGGCGGATGCGCCCCAATGGGTCGACTGGCGCACCACCGACTGCGTCTTCGCCGCCCTGCTCTATCTCATCGGCTATCGTTTCGCTGGCAGCGGCGCCAACATCGAGGGCATCGAGAAGGACTTGAGCCTTGAACTCGCCAATCAGCTTCAAATCCCGGGCAAAGTGGTACAGGACCAGGTGCTGTTGATCCTCATGGAAGACCGCCTCCAGTGGACGCGAATGCCGGTGAAGAATCGGCAGGAACTGGACGAGCGGGTTGGACGGAATGCCATCGGACGAACGTATATCATCACTTACTGCTCCAACGCCCAGACAGATTTCTGGCACACCGTCTTGGCAGAGCGCACGGGCGACGGATGGCACGTCATCGACCGGCAGAGCATGCGGTCAACCGGCAGGCCCCTGGCGCTCGGTAACGGCGAGTGTAACGCCTGGCGAGTGAACACCGATTCGACTTTGTTCCAGCAGGTGCGCACCCACATGCGTAATCTCGCAGCCGACAACGCGCGATACCGGCAGTACCTCACCGCCTGAGCACCGGCCGGGAATTCCGCACGCCTCTGATACAATCGCCGTAGGCTGGTGCGAAGCGATGGCGCATTTCTCTACTTCTTTAGCCGAGCTTAAGAGAACTCCTTACTCGGAGGCGCGCCTGAAAGCGCGCAGCGTCAAGGACGAGGTCCGAGAGAATCTCATCTGCAAGCTGCGCAAGCGCGAGCCGCTGTTTCCCGGCGTGATCGGCTACGAAGACACCGTGGTGCCGCAGGTGGTCAACGCCATCCTCAGCCGCCACAACTTCATTCTGCTTGGACTGCGCGGCCAGGCGAAGACACGCCTCATCCGCCTGCTGACCACGTTGCTCGACGAACACGTGCCCTACATCGCCGGATGCGAAATTCGCGATAATCCGTACGCGCCCATCTGCCGGCGCTGCCGCGACCTGATCGCATCGGAAGGCGACCGCACGCCCATCGCGTGGCTTGCGCGCGACGAACGCTACGTCGAAAAACTCGCGACGCCGGACGTGACGATCGCCGACATGATCGGCGACATCGACCCGATCAAGGCGGCGCGGCGCGGAGAAAACATTTCAAGCGAACTCACCGTGCACTACGGCCTGCTGCCCCGCGCCAACCGCGGCATCTTCGCCATCAATGAACTGCCCGACCTCGCCGGCAAGATCCAGGTCGGCTTGTTCAACATCATGCAGGAAGGCGACGTGCAGATTAAGGGCTACCCGGTCCGCCTCCCGCTCGATGTGCTGCTGGTGTTCACCGCAAACCCGGAAGACTACACGGCGCGCGGCAAAATCATCACGCCGCTCAAGGACCGCGTTGGGAGCGAAATCCGCACGCACTATCCGCTCTCGGTCGACCAAGGCCTCGCGATCACGGCGCAGGAGTCCTGGACCGGGCGCCCGGCCAGCGCCGAGATCCGCGTGCCCGTCTACATTCGCGAGTGCGTCGAACAACTCGCATTCCTGGCCCGTGAAGACAAGAGGATCGACAAGCGATCCGGCGTCAGCCAACGGCTGCCGATTTCGGTCCTCGAGAATGTGGTGTCGAACGCGGAACGACGCGCGCTCCTCGCCGGCGAAGACGTGGCCGTGCCGCGCGTGCTTGATCTCTACGCCGCGCTGCCCTCGATCACCGGCAAGCTCGAACTGGAATACGAAGGCGAACTGAAGGGCGGCGATCAGGTGGCGCGCGAGTTGATCCGCACCGCCGTGGGCAAGGTCTACAGCAGTTATTTCGACGGCGTGAACCTCTCCCCGGTCGTGCAATGGTTCGATCTTGGCGGCTCACTGAAGCTGAGTGAAACCGCACCGTCGTCCGAGATGGTCCGGGAACTGAGCGGCATTCAGGGCTTGCTCGAAAAGACCGCCGCGCTCGGCCTCGGCGTAAGTGAGCCGGACGCGGTCCGCGCGTCGGCGGCCGAGTTCATTCTCGAAGGACTTTACGCGCATCGGCGGTTGAGCCGGAACGAGGAGCGGGGATTTGTCGCCGACGAGCGGCGGAGGGAATCGGAAGGGCAAGCGGAAGGCAAGCCCAGGGCGAAGCGGCAGTACAACTGAATTCCGGAGGGCGGCATGAAGTGGGTTCGCTACACGAAGTTCACCGGCGGCGATTTCGACATCGACGCCGAAGACCTCATGCGCGCACTCAGCGACTTCCTCCTCTCCAGCGGCTTTCAAAATCCCTACATGCAGTTCAGCGAGATGAACCAGCACTCGCTCGAAGACCTGAAACAAGCCATCCTGCAGGCGCTCGAGAGCGGCGAGTTGTTCGACCAGGACCGGGCCGAACGCATCCGCCGGCAACTCGAAGAAATGAGTGGCGACGATCTGGACCACCTGCTGAACCGCATGGTGGAGAAGATAATTCAGGAAGGCTATCTGAATACCGTGACCCAGCCATCGGAGGAGAGCGGCCCGGGAGGCAACGGCGATGCGGACAGGCCTGTGCGCGTCGAAGTCACCAGCAAGTCGATTGATTTCCTCGGGTACAAGACGCTCAAGGACCTGCTTGGCTCTCTTGGGCGGTCCAGCTTCGGCGCGCACGACACGCGCGATCTGGCGACCGGCGTCGAAGCCAGCGGCGCGGCCAAGCAATACGAATTCGGCGATACCCTGAACCTAGACATCAGCCAAACCTTGTTTGCCGCGATGCAGCGGGAAGGCGTGAAACTACCGCTCGATCTGGAATACGGCGATCTCCACGTCCACCAGGCCGAGTATCAAAGCTCCTGCGCCACGGTGCTTATGCTCGATTGCAGCCACAGCATGATCCTCTATGGCGAGGACCGATTCACGCCCGCCAAGAAAGTGGCGCTGGCATTGGCGCATCTGATCCGCACGCAGTTCCCCGGCGACAGCCTGCGCTGCGTGTTGTTTCACGACTCGGCCGAGGAGCTCCGGCTTTCCGAGCTGGCGCGCGTGCAGGTCGGGCCGTATTACACCAACACGCGCGACGGCCTGATTCTCGCGCAGCGGCTTCTTGCCCAGGAAAAGAAAGACATGAAGCAGATCGTCATGATCACCGACGGCAAGCCGTCGGCGTTGACGCTC
>DAIDIH010000248.1 GCA_027459465.1 Bryobacterales bacterium | reverse complement strand
AGTTCCACATTCTGCAGCATGCCAACAAGGCCATCGATGAGGTGCGGCGCGCGGAGTTCTTCCGCAAGGGCGGAGCCAGGCGCGGAGTGGTGAAGGGGAAACGCTGGCTGTTGTTGACCCGCTGGGTGAATCTGAGCGTGGAGAAACGTCAGCAGTTGAACTCTCTGTTTGCGCTGAACCGCAAGTTGATGAAGGCCTACCTGCTAAAGGAAAGCCTGGAGCGCCTGTGGGCCTACAGCTATGAGGGCGCGATGTTGCGCTACCTGAAGAGTTGGACCCTGCAGCTACGATGGCAGCGCTTGCCTGCCTTTGAGAAGTTGGCGCATCTGCTGATCGATCACGTCGATGGCATCCTGAACTACTGCCGCGTAAAGGTCCACTTCGGCGTGGTGGAGGCCATCAATGGCAACATCAAGACGCCGCTCCGGCGGGGCCGGGGGTACAAGAATCTCCGCTATCTCCTGCTCAAAGCCCAGCGCATGGCGGCCACCAAAACCGAATTCGCCGTCTTCAGGAAAGCAGCCTAAAATGGGCCTCTCTTCGAATTCCTGCTCAGAGCCAAAAGAAGAGACGTGTTTTGGCTCCGCGATATGGGGATTATCGAGCAGGTGTATCCGAACGAATTCCAGCTTAGCTGGGAACGTTTGCTCGTGTCCACGGAGGGCGCATGGTACACGTGTACTCGCTGCGGAATGATGACTGCCCAACCAGTTCGGGGCGCGTGTATCCTTCCGGGTTGCGGAGGGCGCTTGTCGGCCATGAGTTCCAGCGAACTGTTCGACCGCCTTGGGGAGCACCATTGGTACAACCGATACACGCAAACGCCGGCATTTCCGGTTGAGGTTCGTGAGCATACCGCGCAGTTGACGAATGAACTCGGAGCGGATTACCAACGCGAGTTCATGCAGGGCAACATTTACGTCCTGTCGAGCTCGACGATGTTCGAGATGGGCGTGGATGTCGGCCAACTGAAGGCTGTATTCCTGCGAAATGTGCCGCCGACCCCCGCTAACTATACACAACGCGCTGGCCGCGCAGGACGACGTAGGGAAGGCACAGCATTCGCCTTCACGTATGCCCGGTCGACCCCACACGATCAAACCCATTTCTTCCGGCCTGAAGATATTGTTCAGGGGGAAGTCCCAGTACCCAGAATCAACCTTGCAAATCGCAAACTCACCCAGCGGCACATCAACTCATATTTGCTCGGGGAATTCCTGCGCAGCGGCGAATCGACTTTGACTGGCGACCAGATCACAGTGGGACAGTTCTTTCTGGAGCCAGCAGCGGTTCAGGCACCTGCGAGCAGGTTCGGACACGGCTACAGTCACAACAAGCTCGTCTGATCCAGCCAGCATCTCGGATTATCGATCCCGGCTCGGGTCTCGATCCTGCCGGCAGTTTGCTCCAGAGCCGCTCTGAACTCGATGAGGCGCGCCGGATGCTGATGGACAGGTTGACGGGATTCGAACGCCAGAAACAAGAAGCCGAGACGCAACTCGTGAATGCCCAAGGCCGGGAGTGCTACGCAGCACTCCGGAACATAGAAAGTGCTGACCGGCTCATCGCAGAGCTTCGGAACAGAGAACGGTTGATTGACTTCCTCGCATCTGAGCCTCACTGGCTGCCTGGCTATGCCTTCCCGCGAGATGTCGTGAAACTGCTGGTTCGGCAGCAGAATCGCTCGGAGAGTCTGCGGCTGGAGCGCGATTTGGAATACGGCATCGCGGAATATGCACCGGGCGCAGAGGTTATAGCTAACGGATGGACACTCGTAAGCGGTGCCATCGACCTCCAGAACCGAGAACTCGAGGTTCGGTTCTATAGGGTCTGCTCGGGATGCAACCGTGTCGAGCGCGCAAACCAGGCGACTGATATTCCTCGACAGTGTCCAACGTGTGGAACGCTGCCCACAGGGCAGCGCGCGCGAACAATGAAATACATCGTGCCACGGGGATTCACCACGCTTATAGACGACCCGATCGAAGACGTGCGTTTGTATCGGCTAAAGCCGCCGCCGAACTCAGAAGTGTTCCTTGTTGAAGGTGCTGAGCCGGAGCGCTTCCAACCGCATCCCAACTTTCCTGGGATTACCCTCGGATACAGACCCGACGGTCAGTTGTTTCGTGCGAATTCCGGGCCGAAAGGCGGTCATTTCAGTATTTGCCGGATTTGCGGTCATGCAAAGAGGACTTCTGGAGCGCACAAAAAGCCCTGGGGACCTCACTGCAATGGCGGCAGAATCACTGCCGATCTGGTTTGTGAATTTCGAACGGATACCCTGCAAATTCGTTTCGACGGCCTTCGGCCCGCGCCCCCCGCCGTGAACGACCGTTCATTCTGGCTGTCGCTTCAAACCGCATTTATCGCGGCGGTCGCGGATACGCTCGTGATACCGAGACGGGATCTTGACGGCACGTACCGAAGTCAGGGAGAGGGTTCCTCTGCCGGAGAACTGGTGATCTACGATCGAGTCCCAGGTGGCGCCGGTTACGTGGCTCGGATTCGCCAGGAACTTCCCCGAATATTGCAGAGGACGCTTGTGCGGGTGCGGAATTGCCCAAACCCGTCCTGTGTTCTGGCGGGTAGCTGTTATGCTTGCCTCCGTACCTATGGCAACCAGTTCAGTTGGGATGAGTTTCGAAGAGACCGCATCGCTGATTGGCTTGAATCGGTGTTGGGCCGCTCAGCTACGGCCGGCAATTGAGATCGCGCAGTCGCCGCTCCGGCGAGCCGTTGCTGTCGGCTGGTGACTGCAACACCCTGTTAACCAACCACCCCTGTTGACCAGAGAAACGGAGAATTCGTAGGCAGAAAACGCGGGGCGCGACCGGAACCCGGACGGTTACGCTCGACCGCCGAAGTCTCTATCTCCGCCAAGGAGAATGGGGGCGCTAGCGGAGTCGTTGGAAAACGTGCTGCTCCGTCGTGGAGGTGCGCGTCGGGAACCCGTCAACCAGAGGGTATTGAAAATTAAGGCAGTTGGGGTTTGGCTCAATTCTCACCTGACATACGGATGACCAGTTGGTTAACAGGGCTGGGACGTAAGTTGTTGAAAGCACGTCCCTCGCGTCACTAGTGCATTTCAAGTCCGTCGAAGTATCCGGCCAAGTCCGCGAAGGCCTCGGAAGCGGAAATCTCAAGCGCGCATTCCTCAGCCAGCGCGGCGAACGGTGCGTTCCAACTTTCGGGCGGGGCCTCCAGCGTTCGCGGAACAGGATGCGTGTCACGACGTGCGAAAGTCCGCCTGACGCAGTCGACGACGCGCGTCGCGTCGAGAGTGCCGGAGCGGATCAGCAGGACCATGTCAACCAGATCTCGGACCCTGCTGTTCGGCGCTGTTGGCCGAGGCAGCGTGTAGGCGTGGAGCTTTTCGGCGAACTGCTGTTCGCGCTGGATCATCGGCACCTCGGGCGGGGCGACTCCCGCGAATCCAAGCCAGTCCCGCGTCCGCACAAACTCAACAGGATCGACGATGACGTCGCCGACTCCGACATCCAGATGGAACTTCACGAAGGTGCGGCCGCCGAGGACCGCTTCCACGGGATAGCGTGCGCCTCCGTAGGGTGCGCCATCGAGATCCATCATGGCTTCCCCGACGCGGAATGAGAGAAAATCGCCAATGTCCAGAGCCCCGGCATCCTGCAAGTACGCGAGCACACCTTCGGGCTTCCCTCGCACAGTGAAATCCAGGTCCCTTGTGGCGCGCGCCGTGTGAAACCGCAGTTCCATCGCGTACCCGCCTTTCAAAACCCAGTCGGTTTGCGTGTGCCGGAAAAGCCGAGCCAGGAACCGGTCGAATGCGACCTGACGGCGCAGTCGTTGCAGGTCAACGGCTTCTTCGCGTGAAACCCGCTTCAGACGCTCTTCCAACGCCGTTCGAAGTGCGGCGCCGGAACTGTACTGCCGGCTTGTCTTCATCGCCGTCCTCGTTCCAGCGAGTCGACAACTGGCGCAGCGTCGGGGTCCTGGCGGGCCTTGGCAATCTGTCCCTTCGTCAGCTTGCCTAGACGCCTGGCGTCTTCGAAGGCTTCCCGGAGCGAGGATTCCGGCAGTGATTTCTCACGCCACACATCGATGATCGTGCGCAGAGCGGTGGTCACCGGGACGTTTTCGATCATCTCAATTTCGGCCGTGGCAATCTCGGCGAAGTGGAGTCGGAGCACCCGCGGAATCGCCGAGCCTCTCCGAAAGGCGGGCGGCACTGTCATGTCGAGTCTTGCCGGGTTAGCATCGGTGAGTTCGTGGAGGGCGAGCGCAGTGCGATGACTGAAGACGCCCTGCGGGGAGTCGCTGCGCCCTCGCGACCAAAGCCACCAGAGAATCAGATCGGGTCGGGCAGGTGCTGGAAAGAGCGCGAGGCGATAGATTCCGCGGTGCTCCCGGACCCAGTTGCCAGCGCCGACATGGTAGTTCCGTTTGCTGGCGCTGTAGCCGAGGCGCTCAGCCTGCTTCGCAGTGAAGTAGCCGCCCTGTCCCTCAGCGACTTGGTACAGCTCGCGTTGGCCATCGACCGACCGCATAATAGTTCAACTTTCTTGAACCATTATGCTCGCTGCCTATTGCGCGGTCAAGCCAACGAAACAGCCGGACTGCTGACCTCGGGGCGGAAGTCAATTTGGATTCGCCCTGTATCGGCCTCAAAGACGACCTGCCGGATAGCGCTTTGGAACGTGGCTTCTTCCTCCTTCGAGGTGAGCCCGGATTGTTCCAGACCGGCTGCCTGCAGCACGGCGCTTTCGACTTCGTGGGCCCGCACCAAGACACCCTTGCAAGGCTCACGGCCGCCTGCCGTTGAGCGGCACCGGTAGTACTGATAGATGACGGAGCCTCGCCGAATCGTGTGAGTGCTCAACGGTCGGCCGCAACTTCCGCAACAAACCAGCCCCAGCAGCGGCCAAGGGATCGCGGCTTTTGCCCGGCCCGGTTTGCGCGATCGCCGCTCGGCAAGAAGCGCCTGGACCTGGTCGTAGATTTCTTTTGTGATCAGCCCCTCGTGGCAGCCCTTGCGAAATCCGTAACCATCCAGCACCAGACCGGCATAAACGTAATTCGTGAGGGTGTACTGCACCTGCCGCGGAGTCCAGCGAGTGTTGTTCCTCGTTCGCCACCCTTGCGAGTTGGCGAGGGCCGCAATCGTGGATGGGGTCATCTTCGCAGCCGACCATTGGAACATCCGCGACACGATTTCAGCTTCTTCCGGGACCACGACCAACTGTTTCGTGCGAGGATCGGCCGAGTAGCCGAAAGGTACAGCGCCGGCCACTCTGCGCCCGTGTGATTTCAGGTACTCGCGCGCTTCCGCCATGCGCGTGGCCGTCATTTCTCGTTCGAACTCGGCGAACGAAGCCATCACGTTCAGCATCATGTTGTCGAGTGCGGCCGCACCTAGCATCGGCGCGCTGACGATGGTCAGGGCCACGTTGTGGTTCCGGAGTTCCTCCGACAGTTGCACGAAATGCCGCAGGCTGCGGGAGAGCCGATCGAGACGATAGACGACCACACGGTCTACGCCACCGGATCGAACAACGCCAAGCAAACGCTCGAGCGCGGGCCGGTCGAGCGTGGCGCCGGAATAGCCCTCATCGTCGAATCGGTCACCCACCAGCATCCAGCCAGCACCGGCCTGCGATTGCACGAACGCACGACATGCGTCGAATTGCACTTGGCAGGAGGATAAGTCGTCTTGCGAGTCTACAGACTGACGAGTGTAGATAGCGCACCGGACCGGCGTCTCGGGCTGCGCTTCAGGCCAATTGGCCACGACTCCATCATAGGGTACGGCGCTGTTAACCGCCCGGTGCAGTTCGAATGGCGGATCGTTTTGTCAGCCCGAGAGCAAAACCAAGTTAAATAGCGCGCGGGCCTCTCCCGAGGATTGGAGAGGTTCGGCCAAACGGCGGCGCCAACCACTCACCGGCGGACTCACCGACGCTCTGCGCTTCGGCGTCGACGGAGAAGATGAGCATGCAAGTTGTTGGTAGGACGTGCGCAACTCCGGAGGCTTCGTGAGGACACACGAATGGCTCTGGCGTTAACGGGTGGGGAGGAAAACTGCGGATGGAAATAGTTTGGCTCCTCAGGTAGGACTCGAACCTACAACCCTTCGGTTAACAGCCGAATGCTCTACCATTGAGCTACTGAGGAGCAGTGCGGAAGGACTACCTTCTGATTACACCAAAGCCCGCCGGATGGTGTCAAATAGATGCGTATGCCTCGTTCGCACTGGCTGCTCGCAGCCCTCGTCTGTTTCCCCGCGGCGCTCGCCGCGCAAGGCCCTTTCGCTCTTCACAACGGTGACACTGTCGTCTTCTACGGCGACAGCATCACCGATCAGCGCCTCTACACCACCTTCACGGAAACCTACGTCGTCACGCGTTTCCCCTCGCTTCACGTGCGCTTCGTCCACTCCGGTTGGGGTGGCGACCGCGTCACCGGCGGAGGCGGCGGGCCAATCGATCTCCGCCTGCATCGCGACGTCTTCCCCTTCAAGCCCACCGTCGTCACCATCATGCTCGGCATGAACGACGGCCACTACCGCTCCTACGATCAATCCATCTTCGACGTCTACGCCAATGGCTATCGGCACATTGTCGACTCGATCGAGGCCGCGATGCCCGGCGTCCGCATCACCGCCATCGAACCCTCGCCCTACGACGACATCACGCGTCCGCCCACCTTCGAGGGCGGCTACAACGCCGTGCTCAAGCGCTATTCGCAGTTCGTCCGCGAACTCGCCGCAAGCGACCACCTCACCGACGCGGACTTCAACACCCCCGTCGACTCGATGCTCGAAAAAGCCAACGCGAAGGACCCGGCGCTCGCCCAGAAGATTCTGCCGGACCGCGTTCACCCGGGCCCCGGCGGCCATCTCATCATGGCGGAGGCGCTGCTCGAATCCTGGCACGCCCCTTCGCTTGTCGCCCGCACCGTCATCGACTCCCAATCCGCTTCCGTCACCGAGTGCGCCAACTGCGCCGTCTCGAACCTCGCCCACAACGGCGCCCTCACCTGGACCGAAACCGACAAATCGCTCCCGATGCCGATCAACTGGAAAGACCCAGTGGTCGCGCTCGCGGTCAACTCTTCCGACTTCGTCTCTGCACTCGATGACGAAACCCTCCGCGTCACCGGTCTCGCCTCCGGGCGCTACGCGCTCAAAATCGACGGCGCCGACGTCGCCGCGTTCACCGCGGATCAGTTAGCCTCGGGCGTCAACCTCGCCGAATACGACACGCCCATGTCGCGCCAGGCCGCCGCCGTGCACTCGCTCACCTTCAAGCACAACGACATCCATTTTGCCCGCTGGCGCCTCGTCCAGGTCGCGCTCGATGGGGACGGCTTCGACGACGCGCCCGCCCAAACCGCGCTCGACCAACTCGAAGACCAGGTTATCCTGGCGCAGCACCTCGCCGCCCAGCCTCAGCCGCATTCCTTCGCTCTGGCGGCCGCGCAGTGAAGTTCGACGTTTCTCATCCGGAAATCCTCGCTGTGGTCCGGGCGGCTCTCGCTGAGGACATCGGCCCAGGCGACGTAACCACCGAACTCTGCGTCGACGCCGGCCGCCTCGCCCACGGCCGCTTCTTTGCCCGTGAACCCATGATGCTGGCCGGTATCGAACTCCTTCCGCTCATCTATAAAACCGCGAGGGAAACCGCGGGAGGAGAGATCGAAATCGATCTCCTCCACTTGAGCGGCGATGCGATCGCACCCGGCGAAGCGCTGGCCGAGGTCCGCGGCGAGGCTCGCCGCCTGCTCACCTGCGAACGCGTCGCGCTGAACTTTTTGCAACGCCTGAGCGGAGTCGCCACTCTCGCCCATCGGTTCGTCGAACGCACCGCCGGCACGCGCTGCCGCATTCTTGACACCCGCAAAACCACCCCTGGCCTTCGCCGACTGGAGAAAATGGCCGCCGCGGCCGGAGGTGCTGTCAACCACCGCATGGGCCTCTACGACGCCGTACTCATCAAGAACAACCACATCGCGGCGGCCGGCGGCGTGCGCGCCGCGCTCGACCGCGCTCTCCCCGCCGGAAGCCCGGTCGAAATCGAAGTCCGCACCCACGCGGAGATCGAGCAGGCGCTTGCGGGCGGCGCCAAGCGCCTCTTGCTCGACAACTTCACCCCCGAAGAAGCCGCCGCCGAAATCTGTTTCATCGCCGGCCGCGCCACCGTCGAATTCTCCGGCGGCGTCACGCTCGATACCGTCGCCGCTTACGCCGCCACGGGAGCCGATTTCATCTCCTCCGGCGCCATCACCCATTCGGCGCGCGCCGTCGACATCAATTTCCGCCTCGAACTCATCTAATTGCTAATGCCGTTCGACGTCGAAGCGGTTCGCCTGAGCTTTCCCGGCCGCCCCATTGAATGGTCCGCCTCCACCGCGTCCACCATGCTCGTCGCCGCGCGCGCCGCCGCCGCCGGATGCCCTTCCGGCGCCGTTTTCGGCGCCGACGAGCAGACCGCCGGACAGGGGCGCCTCGGCCGAAGCTGGCATTCCGAGCCCGACGCCGGCCTCTACTTCTCGCTCGTTCTCCGCCTCAACCTTCCTCCGGCGCGCCTGCCCATCGTCACCCTCGCTCTGGGTCTTGCCGTCGCCGAGGCCGTCAGCCGCGTCACGGACATCGCCTGCGACCTTCGCTGGCCCAACGACGTCATGGTGGCCGGGCGCAAATGTTGCGGCATCCTTGCCCAACTCGACAACAACGCCGTAATCGCCGGCATAGGCGTCAACGTCAACCACGCGTCCTTCCCTGAACCGCTCGCGCCCCTGGCGACCTCGCTCCGCATCGCCGGCGGCCGCCCGGTCTCCCGCGAGTCGCTGCTCGCCGTGCTCCTTGCTTCCATCGACACCCACACCGCCCTCGTCGAGCGCGCAGGTCCGGAGCCTATTCTCGCCATGTTTTCCCGCGCCTCCAGCTACATCAGCGGCCGCCGCGTCACCGTCGAGCAGGATGGACGCCTGCTCACCGGCACCACCGCCGGACTCGACCCCTCCGGCTTCCTCTTCCTCCTCGAAGACAACGGCCGTCGCACCCTCATCCTCAACGGTGGTGTCCGTCCGGCCTGAGCGCTTCCATTGCAGTTACCCTGAGGAAAGTCACCCCATGCTGCTTGCTCTCGATGTAGGCAACACCAATGTCACCGTCGGCGTCTTCGACGGAGGCAAACTCACCAGCCACTGGCGCCTCGGCACCGCGCGCGAACAAACCGCCGACGAATGGGGCATCCTGCTCCGTAACCTCTTCGCGCTCTCGTCCCTCGACCTTCGCCAGGTCCACGGCATCATCGTCGCAAGCGTCGTCCCCCCGCTCGACGCCCCGCTCGCGCAGATGGCCGAGCGCTACTTCCACACAACCGCCATGTTCGTGGATTCTTCCACCGACACCGGCCTCGCCATCCGCTACGACAACCCCCGGGACGTCGGCGCTGACCGCATCGTCAACGGCGTCGCCGCCTTCCACCGCTACGGCGGCCCGTGCGTCGTCGTCGACCTCGGCACAGCGATCACCTTCGACGCCATCTCCGCCGAAGCCGAGTATCTCGGCGGCCTCATCGCGCCCGGCATCGGCATCGCCATCGGCGGCCTCTTCGCCAAAACCGCCCGCCTCCCCATGGTCGACTTCCGCGCGCCCGAACGCCTCATCGGATCGACCACCGTCGGCAGCATCCAGTCCGGCCTCTACTACGGCTTCATCGGCCTGATCGACGGCATCCTCGAACGACTCATCGCCGAACTCGGCCCACGCACCCGCACCGTCGCCACGGGAGGTCAGGCCCGCCTCATCCAACCCGCCTCCCGCTATCTCAGCGCTGTAAACGAGGACCTGACGCTCGAAGGCCTTGAACTCATCTGGGAGCGCAACCGCCCGCAATGACCGGCACTCCCGAAGAAGATTCCTGGCAAGGCCTGAACTACTTCAACTACTTCACCGAAGTCGAAGAGCACTTCCAGCGCGCGCGCGGCACTGGCCTGTTTCTTCTCTCGCCGCTCGACTGGGCTCTCATAGAATCGTGGAAAAACGCCGGCGTGCCACTCGAAGCCGTTCTCCGCGGCATCGACGCCGCCTTTGAAAAATGGCGAGCGCGCCGCCAGCGCACGCAGGCCGTCAACTCGGTCGCCTACTGCGCCCAGGCCGTGCTCACCGAAGCCCAGGCCATGGCTGGCACCGCGCAGCAGGCCACCCGCGCCGCCGAGTCAAAAGCCCCCTTCCCGCTCGAAGATCTCCAGCGGCATCTTTCTTCCCGCGCCGCCGACCTCCACGCCAAGCCCGGCTACGAAGAAATCGCCGCCTCCCTTGACCGAATCGCCGCCTCCGCCGAAACCGAATACGCCGACCTCGAGCGGCTCGAACAGCGCCTCGTCACCCTCGAACAAAAAGCCGCCGCCATCGCCCGCACCCTCCAGTCGGAAGACGACCTCCTCCGCGTCCGCCAGGACCTCGACCGCCAACTCCGCCCTTACCGCGGCAAAATGACCGCCGCCCAACTCGACCTCCTCGAACGCCAGTACCTTGACCGCCGCCTGTTCGAAGACGCCGGCCTGCCCCGTCTCAGCCTCTTCTACCTGCGCTGACCCGCAACCCGGTGATACACTCGCACGGTTGCCTTCCCTCGCCGCCCCTTCCTCCACACCCGTCCAAGAGCCCGCCCGTTGGACGCTCGTCGCGCTCCTGACGGCCTCCATCTGCATCAACTATGCCGACCGCGGCAACCTCTCCGTCGGCGCCGCCCACATCATCCGTGAAATCCCACTCACCCCCGCCGACGAGGGTCTCCTGTTCTCCGCGTTCTTCTGGACCTACGCCTCCTGCCTTTTCCTTTCCAGCTTCATCATCGACCGCTTTCCCGTCACCCGCCTCTTCGCCGCCGGCTACGCTCTCTGGTCGCTCGCCACCGTGGTCACCGCGGCCGCGCAAGGCTTCGTCACCCTTCTCATCCCGCGCCTTTTCCTCGGCATCGGCGAGTCGGTCGCCTATCCCTCCTACTCGAAAATCCTCGCCACCCGCTTCACCGAAACCGAACGCGGAACCGCCAACGCCTGGATCGACGCGGGTTCCAAAGCCGGCCCCGCGCTCGGCGTACTTGGCGGCGGCCTGCTGCTGCAGTTTTTTGGCTGGCGCGGCATGTTTCTCATCCTCGGCGCCGCCGGCATGCTCTGGCTCATCCCCTGGCATCTCACGGTGCGCCGCGTCCCGTCCTTGGCAACCACTCTACCGGCCTCCGAACCCCCACCGCCGCTGCTCGAAATCATCTCCCGCCGCGATGCCTGGGCCACGTTCCTCGGCCTCTTCGCCGGCAACTATCTCTGGTACTTCCTGCTCACCTGGCTGCCTCCCTACCTCGTCATGAAGCGCCACTACACCACCTACATGATGGCCTTCTACGGCTCACTTCCCTTCTGGGGCGTGGCGGCTTCCAGCCTCTTCAGCGGTTGGCTCTCCGACCGCCTCATTCTCTCAGGGGCCGACCCAAGCAAGGTCCGCCGCCGTTTCGGCGGCTACGGCCTTCTCGCGAGCGTCCTTCTCCTTCCGGCCTACCTCGCTCACAGCAACCGCCTCTCGCTCATCCTTTTGGTCGCCGCCTGCCTGTCCTACGGCGCCTTCAGCTCAAACGTCTGGGCTATTACCCAGAGTCTGGCCGGTCCACGCGCCGCCGCCAAGTGGACCGGCCTCCAAAACGCCTTCGGGAACCTCGCCGGCGTCACCGCGCCCTGGGTCACCGGACAAATCCTGAATCGAACCGGCTCATTCTATTGGGCTTTTTTTACCGTCGCCACAGTTGCATTCTTCGGTGGTTTCTGTTACTTTTCAATGGTCCGCAGCATCAAAGAAGTAAACTGGAGTACTTAGTGACAGTGACTTCAGTTTTCTGGTAGACTATAGTCTTACTAGTACAGGACTCCGCCTTTCGGGGTGACCTTCCTCCGGGTTGCCCCGAGCCCGATGGCTCCTGATGCTTGCGCATCGGGGGCCGGCCGGTGAGCATCCTCCTCCGAATGCTCACCGGCTTTTCATTCTCAGCCCCCTTTCTTGAAACCTCGTACCCCGGCAGCCACCAGGCACCCTCCCACCGCCAGCACACACGCCAGCCACGCCAACCGCATCTCCCAACCGCCGTCGTAGCTCAACTCGATCCGGCAGTCGCCCTCGCACCTCGGCTCGATCAGCATCAGCCCCAACCCGTCGCCCGACACCCGGCACTCCCGCCCGTTCACCTTCGCATCCCATCCCGGATGCCAGTTCTCCTGGAACGACACAAACTCGTCGGCGTGCATCCGCGCCGTGATCACGACGCGGTGCCGCGACGTCCACTCGACCTGTGTCGGCTGCCGCTCGATCGCCGCGTCATATTTCTCGATCTCCCCCAGCACCATCGCGTCGGGCGGTTGGTAGCTTACCCACTCCCCGCGACGAATCACATGCGCCAGCGTGTCCCAACTCGCGGGCACGCGGTAGATCGCGTCGCCGCCCTCCCCGCGCCATAGGGCTTCCAGCCCCGCGTAATCCGTCGGATTGCGGAATGTGTGAAACGCCTGCTTCGTCTCCGCGCCCGCCACGCCCAACTCGCGCACGCCGTACGCCTTCAGCCAGTCCAGCGCAGCTGCGACGTGCCGCTCCGGCTCGAGCGGCCCGGCGTAAACCAGATACGAGCCCACGGGATTCAGCGGGAATGGCCGGCACTGGTCGAAGCCGCCGCCGAACTGAGGCACGTCGTTAAACGCGTTCATCCAGTAAGAAACTGCGCCCGGAGCGAACACCCTCGTGGCCCCGGCGTGCGCGCCGAACCACTGGATCATCGGCCACTCGGCTGTTTCGTGCATATCGATCGGCGTGATCCGCTCCCGCGCGAACCGCCGGTACCGGTGCACCTGCGGCACGAGCAGGCACGCCAGCACCAGCGCGAAAGCCCACTGCACCCGCCGGTCGAACCGCGTCAGAGCGCGCCACGCCGCGACGCCGGCCAGCCCGCAGATTGCCAGGTCCATCTCGTTGTGATACCGCTCCGGCTGCGGCACCACATGGAATTGAAACCAGATCCCGCTCAGCGCGATCCCGCCCATGAAATACACGAACAGGGCGAAGAACTGAATCTCCCGTCCGGCGCGCAGCCGCTCCATCCCCGCCTTCAACAGCACAGCGCCGCCCACCGCAAGACTCAACACCGACGGCATCCGCCCGATCGTGTCGCGGAAATCTCCCACCGTGGGCGAGTTCAGCCGCACCAGATGAATGGTCGAAGGTGGAATCCACGGTGAAGCAATCGCATACGCGATCACGCCCAGCATCCCGGCAAACAACCACATCCGCATCGCCTCGCGGTTCGCCCTTTCGCTCCGCGCCAGCAGCAGGCACAGCACGCCCGCGGCGAGCGCGAACGCCCCCAACCAGTTCGTCGTCGCCACGCCCGCCATCGCCAGCGCTGCCAGCAATACATCCAGCGGCTTGCGCGAATCGAGCGCCCGGTCCAGCGCCCACAGCGCCAGCGGCAGCAGCGTCAACGAACTGATGTGCGGCCCTTCGCCGTAGCGCACCAGCACGTGCAGCCGCCGGTTGCTCCACCGCCCGCCGCAGTCATAGGCGATCTCGCGCGAAAGCAGCGCCGACGGCGACACCAGCGAATAAACCGTCGCCCCGAGCAAGGCCGCCCCCCGCGATTTCGCCAACCGCGCCATCAGCAGATACAGCGTTACCGGGCCCAGCGCGTACATCGTCGCGCTTACGGCATGATGCGCCAGCGCCGGTGAAATTCGCAGCACGGTTGCTACCGCCGCCACCAGCACATGTAGCAGCGGAGGATACGAGTTCTGCTGCGGAATCCCGCCGTACCATTCCGGAAACCACAGCAGGTCCCCCCAGTGCTCCATGATGATCCGGCTGATGGAAATGTAAGCCGCTTCGATCGAGTCGACATACTTCGTGTACTCGATCGTGAACAGCTCACGGCACAGCCAGGCGTTCAGAAGGAAAAGGAAGGCCGGCGGGGCAAATCTCTCCGCTCGGTCTCTCAAGGTCGCCAACCCACTCTCCGGGATTTTATCATCGCTAATTGACCCCTTCCGCGATTTCGAAACTCCGCCGCGCGCTCCTTGCCTGGTACCGCCGCCGCCGCCGCGACCTGCCCTGGCGCTCCACCCGCAATCCCTATGCAATCTGGCTGAGCGAGGTCATGCTCCAGCAGACCCGCGCCGCCGCCGTCATCCCATACTACGAGCGCTTCCTCGCTCGCTTCCCCACCGTCGAATCGCTCGCTGCCGCCCCGGAGCAGGTCGTGCTCACGCTCTGGTCCGGGCTCGGCTATTACTCCCGTGCCCGCAACCTGCATCGCGCCGCCAGGCAAATCGCCGAACGGGGTTCGTTCCCCGCAACCTACGATGAGATCCGCTTCCTTCCCGGCGTCGGCCCCTACACCGCCGCAGCCGTGGCGAGCATCGCCTTCAATCTCCCCCACGCCGTCCTCGATGGCAATGTCGTGCGCGTCCTCAGCCGCCTTTCCGCCGAACCCGGCCTCGTCACGCGTTCGGAAACCCGCGCCCGCCTCGACGCTCTCGCCGCCCGCCTGCTGCCTCCCTCCTCACCGGGCTCGTTTAACCAGGCTGTCATGGAACTCGGCGCCACCGTCTGCCTTCCCCGCCGCCCGCTCTGCGCGCAATGCCCTGTCGCGGCTCACTGCCAGGCCCATCAACGCGGGCTCGAATCCCAATTCCCCGTCCGTCCCGCGCCCTCGAAAATCCTCGAAACCGAACTGCGCCTCCTCATCGTCACAAGAAACACTAGAGTATTGTTGACCGAGAGACCGGCGAACGCCGCCCGGCTCGGTGGAATGTGGGAATTGCCTGAGGGTGGCCAGTTGCCGGACGCTGTGCTCTTGTCGCCTCTCGGGACTTTCCGGCACGCGATCGTCTCGACGTCGTATCACTACGAGGTCTGGACGGCGAAACTTCCGCGTCCACCCCAGGGTTTCATTTGGTGTGGAGCGGAGGAACTCGGCCGGCTTCCCTTGACAACCGCCGCGCGAAAGGCGCTTCGCCTCGCGGGTTTCGCGCCGGCGGTCTCGCATAAGTAGCAAATAATTTGCAGCCCGGTAGTCGCCCGCCGGATCTATCGCTGCAGGGGATGTACAGGCGGGAAGGAGAGTCAGGGAGTGTACGTGTGTTACTAACTCGTCAAACAAAGATTCGCATCGCGCAAATCGCGGTTCTTATTTCCACCGTGCCCGTACTTGTTTGGGCCTACAGTTATGGCCCACCGCCATTCTTCACCACCGCGCCCGGCGACGCTCCGGGCGTGGCCTGCACGTACTGCCACGGAGCCGAAGGACCGCTCAATAGTGGCGGCGGGAACGTGAAGATCAACTTCCCCAATGGCCAAACCTACACGCCGGGCCAGACCCAAACAATGACCATCGTGATCACGGACTCGCAAGCCCAGTATTACGGCTTCCAGATGACGGCGCGCCTCGACAGCAACCCTTCGAACACCCAGGCCGGCAACTTCACCGCCACCCAGCAGGCCGGGGGTGCTCAGCAGGTGATCTGCGCTCAGTACGACCTCGCCCCGGCGGGCGGCTGCCCCTCCTCTGAGGATAACGGCATTGAGTGGATCGAGCACTCCCAGCAGCCCTTCACGACAAACCAGATTCAAGTTCAATGGACGCCGCCAACGTCAAACCAAGGCAATGTCCACATCTACGTCGCCGTCAACGCAGCGCCCATAAGCGGCGGACAGCCGGTCGGCCATATCTACGCCGCCGACTACATCCTCACCCCCAACGGCAGCACGCCCGCTCCCGGCGGAGGCGGCACACCACCCTCCGTCTCAGCCGTCGTCAACGGCGCAAACTTCGTCAACAGCATCCAGGCCGGCTCGTTTGTCTCCATCTTCGGCAAACAACTCTCTACCCAAACCCTGAGTTGGGACGGCGCCATCCAGAATGGGCAGTTCCCACTTACTCTCGGCGGCACCAGCGTCACCATCGACGGCAACCCAGCGCCGGTTAACTTCGTCAGCTCCGGCCAGGTCAATGTCCTCGCCCCCGCCGATACCAACATCGGCCCGGTCAGTGTCACCGTAACCACCGCCGCAGGCACAAGCACCAGTTTCTCCGCCCTGCTTGTGAATGAAAGCCCGGCATTCTTCACGTACAGCCCGGACCACGGACGTTATATCGCCGCACAGATCGGCCTGCCGGGTAACAAGACGCTCACTCTTGCTCCCGTTGGCCTATTCGGCTCTAACGTTCCTTCGCAGCCCATCCAGGCCGGCCAGGTCGCCGTTCTGTACGGTACCGGCTTCGGGCCCACAAACCCGGTTGAAGATCCAACCAGGGTCCTTGCCTCGCCGCTCGTTTGCGTGAACACGCCCACGGTCACTATAGGCGGCATCAACGCCCCGGTCCAATTCTGCGGCGTCACCGAAACCGGCCTCTATCAGATCAACGTGGTCGTGCCCGCCGGCCTGTCGAGCGGCGACCAACCCGTCGTGGCCACAACCAACAACGTCCAAACCAGCCAAACCGTCTACATTCCGGTCCAATAACATCCCGCGGGCCGTCCTGCTACCCTGAGTAGCCATGGACGGCCTGCGCTTTCACTGTCTGCCCGGCTGCACCCGCTGCTGCACCCAGAAGGGCTTCGTCTATCTCACCGAAGAGGATATCCTACGCGCCTCCGCGTACCTGAACCTCGAACCCGCCGAATTCGAGCGCCGCTTCGTCTACCGCACCCGTCGGCTCCGCCGTCTCCGCATGAAACGCGCGTGCCCGTTCCTGAAAACGGACGGCTGCTCCATCCATCCAGCCAAGCCAACCCAGTGCCGCCTCTTCCCCTTCTGGCCCGAGTTAGTCGAAGACCGCAAGAATTGGCGCGGCGTCTCGCGCTACTGCCCGGGCATCGGCACCGGCCGCCTGGTCCAGATCGGCACGGCCATCGAGCGCGCCTCCGAAATGAAAACCGCTTACCCGGAGCTCTACTGACTACGCGGGTCATGCGATAATCGCGCCTATATGGCAACCCGTCGCGACATGTTTCTGCTTCCGGCTCTGCTCACGCCGGCCTTCGCCGCATCCGGTCTTTCTGAATCCACGGTCCGCGCTTCCGCGGCAAAAGTCACCAAGGCTGACTTCGGCGAAACCAGCGTCTATTTCGACGGCCCGACCGGTCAACTCCAGTCCCTCTTCGCCGGCAGTGTCCTGCTCCATCCCGGCCAGCAACCCCATCCGCCGCACCAGCACCCGGAAGAAGAAATCGTCGTCATCGCCGAGGGCAACGGCAGCATCTTTCTCGACGGCAAGTGGAGCCCCGCGCCGCTCGGCACCATGATGTACTGCGGCGCCAACAAACTTCACGGTATCCGCAATACCGGCAGAACACCGCTTTTGTTCTACTTCTCTAAGTGGAAAGCCGGCGCCTGAGGGGCCTTTCCGTTTGAATCCACCGGGGCCCCGCCCTGGCGCAATTCCGGCGTCCGGAAAATCGCTTCGGGTATACTACAAATTCCTGCGGAACGGGTCGATTCAATGACGGCATGGATATTCACGCTCGTGGTGTGGGCCACGGCGACGGTCGCTGGTTTCCTGGGCGCTCTCACCGGCCTCGGCGGCGGAGTAGTCGTCGTGCCGGTGCTCGCGCTCGCGCTCGGCGTTGATATCAAATACGCGATCGGCGCCTCGCTGGTCTCCGTCATCGCCACTTCTTCCGGTGCGGCGGCGGCATATGTTAAGGAGGGTTATTCCAATATCCGCATCGGAATGCTCCTCGAAATCGCCACCACCCTCGGAGCAATCTTAGGCGCTTTCCTCGCCGCTCACGTCGCCACTCACATCATTGCCGTCATTTTCGGGCTCGTCCTCATCCATTCCGCGTTCCAGACTGTCGTTAACGCCGGCCCCGATTCCGGACCGCCCATCGAATCGGATTCTCTCGCCAAACGTCTCCGCCTCGCCAGCGATTATCCGCTTCATGGAGGGCGTCAGAAGTATGGCGTGCAGAACGTCCCGGCCGGATTCAGCCTCATGTTCGGCGCCGGCGCCCTCTCGGGCCTCCTCGGCATCGGCTCCGGCGCGCTCAAGGTCATCGCCATGGATCGCGCGATGAAAATCCCCTTCCGCGTCTCCACCACAACAAGTAACTTCATGATCGGCGTCACCGCCGCGGCCAGCGCCGGCGTCTATTTAAGCCGCGGCTACATCGACCCCCGCGTCGCCATGCCCGTCATGCTCGGCGTGCTCGGCGGCGCGTTCCTCGGCACTAAGGTGCTCATGCGCGTCCGCGTAAGAACCCTGCGCTTTGTCTTCGCCGCCGTGATCTTTGTCCTCGCCGTCGAAATGATCGTCAACGGCGTGAGAGGAACTATCTGAACAACATGGACGACAATCGCCTCGAAAATATCATCGGCAATTTGCTTCGCGCGGGCGTCCTGCTGGCGGCCAGTGTCGTCGTCTTTGGCGGGATCGTCTATCTCGTCCGCCACCACTCGGATACTACGCAGTATCAGACGTTTCGAATTGAAGGACCCGATGTCCGCACCATCCCCGGAATCCTCCACTCGGCCGGCCAGTTCCGCGGCGAAGGGCTGATTCAACTTGGTTTACTCCTGTTAATCGCCACGCCCATCGCTCGCGTGGCCCTCGCAGCCGCCGGTTTCTATCTCGAGCGTGACCACTTATATGTCGTAGTAAGTCTCATGGTTCTTGCCGTACTGCTCTACAGTCTCGTGCAGTCCGGCTAACTGCCCCGCGCCTCCCACACCAGCCCGGCCGCCGCAAGATCTTCACACGCCAGCCCCAGCGACTTAAACACTGTCGTGCGGTTCTTCGCGCCGCGTCCCACCTTAATTCCCGCAACCACCTCGCCTAACTCTGCCCGGATATGGTCCTCGCCGAACACCCCCTCGCGAATTGCCAGCATCACGTCCCCGCTTTCCCGCAGCGCTGACTCCCGCGAATCCACATATAACTCCGCCCCGGCTACTAACTCCGGGTCTAACTCGCGCTCATTCGGCCGGCAAGCCCCAACCGCCATCACGTGCGCCCCTTCCTTCACCCAGCCTGCCCTCACCACCGGCTCCCGAGCCTGCGTCGCCACGACAATCGCATCGGCGCCTCGCACCGCTTCCTCCGCGGTCTCGCACGCCCGGACCCCTTCGTGCTCTCCCGCGAACCGCTCCCGTCTCTCCTTGCGCGGGCTCCAGCAACGAATCTCTTTGAAGCTCCGCCCGCGCCGCAGCATCTCCAGATGACTCCGCGCCTGCACGCCGCTTCCCACCAGCGCCAACCGCTTTACCGCCTCCGGACCAAGCCACTGCAGCGATACCGCCGAGACCGCCGCCGTCCGCATCTCCGTGATGTACCGCCCGTCCATCGCCGCCAGTGGCTCGCCCGTCGCGGAGTCAAACAGCACAATCACCGCCTGGTGCGACGGTAGTCCGCGCACTGCGTTGCCCGGATACACCGAAACCAGCTTCGCCCCCATCCGGCCGGCGTCGCGGTCAAGCGCAGGCATCGTGGCCAGTAGCCCGTCCGTAGCCTCGATCACCGGACGCAGCGGCTGTGTCACTCGACCACTTGAATAGGACGTCAGGGCGCGCTCCATCGCCCCTTCGAGCGCATCGAGCCGAAGCAGACGCCGCACCTCGACTTCGTTAATCCAGCAACTCACGTTAATTCAGAATCGGAAACAGACTGCGCCGCTGCGTGTAACGGTCGCCCATCGCGCGGTTCGCTTCGTCGGCCTCATCACGCGCCACCACCAGCCTGGCCCTATCCTCGCCCGGTATGGACAAGTACATCTCTTCAACCGGCATTCCGCTGAATGTCCGGTTTCCCTTACGGCAGAACGACAACGCCGGCTGCTTCCGCGCCAGCGCAAACGGCGCCACGGCGCACGCCGCGCCGCCTTCCCACCGCGCCACGCCCTCGGGAATTTCGTCCAGCAGGCCAATCGCGATGGGCGGGCTCGAAAGCCCAAGCAACTTCTCGAGGTCGTGGTTCGTCATATCTTTTCCATTGTGAATCCCCCGAACCGGCTTCTTAGCGTCTTCCTCGGACTCCTGCTCGCCGCCTCAGCCGGCGCCACCCTCTCTGCGCAGACCCCTGCTTCGAACGGAAATCCTCCCGCTTCCACATCCACCCTCCCCGCGCCCCAGAAACCAGCCCAGCCCGGCGAACTCCCCATCGATAAACGCATCTTCGGCGTACTTCCCAACTACCGCACCGCCAACGAGTCCGCCACGTATTCTCCCATCACCAACCGCCGTAAGCTTTGGATCGCCACAAAGGACAGCACGGACGGCCCGATTTTTCTCAACGCTCTCTTTCTCGCCTCCATCGCCCAGGGCGACGATT
This sequence comes from Bryobacterales bacterium, assembly GCA_027459465.1. Taxonomy (GTDB): domain Bacteria; phylum Acidobacteriota; class Terriglobia; order Bryobacterales; family Bryobacteraceae; genus JAJYKC01. The sequence continues at coordinate 16,548 of DAIDIH010000248.1, read as the reverse complement.
CCCACCCCGCCTTCGGCCAGGGCACCATCGGCTTCGGCCACCGCTACGCCACCGGCCTTGCCGACCAACTCATTGGAAACTACCTCACCGAGGGCGTCTTCCCCGTGCTGCTCCGCGAAGACCCGCGCTACTTCCGCCGCGGCCACGGTTCGAAGTGGGGCCGCACCTGGTACGCGGCTTCGCGCATCTTCGTCACCAAAAATGACAGCGGCCGGACCATGTTCAACTTTGCGGAATTTCTCGGCAACGCTACCGCCGCGGGCATAGGCAACGCGTACTACCCCGGCGAGCGCACGCTGCTGGATAACGTCCAGCGCTTCTGGACGCAACTCGCCACGGACTCCATCTCCCAGGTCCTCAAAGAATTCTGGCCCGACATCAAACGCCACTACCGAGAAAAGCATCTGCGCCACTCAGCGCCCTGAACTCTCCTGCGTGTCCACGAACAAACTGTTCGCCTCTGCGTAAGGAATCGCCCCGTTCAACATCGCCAGATACGCGCCGTCCTTGTGCAGTTGCCGCGCCATGCGGTCGAGCAGTCCCAGCGTCGCGCGTATCGGCCCGCTCCCGGTGCTCACCCGCGCAACGCCCATTCGCTTCAGTTCTGCCACCGGAGGTGTCCCAGCCACCGCAAGCACGTTCAGCGGCCCGCGCACGGCCTCGACCAGCCTCACGACTGTCGCGCCGTCCTGAACGCCGGGCGCGAACAAACAGTCCGCGCCCGCCTCCCGGTAGGCGTTCAACCGCTCCACCGCCCGCTCGAACCGCGTCGCCTCGTCTCCCACCCGCCGCCAGAAAATATCGGTTCTCGCGTTAATCACCATCGCCGGCACGGCGGCTCGAACCGCGCGGATCGCCGGCGCCAGATCGAATAGCCCATCGCTTGTTGAATCCTCAAGGTTCATCCCCACCGCGCCAGCCACCCATACCTCGCGCGCCGTTTGTTCCGCATCGCCGTACCCGGCCTCCACGTCCGCCGTCACCGGAATCTGAACCGCCCGCGCGATCCGCTTGACCGCGTCCATCATTTCCCCGCGCGGAACCCGCTCACCGTCCGCATAACCCAGCGCGAACGCAATGCCCGCGCTCGTCGTCCCGATCGCCGCGAAACCGGCCCTCTCGAAAATGCGCGCGCTCGCCGCATCCCAGGCGTTCGGTAGCACCAGCACGGGACGGTGAAGTTGCCGAAGCAAGTCTGCTTTCTTTTCCACGCTTCAATCTCCCCCAATCGCGGCGCCGCCTTCGACGCGCTTCAAAAATGCCGCTACGGCCGCCCGGAAGCCCATCCGATGCTCCTCGAGGCTCACTGCCTTCGGCGTGATTTCAACCAGTTCGGCGGCCGGAATCCACGACGCCAACTCCTTCGCCATCTCGAGCGGATGAACAAAATCCTTCGCCGCGCCAATCACCATTGCCGGAGCGCGGATCGCCCGGATCTGTTCCTCCGTTACACCCGGGCCATCCGCCGAAATCCGGCACAACAACTCGCGCGTAATTTCCACCGGCTCTCGCGAAAAGAACCCGCGCAGCGATGCAAGGTTATCCGGCGCCACGCCTGCAAGTTCACGCACCGTCTCCGAATTCTCGAACTGCACGCGAGCCTCCGGAGCAGGGAGGCGCCGCAGAAGGTCTCCCACCAGCGCGTTAGGCCGCATGTTCGCCGGCGCGTTTTCCGCCATCCACGCCGGCCGCGCCAGCACGAGGCCACGGACCAGTTCCGGCCGTAGCGCCGCGATTCGCAGCGCCATCGCCGCGCCCATCGAGATCCCGCCCAGTACCACCGGGGCCAGTTTCCAGGCCTCCATCATCGAAACAACATCGCCGGAAAATGTTGCGATCGAAAATTCCTCCGGCTCGCCCGCCTCCGAACCGCCATGACCCCGGCACTCGAGCGTCACGCACCGCCATCCGCTCTCAGCCGGGAAAACCTCGCCGGGCTGGCCCGCGTCACTGCACAACCCGTGCTGAAATACCATCGCCGGCCGCTTGCCCGTCTCCCACGCCGCCAGTCGCAATCCCTCGTGCTCATACACGAGCGGCTTCATGCTCCGGCTTCCACCGCGGTAATCTGCTTTCGCAAGAACGCCGCCACTCGGCCCGCGTCCGTCTCCGCCAGCCCATGCGTGATCAGGCTGCCCTCGAACCCGCACCGCTTCAGTGCCCTCAGGTAATAGGGGTAATCAAGCACGCCATCGCCCGCCGTTCCGAATCGTCCGTCCGCCAGCCGATCCTTCGCATGAGCAATCGCAATCCATCCGCCCAGCATCTCCACGGCTTCGTCAAGAAATGCGTGTTGCCGCGCCACATCTGCGGCCTCGAACAAATTCGCCGCGTCGAACACGATCCGCACCCGCCCGCCTTCCATCTCGTCAATCAACTTCCGCGCCCGCCGCGCCGAACTCACCACGTTGCCCAACTCAGGCTCGACGCCCACGAACACGTCATGTTCCTCGGCCACCGCAAGCAGCCCGCGAAACTCCCCGCACATCTCCTTCCACGCCGCGGCGCTCGAGTTCTCCGGGTGATGCCGCCACATGTCGTGCGCATCCCGCGTGCCCGTGCACAAGGTGAGAAGCTTCGCCCCCATTCGCCGCGCCGCCGCTGCGATTGCCACAAACGCCCGCCGCCCGCGCTCGCGTTCCCCTGCGTCCGGATGGATGATGTTGTACGTTGCCGAAATGGCTTCCATCGCAATTCCGTTCTCCTCCGCCGCCGCGCGCACGGCATCGGCGACCTCATCGGGAATCGCGAGCGGAAGCGGGCTCAGCCCAGAACACGCCATGTTGTATTGCACGGACTCGTACCCGGCGCGCCGCGCGGCTTCAAACACCACTCCCGGCGTCGTCCCTTCGAACGTCTTGGCAAAAATCCCCAGCCTCATTCCACGCCCCCGGACACGTCTGCTAATTTCACTGGCTTGCCGCTCTTCACCGATTGCGAAATCGCCGCCATCCCTCGCACCGAGGCAACTCCATCCTCCACATCGGCCCCCGTCATCGGCGCCCCTTCAAGGATCACGTCCGCGAACGCCTCCAGTTGCCGCCGGTAGAAATGCCCGTCCGCCCCCAGCACACGCGTAGTCTCGCCCGTCGCCTCATGAAAAATCTCCACGTCGCTCGTTTTGTACAGCCACGGGTTGTAAGTCTTGGCGACAATGCTCCCGTTCTCGCCGTACATCTGAAACCCCTCGTGCCAATCCATCCGCACCGCCACCGTCAGGTCCAGATGGCCCATCGCGCCGCTTGCGAACGCCACATCCACGAACCAGCAGTAGGCGCCGAACCGTTCCCGCAGGCGCGCATCCACTTCGACAATTTCTCCGCCCAAATATCGCGCCGTATCGAGCAGATGGCATCCGTGCGCCAGCATGTAGTAGCGCTGCAAATTCGACTTTGGATCCACCGCCGGCCGCTTCGCCCGCATGCTCTTGAACAGATACGGCTGCACCGCGTTGGTCAACTCGTACCGGTGCGTCGAGTCGCAATACCACGCTTTTAGCGCCAGAACCTCGCCCATCTCCTCGTTGATGAACCGCCTCGCGCTCTCGAACCCCGCGTCGAATCGCTTCATGTGCCCCACTTGCAGCACCCGCCCGCTCGCCCTTACGGCCCGCTGCAACGCCTCCACTTCTTCAACCGCAACCCCAAGCGGCTTCTCACACAGCACATGCTTGCCCGCCTCGAGCGCCGCCAGACTCGCCGGAACGTGAAACGCATCGGAGGTCGCCACCACCACCGCTTCAACCTCCGGATCGGCCAGCATCGCCTCGTAATTCCGGTACGTCTTCCGAGGGCTGTAGGTGCACGCCATGCGCTCGAGCAGATCATCCGCCAGGTCACAGATCGCGAACAACTCCGCATTCCGGGCCTTCAGCGCGCTGTCGAAATGCGCCGCCTGCGCAATCGGCCCACACCCGAGAACCCCCACCTTCAGCAGCCTCACACCCTCCGGCTTCCTGCCGTTCTCCATCTCTCCAGCCTCCCAGATTTCATCTCCGATCGGCGCCCCGCCGCCGCGCGTTCTACGATAATCTCTTGGAACCCGTATCCCACTTCTTCTACTCCCACCGCCTCAAACTCCAGTTCTGGGACTGGGGCCACGACTCAAAACCTCCGCTCCTGCTCGTCCACGGCGGACTCGACCACGCCCGCAACTGGGACTGGGTCGCCCGTTCCCTCCGCAACGACTTCCACGTCTACGCCCTCGACCTCCGCGGACACGGCAACAGCGCCTGGTCGCCAGGCGCGCTCTACTCCATCGCCGAACACGCGCTCGACGTCAGCGCAATGGTCGACGTCATCGGCCGCCGAACCATCTGCATCATCGGCCACTCGCTCGGCGGCATCATCTCCTCCACCTACGCCGGCGTCTATCCCGAGCGCGTCGAGCGCCTCGTCTCCATCGAAGGCCTCGGCTTCCCCCGCAACCACCGCGTCCACGCCCCCGCGCCCCAGCGCATCCGCTACTGGATCGAAGAAACCCGCCGCATCGAACGCCGCACCCCGCACAGCTACCCCAACCTCTCCGCCGCCGTCGCGCGCATGAAGGAAGCCAACCCGCACCTCTCCGATGAAGTCGCCGAACACCTCACCCTCCACGGAACCAACTGGAACGCCGACGGCTCCATGATCTGGAAGTTCGATAACTTCGCCCGCCTCTTTCCCCCCTACGGCCAGAACTTCGATGATTCCATCGCGCTCTACGGCAACATCGGCTGCCCCACTCTGTTCTTCTGGGGCATGGAAAGCTTCATGAACGACCCCGAAGACGACCCGCGCTTCAAAGCGATTCCCAATTGCCGCCTCGTCAAGGTCCCCAACGCCGGCCACTGGGTCCACCACGACCAACTCGATCTCTTCCTCCGCGAAACCCGCGCTTTCCTCGGCTGCACGAAATCGTGACCACACCGCCGCCCAGCCCCGATCCTCAAAACCCGGAGTTTTACTGCCCCAACTGTGCGAAACCCGTCGCCGACCCCCTCGTCTGCGGCGACTGCGGTTCTCTCCTGTGCCGGGACTGCGGTACTCCCGTAGAGCGCATCGACGACCTCGGGATCGGATGAGGAACGGATCGCACCTCTTGGCCGCGGGCTACCTGTGGGCGTGCTCGAAATGCTCCTCGATTTGTTCCAGCGTCTTGCCCTTCGTCTCCGGCAGGAAGAAGGCCGCAGTCACGAAATAAATCACAGTGCAGGCGGCGAACCCCAAGAACATCGTCGAGTAACCATACCTTCCCACCACCGGCAGAAAGACCGCCGCGATCGTCGTCGAGACGCCCTGGTTCAGCAGCAGCGCGATGCTCATGCCGTTCGAACGGATGCGCGTGGGCATTAACTCCGAGAGCGCAAGCCACACGCACACGCCCGGTCCGACGGCATAGAAGCCCACGAAGATAAACAGTGTCAGCGCCACCATCCAGCCATTGCTTCCGCCAGGTACAGGGGTAATGAGCGCGTTCTCGATTTTCAGGTTCGCGCGCCGGGCGGCGTCCAGATTGCCCAGCGGATTGGAAAAGAACGCGACCACTTTGTTCGCCGGCACGGCGGCTTCGCGTGTTATCTCCAGGGGCTTCGCGGCTGTGTCGTCGGAACGAGCCGCCTTGGTCGCCGCGCGGAAATCGCCGTACGAGTAGATAATGATCAGCGAAGTCGGCCGGTCTTCAATCCTTCTGCCCGCCACGCCCTCGGCCTCAAGCAGCGTATCGGCGGTCTTTTTGCCATAAAGCAGGCTGACCTTCTGGTCCGGCGTCACCATGGCCTGCACCGCGTTCCTGGCGTCCACTCGCAGCTTCTCAGGCCGCGCGAACAGCAGTCCGGTGCCAATCAGAGCCACGATAATGCCCGCAGTCCCGAACGACAGCAGAAATTTGCGGCCTTTCCGGTCAACCAGCATTGCCCCGCCGAGCGTGGCCAGAAAATTCACCACCGTGAAAATGACATAACCCCAGTGCGCCGCCAGATCCGACAGGCCACTCTGGATCAAGACGTTCGTGTTGTAGGCGATGATCGAGTTTATGCCCGTCGCCTGATTGCAGGCAAGAATGATGCAGGCGAGCAGAAACGGAACAACGTACTTGCGGCGCAGCAGCGACTCGCGCACCTTCGTCCGATTGGCGGCGCCCGCCGGCGCCGTGTGCTCCATCTCCTGCATTTCGAGGTCGGCCTGGCTCGGCGTTCGCGAGCGAAGCAGCGCGGCCCGGGCGGCCTCTTTCCTGCCGCGGCGGAAAAGCCATCGCGGCGACTCCGCCACCATCGTGCTGCCGAGAACGAACAGCGCGCCCGGCGGAAGCGAGACCCAGAAAATGCTGCGCCACGCAATATCCTCAAACGCCAACACCTTTGCCGGATTTCCCAGACTCGCCACGGCATTCACCCGGTAGCTGAAATAAATGCCGACCAGCGCCGCGGCCACAATGCCCAGCGTCAGCAGCCATTGGAACACCGCGGTTCCCTTGCCGCGGCTTGACGCCTCCAGACACTCGGCCAGATATAAAGGCACCACGACCCCTATCAGCCCCGCGCTGATCCCCTGCAGCAATCGGCCCATTACCAGCGGCCCATAGCCGTGCGACAGCGCAATCGTCGGAATGCTGATTACAAAAAGAATCCCGCTGAGGGTCATCACCAGTCGGCGTCCCAGCCAGTCCGACAACAGGCCCGCAAACACCGTGGAGATCACGCTGCCCAACAGCACGGCGGCCACCACGATCGACAATTGGCCTGCCGTCAGCCCCGACGTTGCTTCCAGATAGGGCAGGGCGCCGGCGATGATGGCCACGTCCACGCCGTAGAGCAGTCCTCCGAGCCCGGCGACGAGCAGAAGGAAACGATTATAGGTTTGCAGATTGAAATTCACGTTCTCACGCCTGACGCATAAGCATCAGATTATCAGCAGCGTCAGGCCGCGCACCATTCCAGCGCGGCGGCAAGCAGAACGGTAGCCGTCTCCAGCACGGATTCCACTTCAACGTATTCGTCGGGATTGTGGGCGCCCGCGCCGCGCGGCCCGAACAGCAGCGTAGGAATGCCAAACTCGCGCTGCACCAGGCCCGCGTCGCAGGGATAAGGCGCCGCCGTCACCCTGACCGGCTCTCCCATCGCGGCCGACGCACTTTTGACGAACGTGCGGGCCCAGGGATGATCCGCGGCCAGGGCATGGCCAACGAGCGGAGGATCGTAGGCCGGCTTCCAGAAGAGCGGGTGATCGCGGAAGAAAGGATCCTTGCGCCGGAAATCCTCAAGCGACGCGCGCACCTCCGCGAGCACCTGTTCCGGATTCTCGCTCGGCAGAAACTGAAAATAGACTCGCACCGCTGCCTTTAGCGGAACACTATATGGCTCAGTCAAATCAAACCGGTTCGCCTCGATGGCCAGCACCTGCACAGGCGCGGGATCGTCGAACTGGCGATAAGCCTCGTCCGGCTTCACCGTTTTCCGCCTCGCAACCCAGGTTTCGACCCAGGCGAGCAGCCGGCCCAGGGGGACTGCGGGCGACACGACTTCCCCGGAGGAGAAATACGCCGCGGCGTTCCCGGCCTCGCACCCGATATCGATCACCGCGCCGCCGCGTGTCGCCAGCGCAGCCTCCATCTGCGTGCCCTCCGGAATCAGGCAGGCATCGGGGTTTGGGCCGTGCAGCCTGGCCGCCAGCGTTCCGCCTCCGCCGCCCCACTCCTCGTCCACCACGGATTCGGCGTAGACGTCTCCTCCGGGCCGGACACCATGCTTGCGCAGCGCGCAGATCGCGCCGAACTGAGCCGCCAACCCGCCCTTCATATCGAAACTGCCGCGCCCGAACAGCCGTCCATCGCGCAAAGCCCCGGACCATGGGCTGCCGGCCCATTTGCCATGTCCCGGCGGGACCGTGTCCATGTGGCCGTTGAACAGAACGCTGCGGCCGCGTCCCGAGCCGGCGACCACCGCCAGCACGTTCCGGCGGCCGCTGTAATCCCGATCCATCCTCGCCGAGCGGTGTCCCGACGTCGTGACGAACGCCGTCTCATAGACCTCCGTATCCACCCCAAACGATCGCAAGAACTCCACCAGCACCGCCTGCCCGGCGGCTTCTTTCCCTTGCGGCGGAATGGCCACCGTGTCGGTTCTCACCAACTCTGTCAGCAGCCGTATGATGTCGTCGCGAAGCGGCGCGATGAGCTCCTTGGCCAGGGACGCGGACGACGAGAAGGACTCCATAAGCTTCTATTACACCCCTTTCGCGCGGAACGTCTCCATCCGTCACTGCGGGTTGATCCGCTGCATTCCGGCATCTCTTTGCTCAACTACGTCTGCCGCCAGGCTCTGGTTCAACGTCGCCCACGCCGCCACCCCGGATTGTTGCCGCCTGCGCCTCCCTCATCCTCTTTCCCGGCCTCGCCGGCCCGGAAACCGGCTACATCCGCGCCATCATCGTCGAATAACTGCCGCGGGACCATCCAGCCGTTTCCGCCATCTCCCTCCTGATAGAGCCGCGCCATCCCTTGTAGGATGGCTTATGCGGCAGTAAAAGATGTAAGTAGAGCTTATAATGTAATAACACTTAGATGCGCCGTGAGAAGCCGCTAGGGGTCACTTTGCGTAAGGAGACATGTATGCCACTCACACCTGAAGCGATGCGGGAGAGGATCAAGGCCGTCGTGGTTGTCCAGGCCACACCGCTGAATCGCGACGGCAGCCTGGACCTCGATGGCCTTCGGGCCAATACCCAGTTCTTAACGAAGAAATGTGCCGGCAGACGCCTGGTGCTCGTGCCCGTTGGCAGCACGGGTGAGGCTTACGCGCTCTCCGACGCCGAACGCCTCAAGGTCATCGAAACCGTCATCGCCTCGAGCGGTGGCAAACTTCCGGTCGTCGCCGGAACCTCGGCTGCGGGCACGGAGCGCACCATCGAACTCTCCAGGGCAGCGCAGAGCGCTGGAGCCGACGGCGTTCAAGTCGTCCTGCCCTACTATCACGTGCCGAGCGAGGCGGGACTGGTTCGTCACTTTCTCAAAGTGGCCGACGCCCTCAATATCGGCCTGATGGTCTACAACAATCCGGCCGTGTCCAAACTCTGGATGCCGCCGCACTTGATGCTTAAGTGTGCCGAACATCCGAACATCGTTGCGGACAAGGAGAACACCAGCGACGTCCTGCTCTACAAGGCCATCAGGGACACCGTCAGTCCACGTCGAATGGCGGTCCTTTGCGGTCTGGGCGATCTGCAGTTCGCCTACGCAGCGGCGCTGGGCTGTCCGGGCTTTGTGTCCTGGACAGCCAATCTTGCGCCGGAACTTTCTCTCGATCTGTTGGATGCCGCGGATGCTTGCGACTTTGGCCGCGTAAGGAGTGTTATCGCCAGGAGCGGGAGACTCTACGAGTTCGTGGGAACCTGCGCGCAACGCCGGGGCCACGACCCATGGATCCTGCCCGGCTTCGCCTCCGGCCACATTTACGTTGGCGTGATGAAAGCCGCATTGGAGATCATCGGCCTCGCCGGCGGACCTGTTCGGGGACCCGGCGACGATTTGATCGCCGAGGAACGGACGCAACTGAAGGAGATCTTGCACGACATTGGCGTGATCTGACGGCTCTCCAAGAGCAGGTGATCTGTTCTAACACGTACGCTAAACTGAGATTTGCCGTCCACTCCCCAAGGCGCAGCAGTGTCTCCCAAGGCGAGCTTGTTCCGCCAACGCCTCGCCGAGCGCGCCATCGTCGCTGACGGGGCCATGGGCACAATGCTTTACGGCCGCGGCGTCTTCCTCAACCGCTGCTACGACGAGCTGAATCTTTCCTCGCCGCAACTCGTGCTCGAAACCCACGAGCAGTACGTCCGCGCGGGCGCCGAAATCCTTGAGACGAATACCTTCGGAGCGAACCGCGCCCGCCTCGCTGCTTTCGGCATGGCCGAAAAGCTTGCCGACATTAACACCGCCGGAGTGCGTCTCGCCCGGCAGGCGGCAGGAAACTCCGCCTTTGTCGCCGGAGCCATGGGACCGCTCGGCATCCGCATCGAACCCCTCGGCCCCACCTCCCTCGCCGAAGCCCGCGCCATGTTCCGCGAGCAGGCCGAAGCCCTCATCGGCGCGGGCGTCGACCTCATCGTCCTCGAAACATTTTCAAATCTCAGCGAACTCCACCAAGCCGTTCTCGCCGTGCGCGAAGCCGCGGGAGACGAACTCGTCCTCGTCGCCCAACTCACGGTCGACGACGACGGCAACCTTGCCGACGGCACGGATGTGGAGACCTACACCCGCGCCCTGGACTCCTGGCCCGTCGATGTCATCGGCTTGAACTGCTCCACCGGCCCCAAGCTTCTGCTCGAAACCATCGAGCGCATGATGGCGTTTTCCGGGAAGCCCTTCAGCGCCATGCCGAATGCCGGCCTGCCCGTGCGCATCGAAGGACGCAACCTGTACCTCAGCTCGCCGGAGTACATGGCGCAGTATGCCCGCCGCTTCCTCTGGTCCGGCGTCCGCATCGTCGGCGGCTGCTGCGGCACCACCCCCGAACACATCAAGCTCATTCGCAGCGAAGCGCGCTCGCTCCAGCCTGGACGTCCGGCGTTCTCGCACGCCGCCGTCGCAAGCCGCGTTGCCGCCGCGCCCGCGCCGCTCGCCAAAACCCCGGCGGCGGAAAAGTCCGGCCTCGGCGCAAAACTCGCTGCCGGCAGGTTCGTTTCTTTCGTCGAAATCGTTCCGCCCAAAGGCGTCGACGCGTCTCGCGAAATTGCCGGCGCCAAACTCTGCGCCTCCCGCGGCATCGACGTCATCAACGTCCCCGACGGCCCGCGCGCCAGCGCCCGCTTGAGCGCCATGGTCACCTGCCAGATCCTCCAGCGCGAAGCGGGTATTGAGTGCGTGCTCCACTTCTGCTGCCGCGATCGTAACATCCTCAGCATCCAGTCCGAGTTGCTCGGCGCGCACGCCGCCGGAGTCCGCAATCTCATCTGCATCACCGGCGACCCGCCCCGCATGGGCACGTACCCTGACGCCACCGCCGTCTTCGACGTAGATTCCATCGGCCTCTGCAACATCGCCAACAATCTCAACCGCGGCCTCGATATCGGCGGCAACGCGATGGGCTCGAAAACCGAACTCCTCATCGGCGTCGGCGCCAATCCCGGCGCGCTGAACATCGAGGACGAACTTCGCCGCTTCGCCTGGAAAGCCGAAGCCGGCGCCGAATACGTGGTCACGCAGCCGGTGTTCGACCTCAAGCTGCTGGAACACTTCCTCCGCCACATCGAACAGTTCAAACTCCCCGTCGTATGCGGCATATGGCCGCTCACCAGCTTCCGCAACGCGGAGTTCATGGTGAACGAGCTGCGCGTGCCCGTCCCCGACGAATATCTCGAACGGATGCGCCAGGCCGACAGCGCCGAAAAGGCCCGCGCCGAAGGCGTCGCGATCGCGCGTGAAATGGTGACCCGGGTGCGCTCGATGGTGCAGGGCGTGCAAATCAGCGCGCCCGCTTCCGGCTACGCGCGCGCCATCGAAGTCGCCGAAGCCATCCCGCTCGAGCGGCCTTTCGGGGGAAACGCCGCCTCCCAAGCTTCGCTATGATGATCGGAGAGTGCTCCACACCGCCGTACTGGCGCCGCTGGGGACGAATCCTTGGCCACTGACCTTATCGAAGTCAATCCCGAAAACCCCAGCGAAGACGTCATCGAACGGGCTGCCGCTGCCGTCCGCCGCGGGGAAGTCGTCGCGATTCCCACCGAGTCGCTTTACACGCTCGTCGCCGACCCCCTCAACCTCCACGCCGTGGGCCTGGTTTTCGCCGCCAAGGGCCGCGAGGCCCAGCGGTCGCTGCCGCTGATCGTGAGCTCCAGTTTCATGGCTGAGGACCTCTCAAAGGATCTCTCGGCCCGCTTCACACTGCTCACGCGCCGCTTCTGGCCCGGCCCGCTCAGCATCATCGTCCCGGCTTCTTCCAAAGTGCCGCTCAAGGTCACCGGTAACACTGGTCGCCTCGCTGTCCGTCAGTCCCGGGCCAAGATCGCCAGCGCCCTCGTCGAGTGGCTCGACCAGCCCCTCATTTCCACCAGCGCCAATCTTTCCGGCCAGCCCACCTGCCGAAGCGGCATCGAAGCCTTCGCCATGCTCGACGGCCGGGTGAATCTCGTCGTCGATGGCGGCCTTTGCAACGGACCCGGCAACACAACGGTCGATATCACCGAACCCTACTGGCGCATCATACGCGAAGGCGCCATCAGCGAAAAAGAAATCGCCGAGTGCCTGAAAGTCAGTTGACCGAGGCTCCATTTCTCCTCGACGCGGATGGCGTCCTGCGCTCCCGCCTGCTCGCCGCCCAATCCTGGCTCGATCATGGCTTCGGCACGCGTCTGGCGGGTGACTGGCCCAAAGCGCCGTTACTCTTGAAGCAGATCCACTCGGACCGCGTCGTCGAGGCCGGTACCGTGCGCCCCGGCGAACAGGCCGACGCCGTCGTGTCTAACGAACCCGGCCTTTGGTTGCCGATCCGCACCGCGGACTGCCTGCCCATCCTCCTCGCCGACCCCGTTCACCGCGCCGTCGCCGCCGTCCATGCCGGTTGGCGGGGCGTCGTCGGCGGCATCGCAACCAAGACGGTCGCCGAGCTGACGCGCCGTTATGGCTCGCGCCCGGCAGACATCCTCGCCGCCATCGGCCCCGGCATCGGCTACTGCTGTTTCGAAGTGGGACCCGAAGTGGCGGAACAGTTCCAGATCGCGCATCCTGACGCGCTGCGCGAACCCCATGAATCCTCGCCGCAAACACAGCGAATTTTGCGTGAGAAAACGCACATTGACCTGGAGGCTACGGTTGTCCGGCAACTGACGGACGCCGGGATTCTCCGGGAACGGATCGCCCCGGCCCGGCGATGCACCCGCTGCGATGCGAAGCTGTTCGAGTCCTGGCGCCGGGATCGCGAGTCGGCCGGTCGAATGGTTTCCGCGATTCGTGTGGTCCATGAAAAAACGGGTACGGCTTTTTGAGCCGCACCCGTCATGATGTGAAATTGGGGACCGGTTTCCGGATTACGCCGCCAAGGAATTCTTACGCTGCGTGCCCAAGCACGTCGTCGAACGCCTCGTTGCCCTCTTCCTGGTTACGGTCTGCCATCTCCTGGCACTGGATGCAGTAAGGCGTCCAGGGCACCGCGTTCAGCCGCTTCGGGCTGACCTCTTCTTCGCAGTGCAGGCAAATGCCATACGTGCCGTCGTCGATGCGGCGTAGCGCGCTGCGCACGTTACGCAACAGGTTCGATTCACGATCGAGATTGCGAATCGCCAGTTCGCGCTCGGCGGCGTTTTGCACTTCGTCCAGCGCGTCAGGGCTTTTTTCGATCGTGATGCCATCGCGATTGCGGACGCCCTTGGACAACTCTGCGAGCTTGGTTTCCAGGATTTCTTTGAATCGGTTGAGTTCGGTCTTCGTCATGTCGGTCTCCTATATGTTGTTTTTTTCTTTTTAGCTATTGTTCACCCCGTATAGACGCGCCAACCTCTCAAAAGGTTCAACATTCGAACACGCCGGCTCGGGGAAGAAGCGCATTCACCCTGACGGCTCAAGACCACCCTCCGGCGGGCCTCCCGTCTATCTTTGTGAATCGCTCTCAGCATCATAGCACATCCATTCAGCAATTCAACTGCCAAGTGAAAATTCTTCCGACGGGACCGGGCAGCGCCCGCCTCCGCCATCGCCCTGACTTGTCATCACTACGCCGCCTGTCGGCCTCGGGGAGCCGATCGGCAGCGTAGCACCTCGCCGGTGCCGGGTCTCCGCCATCGCGATCCCCGCACCCCGATTGCCTTGCTTATCGGATAACCCTTGCGAAAACATTACGTGGAATGACCGGAAGTTCCTTCCTGACTCCGTTGCCCGAAGCCGCCCGTATCCTTCAGGGAATAAAAGCCGAGCCCCATCTTTGCCCACACCCCTCACATATAATGAGGGGTGCGCGCCGACTGTATCCAACAGATCTGTTGACCGTCTCGTCATGAGTCACTCACCCGTGCCCGATCAAGGCCTATCCGGATCTCTGAAGAGGTGGCCGCAGACACTCGCTTTTCTCTGTTTCCTTTTTCTCGGCGCATCGGTGCTACCGTATCCGGGCATACAAAACGACGAAGTCTTCTTTGCCGGACCAATCTACCAGACTGCCGGCGTATTGTACACCGTGCGTTTGCACCATCACAGGGTTACATTCATGTTGCTCAGTTATCTCGGAGCGCTCAAGACCTGGCTGTACATCCCGATCCTAAGTCGCTGGAAGCCTTCGATTTATTCGGTTCGATGGCCCGTTCTCGTTCTCTCGGCGGCCACCGTGCCTCTGCTGTTCTATCTGGCCAAGAAGGTCCACTCTGACCGTGCTGCCATTTTCGCCACTCTCTTATTGGCCACCGATTCGAGCTACATCCTTACTAGTGTGTTTGATTGGGGGCCGGTCGTCCTCCAACATCTCCTTTTGCTCTCCTCTGTCGCGCTCTTTTGGCGCTTCGCTCAGTCAAACCGCGCGTCGGACCTCTGGTTGGGTTCGTTTTTTGTGGGGCTAGGTCTGTGGGACAAAGCCTTGTTTTTGTGGCCATTGGGAGGAATCATTGTCGCGTCGCTAGCCGTCTTCCCGCGCCAGATCTGGCTTCGTTTTTCGCGCCGAAACCTCGCCCTCGCTCTCACCGGATTCCTCGTCGGCGCCTGGCCCCTCATCCAATACAACCGTACCCACCACTGGGATACGTTCCGTACAAACACTCATTTCACGTTCAAGGATTTGTACCCAAAATCGACCGTCCTCGAGCACACGGCGGACGGTTCGGCTTTGTTCGGCTATCTGGCTAATGATCCGGGTGCGGGCCATCCCCTCGATCCCGTCACTTTCCGCGAGCGCGTGTCGGCCCGGTTGAGCGTCTGGGCCGGGCAATGGCGCGTCAACCTCTTCCCGTGGGCCGTTCTGGCTTCGTTTTTACTCCTGCCCTGGCTTTGGTCAACCGGCGCCCGGCGCCCGATGCTATTCCTCCTGATCGCCATCGGCGTTGGGTGGTTTCAGATGGCTATCACGCAAAACGCCGGCGGCAGCGTGCACCATACGATCCTGCTTTGGCCGATGCCGACGCTGTTTGTCGCCATCGCCCTCGCGGAACTTTCCTCGCGGGGCCGAACCGGGGCTTGGGCCGCAGCCCTGGGGATCGCGGTGGTGCTTATCGCGAACCTGCTGAATTTCAACCAGTATCTGGTTCAGTTTGCGCGATACGGAGCGGCCGGGAGCTGGGATGACGGCATCCTCACGCTCTCGAAACGCGCGCCGGACTATCACGCGAGCCAGTTTTACGTTATCGACTGGGGCATTTTGACACCCCTGCTCGTCCTCCATCGGGGCTCGCTGCCGCTCGAGATGGCCGCCGACGCCGTGATGAGCGACCAGCCTACACCAGGCGACCTCAACATCGAACGCCTGAAGCTTCAGCGTCCCGATGCGTTGTGGCTCGGTCACACCCGCGACCAGGAGCAATTTCAAGGGGTTGGCGCCCGCCTCGACCGCATCGCGGCATCCATCGGGTTACGCAAACAGGTCGTCGACACCATCGCCGACCGGAACGGAAGGCCGGTCCTGGAAGTGTTCCGTTTCTTGCCCTCCTCCTGAGGACTTAGTTGCCCTGCGGTGGCGCAGGTGGCGCATGACGCATCGGCGGACGCAGGGAGCGTCTTTGCTGCGACGACGCGGCCAGGAACGCCTCCATCTGCGATTCGGGAACCGACAGCGAGAGATGCATGACGTTGGCGCTGGTCGATAGTGTCAGCGAATTCAGGATCGAGGAGATCTGCTGGTTCATCGCGTTCTGCTGCTGGTTAGATTGAATCATGCTGACCAGGAACCGTACCACGTCCTGAAGCGACTGCGCGTCCTTGTCCGACCGCGTGACGGCATCCGCGCTGAATACGACGTTGTCGCCGAAGTGCAGACCGCCGCTGGCTTGGGTGACGGCCTGGAACATCGCTCCGTTCTGAAAGGCATTGCTCACGGACGGGTCGGGAACCGCATTCGCGAACTGGGAAAGCGGACCCAGCGTGAGGAACCAAAAGTCGTTGGCGGCGCTGAGTTGTGCGACCTGGCCGCTCAGTGAGGTCGAAACCGGAGTTGCCGAAGCTCGCCGGGTGAGAGCGGCGTTCACATCGTCCGGCGACCCCATGACCGCAGTCGTATTATCCGGGAACGCGATGCTCCAGGGGTGCGGAGACTTGCCTCCGGTGTAAACGTCGGAGCCCAGGACAACCGCATGAACGCCGCCGTGCGCCTCAATCGCCGCGCCCAGCCGGGCCGTGTCGAATGTTCCACGCGCCAGCACGAGGCCTCCGTTGACGGAGGTGCTCGATCCTGTGGCCGCTACGAGAATCTCGGTCAGATCCCGCCGCGGATCGAAGCCCGCCTGGCTCATCCACGCCTGCGCGCGCGGTCCCGGCGTGCCGAGATGCTGCAGCACATAGCGGCCGAGCGGGGACTGCTTGCCTTGCGCGATCTGCATGCCGGCGAGCGCCTTGGCCCCGTCCGGCGCCATCTGCAGCAGCGCGGGATCGACAGCAAACGCCGGC
>DAIDIH010000247.1 GCA_027459465.1 Bryobacterales bacterium | reverse complement strand
CAACCATTCGGGCCCACGATCGCGGCGATGCCGCTCCCGTTGAACCGCATCTCCGTCTTGTCAAAAAACGACTTGAATCCGTGGATCTCGACGCGCTTCAGTTTCAGCAAAACGACTTGGCCCCTTCCTCAAACATTTTCTCGGGGGATGACCATATCGTAAACGGACCGGAGGAAGAAGTAAAGCGGGTGAACCACTAAATTTAGGCGTTGTCTGAGAGACACTACAAAATATAGTGGCTTTCGGAGCTCGCCGTGGATGAATAGGGATCTTCCGCAGGCTACGTCCAGGGCATCTTCCGGGTGGTTTGCCGAGGGCTAGGTCTTCTGGACCGGGTGGCTGCAGGCGCTCCAGTAGCGGTGGTCGCGTTCGATCAAATCGTCGGCGTCCCTGGGTCCCCAGGATCCGGCCGCGTAGTTGGGGAATGAGCGTGGCGGCAACGCGTCCCAGACGTCCTGAATCGGCGCGACGACACTCCAGGCGGACTCGACCATGTCGGATCGCTGGAAAAGCGTTGCGTCGCCCAGCATACAGTCGTACATCAGCCGCTCGTAGCCGGTGCTGGGGGTGGCGCCAAAGTAGTCGTCGTAGCGGAAGGTCATGTCGACGTCGCCCATGCGCACGATGGTGCCGGGAATCTTGG
The DNA here is from genome assembly GCA_027459465.1 of Bryobacterales bacterium. GTDB lineage: Bacteria > Acidobacteriota > Terriglobia > Bryobacterales > Bryobacteraceae > JAJYKC01. The sequence continues at coordinate 7,079 of DAIDIH010000247.1, read as the reverse complement.
CGCCGAAGCTGAGCGAGATGCCCTCATCTGGCTGCAGGTGGAGCACGAGGCGGTTGGGGTGGAGCGCCTCAACCGAGGTTTTGCGGAACAGGACGAAGGGCGCGCGCTTGAACTGGATGGCGATTTCGGTGACCCGGCGCGGCATCCGCTTTCCGGTGCGGACGTAGAACGGCACGTCGGCCCAGCGCCAGTTGTCGATGTAGAGTTTCATGGCGACGTAGGTCTCGGTGCGGGAGTTTGGGGCGACGTTGGGTTCGGCGCGGTAGGCGGCGAGTTTTTCGCCGTCGAGCACGCCATCGCCGTACTGGCCGCGGACGGTGCGGCTGAGTACATCTTCCGGAGTCATGGGTTGGATGGCCTTGAGAATCTTGGCCTGCTCATCGCGCACGACGTCGGCGTCGAAGGAAATGGGCGGCTCCATGGCGGTGAGGCTGATGAGTTGGAAGATGTGGTTGGGCACCATGTCGCGCAGGGTGCCGGCGTGGTCGTAGTAGCCGCCGCGTTTTTCGACGCCGACGGTTTCTGAAACCGTGATCTGGACGTGGTCGATGTAGCGGCGGTTCCAGATCGGCTCGAAGATGCCGTTGGCGAAGCGGAAGACCAAGATGTTTTGGACGGTTTCCTTGCCCAGGTAATGATCGATGCGGTAGATCTGCCGCTCGGAGAGGACTTCGCGAACTTTTTTGTTCAGGTCCTTCGCCGAGTCATAGTCGCGGCCGAAGGGTTTTTCGATGATGACGCGCTTCCAGCCGCCCTGGTCTTCGTCGGTGAGGCCGGCGGCGCCGAGTTGCTGGATGACGGGCGCGAAGAACTCGGGCGCCGTCGCCATGTAATAGAAGTAATTCCCCTTGCCGCCGTGCTTTTGGTCGATCTCGGTGAGATTCTGCTTGATTCTTTGAAACAGGCCGGGATCGGCGAAGTCGCCCGAGAGATAGTAGAGGCGGTCGGTGAACCATTTCCAGAGCGCGGGGTCGACTTTCGTGGTGAGGAACTTCGGGATTTCCTGGCTGAGAGTGTCGCGGAACTGATCGGCGCTGAAGTCGTTGCGGGCGACGCCGAGGATGGCGAAGTTTTCGTTGAGCAGGTGATCCTGCGCGAGGTTATAGAGGGCGGGGATGAGTTTGCGCTTGGTGAGGTCGCCGGAAGCGCCGAAGATGACCATGATGCAAGGATCGCCGGGCCGCGCTGTGCTCCCCGCGCCGGTTTGAGCGCCCGAGTTGATGCCGTTGTTGTCCGTCATGGGCTACGCCAGAGCCTCGCGCATGGCGTTCGCCAGGGTTTCCAGGCCGGAAGCGGGGGAAGCCAGGTGGATTCGCAGAGCCCGGCGGCCGCGTTCGCTGAGCACCTGGAAATCGCCGCGTGCCTGCGAGGCTTTTACGACGCCGAAGGTGTATTTCTGGCCGGGCACCGGAAGGTCGTGGGCGTCGTCGCAGGTGATTTGCAGGAAGACGCCGGAGTTCGGCCCGCCTTTGTAGGCCTGTCCGGTGGAGTGGAGGAAGCGCGGGCCGAAGCCCAGGCAGGTGGCGTTGTGGCGGGCGTCGCGGATGGAAACGCGCATGGCCTGCAGCGCCCGTTCGTGGGTGTCGGTCATCGGGAGGTAGGCGAGCAAGCCGAAGTAATCGCCGGCCTTCATGCGCGACAGGTGGGCGCGGAGGTAGGCGGAAAGGGGAGCCTTCGGCCCCGCCGCCTCGCGCAGCGCCTTCGTGTTGGCTTCATCGGCAAAAAGCTTGACCCCGTCGGCGTCGAAAAACGGCGCCTCGGCCGGCAGCGCTCCGTTCCGTTCGTACTCGGTGGTGAGCTTGCGCGTGGCGATCTTGCTGGCTTCCACGTCGGGTTGGTTGAAGGCGTTGATGCCAAGGATCGACCCGGCGACGGCGGTGGCGATCTCCCAGCGGAAGAACTCCTGGCCGAGGTTGTAGAGGTCTGTGACGGCGATCCGGACGACCGGGTGACCGGCCTTCTCGATTGCGTCGATGGCCTTGTCCTGGGAGGCGTTGGGAGCGGACTCCTGGCGAAGATAGGCGAAAATGCGGTCGTTGCCATAGACCTCCGGCGGGCCGAGCAGTTCGCGATCGACGGGAATCAAGCCCTTGCCGTCCTTGCCGGTCGACTCGGCGAGCAATTGTTCAAGCCATGCGCCCAGGTCACGAATGCCGGGCGAGGCGACGAGGGTCACTTTGTCGCGGCCCTCGAGCGCCGCCGTGCCGAGGATGACGCCGAGGGTCGCACCGGGGTTTTTGTTGACCGGTTGGCAGGACGAGCACGAGATGGCCATCACGTCGGCCTGGTCGAGAAACTTCGGCGCGTCGATGCCCATGACGGCGGCAGGCACCATGCCGAAGTCCGAGAGAGCCGAGTAGCGCCCGCCGATGCTCGGCACGCCGTGGAAGATGTGGCGGAAACCGTCGGCCTGGGCGACCTGCTCCATTTTCGAACCGGGGTCGGTGATGGCGATGAAGTGCGAGGCGGCCTTTTCGCCGAGTTCCTGCTTGGCGCGGGCGAAAAAATACTGCTTGAAGATGTTGGGCTCGAGTGTCGAACCGGACTTGCTCGAAACGATGAAGACGGCCTTCTGGTAGTCGATCTTCTCGTCGAGCGCCTTGATCTGCGCCGGGTCGGTGGAGTCGAGCACGTATAGCTTTGGATATGGCGCGATGTGTCCGAAGGAAAGAGCGAGGACTTCGGGGCAGAGGCTGGAACCGCCCATGCCGAGTAGCACGGCCTGTTCGAAACCGGCCTCGAGCACGTCGCGGGCTACGCTCTCCAGATGCTCGCGGTGGGCCAGTTGGTCCTCGGTGACGCCGAGCCAGCCGAGCCAGCTACTCTCGTCCTTGCCGGTCCACAGGCGCGCATCGCGGGCCCAGAGACGGCGCACTTTGCCGGTGATCTGCCAATCTTCGAGCGTCTCTTCCACTTTCCGGGCGAGATCGGCCGGCACGGCGTAGCTCATGCGGTTGACGTCGCTACCTATAGCCACTTTGCACTTGCGGTCGACCGAGTTAAGCAGTTTGTCGAAGGCGTCGGCGAAGAGTTTGACGCCTTGTTTGACCAGGTCGCTGGTCACCTGCTGCATGGAGATGCCCACTTTGCCGAGCGTCTCCATGACGTCATGCGCTGCGATGACGTCGTCTTCGAGGGTGGCGCGGGCGTGGCCGTGATCGCGGAAGGCTTCGAGGGTGGCGGGGGGAATGGTGTTTACGGTATCGGGGCCGATGAGTTCTTCGACATAGAGCACGTCGGAATAACTGGGGTCCTTCGTGCCGGTGCTGGCCCAGAGCAGGCGCTGGGTCATGGCGCCGCGCGCGGCGAGAGCGGCCCAGCGGGGCCCGGCGAACAGCTCTTTATACCGTTGGTAGGTGAGTTTTCCGTTTGCTATGGCGACCTTACCGAGGAGGCTGGCAAGCATGGCGCGCTCGGAGGGATCCGAGGCGGTTTTGAGACGGGCTTTGACAATCGCGTCGACGGCGGAGTCGATGCGGCTGATGAAGAAACTCGCCACGCTGGCTACGCGGCTGACGTCGCCGCCGGATTTCGCGAAGGACTCAAGGCCCGCGATGTAAGCCTCGGCGACATGTTCGTAGACTTCGAGCGCGAACAGGAGCGTGACGTTGACGTTAATGCCTTCGCCGATCAGAGTCCGGACCGCAGGGATGCCTGCCTCGGTACCCGGGACCTTGATCATGAGGTTCTCGCGGTTCACGGCTTTCCAGAGCCGGCGCGCCTCTTCGATCGTGCCCTGGGTGTCGTTGGCCAGGAAGGGAGAAACCTCGAGGCTGACGTAGCCGTCGCGGCGTTTGGTCCGGTCGTAGACGGAGCGCAGGACGTCGGCGGCGTCCTGGATATCGCGGATGGCGATGCGCTCGTAGAACTCCATGGCCGGGATGTCGAGCTTCTGCAGCTCTTCCACGATGTCGCTGTAGTCGGTGCTGCCGGCGATGGCCTTTTCGAAAATCGCCGGATTCGAGGTCACCCCCCCGAGACCGTCGTGTTCCACCATGGCGGCCAACTCGCCGCTGGTGAGCAAGCTGCGACGGATGTAGTCGAGCCAAGGGGATTGTCCGTACGTGTTGAGTTCCTTCAGGCGGCTCGTTGCCGCCATCGTTGCGGTCGTCGTGGGATTCATGTTCGTTTTGTCTCCTGTTCCCTGGCGCGTCCTGCCGCGCGCCCGCGCTGTGGCCCTAAGTCCCTTGTGAACCGGTGTACTTCGCCTCAATGTCCTTAACTTTCATTAGACGCCGTACGTGCCGCTCTCCGTTGCTAAATCGAGCTCTTACGTAGGTAGATACCAGCTCGCGCGCCACCTCGATGCCGGTGATGCGCGAACCCAACACGAGCACATTCATGTCGTCGTGCTCTACGCCCTGATGCGCAGAGTAAGTATCGTGCGCGATGCCGGCGCGAATACCCTTGATTTTGTTGGCTGCGACCGAGGCGCCGATGCCGCTGCCGCAGATGAGCACGCCGCGTTCGGCGCGGCCGTCGAGCACCGCCGCCGCCACCGCCTCGGCGAAATCCGGATAGTCGACTGAGTCGGTCGAGTAAGTACCGACGTCGACGACCTCGTGCCCGGCGCGCCGCAGATCCTCGGCGATCACGTTCTTCAATTCAAACCCTGCGTGGTCGCTTCCTACGGCGATCTTCATGCTCCCTGCGCCTTCCGGATCTCTTCCCGCGCCGCCGAGGCGACGGCGTCGGCGGTGAATCCGAACTTCTTCAGCAATTCTTTGAGCGGCGCCGACGCGCCGAACGTGGTCATTCCGATGTGCCTATCGGCGTACCGCTCCCAGCCGAGCATCGCGGCCTGCTCCACAGCCACTCTTGCGCGGACGGACGGCGGAAGCACAGCGTCGCGATAGGCGCCCTCCTGCCGCTCGAATAACTCCCAGCTTGGCATGCTCACCACGCGCGCTTTCACGCCCTCGACGGTGAGTTTCTCATAAGCCCCGACGCACAGCGATACCTCGCTGCCGGTGCCGATCAGGATCACCTCCGGCTCACCATCTGTCGCATCGGCCAACACATACGCGCCTTTGGCCACGCCGGAGGCCGGGGCGTATTTGCTTCGGTCCAGGGTCGGCAGGGCCTGCCGGGACAGGATGAGCGCCACCGGTTCGTGCCGCAGTCCGCCGATGACGCGCCAGGCTTCGGCCACTTCGTTGGCGTCGGCGGGGCGGATCACAACCAGTCCGGGGATTGCGCGCAGGGAGGGAAGCTGTTCGACCGGCTGATGCGTGGGTCCGTCTTCGCCGACGCCGATCGAATCGTGCGTGAAGACGTAAATGACGGGGATCTCCATCAAGGCCCCGAGCCGGATCGATCCCCGGCCATAGTCGCTGAAGATCAAGAAGCCGGAGCCATAGGGGCGGATCTTGCTCAGCGAGAGGCCGTTCAGTATCGCACCCATCGCGTGTTCACGCACGCCGAAATGAAAATTCCGGCCCGCCGGGTTCTCCGCGCTGAAATCCCCCGCCCCGTCAAACGTCAGCCGTGTCTTGGTGGAGGGGGCCAGGTCTGCGGAACCGCCGATGAGCCAAGGCAGGTTCTTCGCCACCGCGTTCAGCACTTTCGCCGAGGAGTCGCGGGTGGCGAGGCCCTTGGCGTCGGCGGGAAAGACCGGAATGTCCTTGTCCCAGCCTTCGGGAAGCTGCCGGTGCTGCATGCGGTAGAGGTGGTCGGCCAGTTCGGGGTAAGCCGCCTGGTAGGCGCGGAATTTTCCCATCCAGGCCTCGCGCGCCGCGTGGCCGCGTTTACCGATGCCTTCGGCGAACGTGTCATAGACGCCGTCCGGCACCAGGAATTTGGCATCTTCGGGCCAGCCGTAGTTGCGCTTCGTCAACCGGATCTCTTCTTCGCCCAGGGGTTCGCCGTGGGCGCCGCTGGTGTCCTGTTTATTGGGCGCGCCGTAGGCGATATGGCTGTCGACGATGATCAGCGTCGGCCGGTCGCTGCGCGTCGCGACGTGGTAGGCCCGAGCGAGCATTTCGCGGTCGTTGGCGTCACCCACGCGCACGACGTTCCAGCCGTAGGCGAGGAACCGCGTGGCGACGTCGTCGCTGAACGCCAGACTCGTATTGCCTTCGATGGTGATGTGGTTGTTGTCGTAGATCCAGCAGAGGTTCGCAAGGTTCAGGTGGCCGGCGAGCGAGGCGGCCTCGCTGCTGATGCCTTCCATCATGCAGCCGTCGCCGCATAGCGACCACACCCGGTAGTCGATCATCTCGAAGCCGGGCCGGTTAAAGTAGCTCGCCATCCACCTTCCGGCGATCGCCATGCCGACACTCGTTGCCACTCCCTGCCCCAGCGGCCCGGTGGTGGTTTCCACCCCCGACGTCAGCCGGTATTCCGGATGACCGGGGCACTTGCTGCCGAGTTGCCGGAATCGCCGGATATCGTCGAGCGTGACGGAGAGTTCGCCCAGTGTCTCGTATTTCGGGTTGACGGCCTTGGTGCGGGTCAGGTGAAGCATCGAGTACAGCAGCATCGAAGCGTGGCCCGCCGAAAGCACGAACCGGTCGCGATTCGGCCAGATCGGATCGTCCGGGTCGAAGTTCAGGAACTCCTGCCAAAGTTCGTACACCACCGGCGCCATCGCCATCGGTGTCCCGGGATGCCCGGAATTGGCTTGCTGCACGGCGTCCATCGCCAGCGTCCGGATCGTATTTATGGCTAGTTGGGCGGCTGCCGGCGGCGCCGTCTGCAATTCCGCACGCGGGGACGACATAGGTATCACGCTCCTCCCAGGTAGGTTGTTTCGGCGGGCCAATCGCTATGCCCGCCTCAAATTGTAGCCCAAGCGCCGGACAGCGGCGCCTGACCTTTAGACGAATATCCCCGCAAGACGTAACAATCCTTCTTCATGTCCGCTCCGATTTCTCCGATAAGAAGTACGAAGATATGATTTCGATTCGCGCGGCTACAACCGAACTGGAACGGCAGGAGGCCCTCCGGCTTGTCACGCTCGATTGCCACATCAACACGGTGCGCACCATGGCCCGCTGCGCGCTCGAAGTCGAGGCCGAAATCACGCAATCCTACCGGGCCTCGCTGGAAAAGCTCGCCGAACGGCTCCAGCGTAGCCA
>DAIDIH010000246.1 GCA_027459465.1 Bryobacterales bacterium | reverse complement strand
AGCCTTCTGCGCGTGCAGCCGGTTCTCTGCCTGGTCAAACACCGCCGATTGCGCGGATTCAATCACGCCATCGGTCACTTCCTGGCCGCGCTTGGCCGGAAGGCAATGCAGGAAAATCGCTTCGGGAGCGGCGCCGGACATAAGTTCGCCGTTCACCTGGTAAGCCGAAAAATGCGTTTGGCGAATGGCCGCTTCTTCTTCCTGGCCCATGCTTGCCCAAACATCGGTATAAATGGCTTGCGCGCCTTTTACCGCTTCGTGCGGATCGTTCGTAATCTTCACGGAGCCGCCTGCAGCCTCGGCGAACAGCTTCGCCTGCGCCACGACATTGGCATCCGGTTCATAGCCCTGCGGCGTGGCGACATGCACGTTCATGCCCAACCGCGTCAGAGTGAGCAGCAGCGAGTGCGCCACGTTATTGCCGTCGCCGGCGAAGGCCAGCGTCAGGCCCCTCAAATCCCCAAACCGCTCGACCAGCGTCTGGGCGTCGGCCAGCGCCTGGCAGGGATGAAACCGGTCGCTCAGCGCGTTCACCACCGGCACCGAACTCCACGTTGCCAGCTCGTCGATCGTGTCTTGCGAAAACGTCCGCGCCACGATGCCCTGCGTCCACCGCTCCAGGTTGCGCGCGACATCCTTCACCGGCTCCCGCGCCGCGATCGGCCCGGTCGAGGTCACCACATCGCCGCCAAGCTGTTTCACGGCAAGTTCAAACGTCATCCGCGTCCGCAGCGACGGTTTTTCAAACAACAGCGAAACATAGCGCCCGGCCAACGCCGCCTGATACCCCGCCGGCTGCGCCTTCACTTCGGCGGCCAGCGCCAACAGCGCGCGCAGTTCGTCGTGCGACAGATCCAGATCGGTAGCGAGTTTGCCTGCGGCGATGCCGGGAAACGCCGGTACCGGGGAGGACACGAGAACGGGACTGGGACGAGCGGCAGCCATGATTAAGTATTCACTCATATGTATAATCGCACGGTCGCTCCCGGTTGTCAATCCGACGCGGCACCTCGTTTTCCTAGCCTCCGAAAACCCGCGCACCGCGTCCCGCCGGAATCTCCCTGCTATTCTGAGAACGGTGGGGCGTGCTGGCGCTTCGAGGTCTGAGGCGGGCTCGCACCAGCTAGGAGGCACGAAGTGGCAGACGACAACAAACTTCCCTATTTTTTTCTTGGACTGGGACTGGGCCTGGTGGCGGGGGTTTTATTCGCGCCCCAGAGCGGCGAGGAGACCCGAAACTATCTCAAGGACCGCGCCGACGACGGGCGCGAGTACCTGAAGAAGCGAAGCTCGGATCTTCGCGACACAGCCAGCGAAGCCGTGGATCGCGGCAAGGCTGCCGTGAATGAGGCGATTGACAAGGGCCGAGCCACTGTCGTTCGCCAGCGCGATCAGGTTACCGCGGCGGTTGAAGCCGGGAAACAGGCCTACCGCGAAGCGATGCGCGGCCCCGCGCCGACTACGGAAGGGTAAAGCCAAGCCAAACCGCCTTTTCCCTCACTCTTCCACATGGACCAACAGACTCTGCTTATCCTAATGACGATTTTCGTCGCGCTCGCTGCGATCGCCATGTTCGTGCAGGCGGCGATGCTGATCGGCATCTATCGCATCAGCAAGGGGACACAGGAGAAGGTGTTTGCTCTGCTCCCGCAGATCGAGTCGCTGGTGGAATCGACGCGCGCGGGCGTCGATCAGAGCCGGAAGCAGATTCTGGAGATCACGACTCGCGCCAGCGCCATACTGGACTCGGCGCGCGAACAACTGACCAAGGTCGAGGAGATAGTCACCGATGCCACCAGCCGGGCGCGTGTGCAGATGGACCGCATGGAACTGGTCCTCGATGACACGATGACGCGCGCCCAAGAGACCGTCGCGGCGGTCCACGAGAGCGTGATGTGGCCGGTCCGGGAGTTGCACGGCATCGCCGCCGGAGTCCGCGCGGCACTCGATTTCCTGGTGCGCGGCAGCCGGCCCAGTGTGGCGCAGGCCACCAGCGACGAGGAAATGTTCATCTAGGCGGCCGGTTCGGTGTTCCGCTGAACCGGCTAGGGCCTTTCACTCATACTTTTCTCGCTCTGGCCGATCAGGTAACAGACATGCCGGAGCACCTGACACTCCGTATCGCGGCGCTGTTACGTACGTTCAGCGCCGATCCGGTCCGTACGACCGCTGCGCTGCGGGAACTCATCGCGCTGGACGAGCCGCGCGTGGTGCGCGCCGCCGTCGCCTTGCTCGATGAGGAACGGGCGGCGTGGGGTGCGCGCTCTGTCCTCGGAATGGTCGCCTCCCGTGGCTCTTTCATCCGCACGTTGATCGATCCCCGCGAGCTCTCGCTTTCCGAAGCTGTCCGTATCGCGCACGAGATCTCTCAATTCGACACCCGCTTTCTGAGCAGCATCAGCGCCGCTGCCGGCGCTCCCGGCGCGCCGCCCGGTTCCGCCGAACGCGCCTCGCTCATCGTCGACCACCGGCAACGCGCGGACCGTATCGAAGCGCTTTGGGAACGCAGCCGCCTCAGTACGGCTCAAGTGTTCGAACAATTCGCCCGCGACCCGCATCACCGTGTTCGGGCCAACGCGCTTCTCGGATTGCATCGCCACGGAGACCCCCGCTCGGTCCCTGGCCTCGTCGAAATGACCAAATCGCCGGATCCGCTCTTCCGCGCGGCGGCCGCCTGGGCCATGAAGGCCAGCGAAGATCCGCGCTTCCTACCCGTTCTCGAACGCCTCTCGGCGGACTCCGGCCGTGCCGGGCTGAATGCCCGCAAGGCGCTGGAAAAACTTAGGGAGATAGCGGCCGAACGGAAGAGGCGCCAGCCTTGGCTGGTTGCACCGGATCGGGAGGGCCTCACCGGCGCCGGGCAGATCAAGATCGCCGTCTCTGTCCAGAGCGCGGCCGGCGACCCGGTCTCGGGGCTGATGCTCACGCATTTCTCATGGAGCCAGGGTGGCGAAATGTTCTGGCGATTCGCCGGGCGCGAAACCGAAGCCCCGTCCCACTACGAGTTCGCCATCGAGGCGGCGAGCGCCAAACCTCCGGGATCGATTCAGATTCAAATCTCTCATCCGAGCGGGTGGGGCGAGGCCGAGATTCCGATCCAAGTCCTCGAGGCCGGTGAAGTCCCGCCTGAACCGGCCACCGAGCCTTCGATCGCCGGAGTCCGGGTGGCCGCCAGCCCAGCCCAGCGGGACAAGCCTCGCGAAGCCCTACACTGAAGCTGTGAAGCGTGCGCTGATGCTCGCGCTGGTGGCCGCTCTCCCCCTTGCGGGACAAGGCCGGCGCGCACACGACGTCGCCGCCGAGCTTGCCTCGGCTACGCTCGACCCCGCTGCGTGTTACCGCGTCCACGACTTCCGCATCGCCCGCCCGGGTTTGACGATCTATTTCAACTCCGGCTACCTGATCTTCGCCAAACCGGTGCACGGCATCCGCCCGGGCGCCTATTTCGCTTCGACCACAGATGCCGGCGACGGCGAGGTTTTGGTAGTGCCGCCGAATCGAGCCGAGCGCCTCTCGCTGACCCGCTTCACCGGGTCCCCCACTCTGGACGCTCATTTTCAGGGCGCGTTCCTGGTTCTGGGAGATGGCTCCGCCGACGCCCTGGCAGCCTCGCTCGCCGCCGACCGCGTAACCACTGCTACGGCCGGCAAGGAGGACATCCCTGCGATCTTATCCGCTCAGGCTTCACCCGCCCTGCGAGTCGTGCTCCGCAATTTCATTGTCCGGCTCGTGCTCGATCTGCTGTCTCAAACGCGCGCCGGCGGCGTTTTCGTTCTCAGCGCGCTCGGTAGCGCCGCCGGCGGCTTCGACGCCGTCTACGACCCCGCGCATGAGCCTAATGTCACGGTCGGACAGTTCGCAGAACGGAATCAACGGCAGTACTTCGATATCTGGACTTCGTTCTCTCCGGGGGGAGCCGCTTCCGCCGTTACACCCACACCTCCGTCTGCCCCTTCGTCCTACCGCATTGACGCCTCCTTCGACTCCAATCTCACTCTTGACGCCTCATCCACGGTCACCTTCGACGCGCCGGGTGTCATCCCGGCCGCCGTGCCCTGCTTCATCTCCGCTCACGAGACGGTTCTCTCCGCCCGGATCGACGGTGAGCCGACTGAAATCTTCCAGCCCCTTCCGCTTGACGGATCGCCCTCGCTGTTCGACGACGGCCAGGACTTCCTCCTCGTGTCCGCCCATCCGCTCGCCAAAGGCCGCCATACGATCGAGTTCCACCACCACGGCAATGTGATTCGCCGCACTCCCGACGGATTGCTCTTCGTCGAATCCCGCGGCACGTGGTATCCGCAGGTCAGCATGGGACTGGCAAACTTCGATGTTCACTTTAGATTCCCCGCCGACCTGACGCTCGTCGCCACCGGCGACGTTGTTGAGGACACGGTGACCGCGGGCCGGCGCAGCCTTCGCGTTGTCACGCCCGTGCCGGTGCGCTTTGCCGGCTTCAACCTCGGCAAATTTCAAACCAGCGAGCTCCTCCAGGGGCCGCTGCGCCTGCGCATCTGCGCCAATCCCCCTCCTATGCCGCCCCCGCCCACCGCGGCGCCGCCGATCCCCGGGCCATTCCAGAAGCGCGCGGACGCTCTTCCCCCAATGGCGCCCCTTGAGCCCTATCGCGACGCGCTGCACCGCATTTCGCAGAACACAGCCTCGACGTTCGCCTATTTGTCTTCGCTGCTCGGTCCGCCGCCTTTGAAGACCAACACCATCTCGCCGATCCCGGGTTCCTTTGGGCAAGGCTTCCCGGGCCTCGTCTACCTGTCGAATCTGGCGTATCTCGATCCCGCGCGCGCCGCTTCGGGCGTCGGGCCTCGCTCCGCGCAGGTGTTCTTCTTCGATCTGCTGGAGACGCACGAGATCGCCCACCAGTGGTGGGGCAACCTTGTCGTACCCGCCAGCGACGCCGACGAATGGCTTGTCGAAGCGCTTGCCAACTACACCGCTCTCATGTACCTCGAGCGGCGAAAAGGCCCGGGCGCAGTGCAGCAGGTGCTGGAGGAGTACCGCAAGAACCTGCTCGCGCGCGACTCGCAGGGGCAGACCATCGAGTCCGCGGGTCCGATCGTCTGGGGCGCAAGGCTGCGTAGTTCCAGCGCGCCGGAAGCGTGGCGCATCATCACCTACGAGAAGGGCTCGTGGATTATTCACATGCTCCGCCAGCGGATGGGCGACGAGCGCTTCGTCGAATTTCTCCGGACGCTCTGCACCCGTTTTGCGGATTCGCCGATGTCCACGCAACAGTTTGAGGAGGCGGCCCGCGGGTTTCTTCCCCGCGGCGCGACGCTGGCCGGTTTTTTCGACAATTGGGTCTACGGCACCGGCATTCCCTCGCTCAAGCTCTCGTACTCGGTGCGAGACGGGCGGCTGGCCGGCTCTTTGCAGCAGCGCGACGTCGACCCGGGATTCTCCACTTATGTGCCGATCGAGATCCGCGATGCCGCGGCGTCCAGGACGGTGCTGCATTGGGTTGAGACCGGAGACGAGCCTGTTGCCTTCTCCTATCCGGTCCGTTCGCGCAACGCCCGCGCCGTCATCGCACCTGGCGTGCTAGATCGCGGTTCACGCTGAACTCGCCCGGCGCGTCACAATCGTCTCATGTCCGAAGACCGTCTGCGCTTCGATCCGGCGATTCGAGCCGCGCTGTGGCGCGACCTTGCCGCCGAGATCGAAGCGTACTTCACCCGAGTCGACAGCGGTCGCGTTACGCCGGCGATGGATCCCGCCGCCGTCCGCGCGCTGCTGGCCGGCTGCACGTTCGACAAGCCTGTGGAGCCATCCGAGGCGCTGCGCTTCCTCGCACGCGGGCTCGCCACCCACCAGACGCATACGCCGCATCGGCGATACTTCGGACTGTTCAACCCGGCGCCAACGACGATGGGAGTGGCAGCAGACGCGCTGGTGGCGGCCTTCAATCCACAGCTTGCGGCGTGGAGCCATTCTCCGCTGGCGATCGAGATCGAGCGGCATCTCATGCGAGCCCTCGGCGGACGATTCGGCTATCCGCCGGGGACGGTGGACGGAACATTCGCCTCCGGCGGCGCCGAGGCCAATCACACGGCCCTGCTGTGCGCTCTTACGCACGCGTTCCCGGCATTTCCCGCGAAGGGCCTGCGCGCCCTTCCTTCACAGCCTGTTTTCTATCTCTCCTCCGAGAGCCACCATTCGTTCCTGAAAGCCGCCAAACTCTGCGGGCTCGGCGCGGAGGCGGTGCGCAGCGTGGAGACCGACGCGCGTCTTCGCATGGTCCCTTCGGCGCTAGCTTCGGCGATCGCTCGCGATCGCGAGTCGGGGTTGGCGCCGTTTCTCGTCGTGGGCACCGCGGGCACGACCAACGCGGGGGCGATCGACCCGCTTACCGAACTCGCCGGAATCGCCGCAGCGGAAGGACTCTGGTTTCACACAGACGCGGCCTGGGGCGGCGCGGCCGCACTCGTCGAGGAACTACGGCCCCTGCTAAATGGAATCGAACATTCTCAGTCGATTACGTTTGATGCGCACAAGTGGCTCAGTGTACCGATGGGCGCCGGCATCTACCTCACGCGCGATCCGGATATTCTTAGCCGCACGTTCCGCACCGAAACCGCCTACATGCCGCGGGAAGCGCGCGAACTCGATGTCGTCGATCCGCACTTGCATTCCATGCAGTGGTCGCGGCGTTTCACGGGAGCGAAGTTGTTTGTCTCGCTGCTGGCAGCCGGTTGGGATGGCTACGCTGAGGCGATCCGCCATCAGACGCGGATGGGAGTGGTTCTGCGTGAACGTCTTGCCTCCGATGGCTGGTGCATCGAGAACGACTCGCCGCTGCCTGTCGTCTGCTTCTCCGACCCCGGCGGCGCCGATCCGCACGCCATCGCGATGAAGATTGTCGCCTCCGGCCGGGCGTGGATCTCGACTACGCTGCTGAATCAGTCCAGGACCGTGTTGCGCGCCTGCATCACGAACTTTCTCACGGCCGAAGAAGACGTCGCGGCGCTGGCGGCTTCGCTCGGCGCCGCTCGCCGCTGAACGGCGCAGGCAAAACAGGCGCACCCACGCGCGGAGAGAACCTGCCCAGGCTCCTCCGGGCGTCCGGAGCGGCTACATGCGGTAGCTGGCGACCAGGATGTCGCCGGTCTGCGGCGTCGAGCCGGCCAGGAAAGTGATGGTGCTGCCGCTGATCGTGTAATCCACGCCAGGGCTCATACGCAGGCCGTTCAGATAAATGTGCACGCTTCCCGGCGAACTGGGTGTGTTGGCCAGGTTGAAGGTTGTATTGACGCCGTTGATCGAACCCGACGGGGTCTCCGCATCGACGAAGGTCACGCCCGCAAGGGTTCCGCCATAGCGGTAGGAGGCCAGGAGCGTGTCGGAGGAAGCGGGAATCGAGGATCCGAGGAATGTGATCGCCGCGTTGCTCAGGGTGTAATCGACGCTTGGCTCCAGCAGGAGCCCGTTGCGGAACAGGTGAAGGCTGGTGGAGGGAGACGGGATATTGGCGAGCGTGAAACTCGCGTTTGTACCGTTTATCGCGCCGGCTGGAACCTCGCTGTCGACGAAGGTGACCGTGCCGGCGCCGCCGCACGCGCCCGAACTGCCGTCCACGTGGACGCAATCGCTCAAATTGCCGGACGCGCCGTCGATCAATCCATCGGCGTCGATCACTGCGGCTCGTAGCGGAACGTAGGACGGCCCCATGGTGGGACGCACATTCAATTCGGCCGACAGGCCCGTGATGTCGCCGATGCCGAGCGAGCCCGTCGATGCGCCGGGAGGCACGTTGGTGACCTGAGTGGTCGATACGCGGACCATCTGGATTCGAAGCTGCGTTGAACTCGGAGGCACCGCCCAGACCTCCGTGTACTGATTCATCCCGCCGCTTTCGTACAGCACGGTGTAAGAGGCCGCGGTGAGCGCGGTGGTGGTCGGCACGAGCGACACGGTCAGATAGCCCTGCGAAACGGGAACAGAAATCGTCTGGGCTCCGATCACCGAAGTGTCCGAAGCCGTAAACGCGGGCCAACTAATGTAGAGCACCCCGTTGAAAGGCGTCCCGTCGGCGTTATAGATCGTGTCCTGAATCGTCGTTGTCGGCGGCGTGAACGCCTCGGCGTCCGGCGCAAACACGAACCCCAGCAACACAAACAGCTCAAATGGCCAAATCGCCCAATGGCGCGCCGTGCGCCGTAAGAAAATCAGCATTTGCTTCGCTCTCCCATTCGCCTTCTCGTCGCGTGCGGCGGCACGCGCGTTCCGTATTCTCGGTTTCGCCGCATCACCCGAAGGCCGGGCGCGCGAAATCCTCAGAACCGATTCGAGTCTAGCGGGAGCGTCTCCGATTCCGGAGCCTTCCGGGACGATGGGCAATCACGAAAAACACGAAGTTTCAAACGTTTAGCGAAGAAATGTGAACTTAAAAGACGGTGTGAACGACTTTTCGCGCCCTTAGTGAATTGTGCGCGTCTTGCGATTCAGGTAATCCATCAGAAGGTATTGGCCGAGCGTGTAGGGCGTGGTGAAGTAAGCCTTGCCGCGGCACATCTCGGTCACTTTCTGGACGAAGTTGACCAGACCAAAATCGCTGGCAAGCATGAAGGTGTTGATCAGAATACCTTGCCTCTTGCAGCGGTTTACCTCTTCGAGCGTGCGGCTGATTACGAGCGGATCGAGGCCGAAGGCGTTGCGATACATCCGGCCGTCGTCGAGCGTCAACGCCGACGGCTTGCCGTCGGTGATCATGACGATCTGCTTCATGTCTTTCTTTTCCTGGGCAAGAAGCCGCTGCGCGAGAATCAGGCCGTCGCGCGTGTTGGTGTAATACGGCCCGACCTGCACGCGCGCCAG
>DAIDIH010000245.1 GCA_027459465.1 Bryobacterales bacterium | reverse complement strand
TCCCGGCGTGCCGAGATGCTGCAGCACATAGCGGCCGAGCGGGGACTGCTTGCCTTGCGCGATCTGCATGCCGGCGAGCGCCTTGGCCCCGTCCGGCGCCATCTGCAGCAGCGCGGGATCGACAGCAAACGCCGGCGCGGCGGCTAGTGCAGCCAGGCAGACGAGCGTGGTGAGCTTCATAAAAAAGATGACTCCTTGCCTGATAATACGAGCCTAGCACCGCAGCAGTTCCTCAACCCGCCCGGACGGCCAACCCCTCACACCGGGAAAAATTCGAACACGAATGACGTTGTGCCCAAGGGCTTCCGCACCGCGCCGGTCCATTTCCCGGTCTTGACGTCCGGCCGGCACACCGGCGCATCGTTTACCGCGTACGCCGTGTGCAGCTTCCAATTCGTCTTGTCGACGCGCTTGTAGACGATCTTGGCCGCTTTCATCCACTGCGCCTCGATGCCGAAGTAATCCAGAATATCGCTCAGGCTGGTGAACCGTACCTTCTCCGTGCGAGCGTCATGGGGGTTAAAGTTAACCACCTTGGTCTGCTTGTTATAGTCGTCCAGCGCTTCCTTCAACTCGTCCACGTCGATCTTGTGCGTGTCCGTGGACTTGAAGTAAAAGCTGACGCCATAAATCGGCTGCCCGGTGACCACGACCTCGATATAGTCGTAATCCACCCAAGTCAACTCACCTGTCCTGCTGTTCTTGCTGGCCGCCTGGACGTACTTTTTCAATCCCGCCGACTTTGCGTCCGCCTGCATCAGCGCATCGCACTCGGCCTCCGGGCTGAGGAACGCTCCGGTCGTGTTCGCCGACGCGTGCCGGGTCTTGCCCATCCGGCTTGGATCCACAACCTCCGGCGGGCCGTCCACCGGCATCCCCACCCGGTTGAGATGCCGGACCTGTACCTGCGTGTCGTCGGGATGAAGAATTACGCTTCCATCTTTGTTGTACTTGGGCGGGGCCTGGCCTTTCCAGTGGCTGATATACGTGCCGATCCCCATCGGGTCCGAGTCCTGGTCCGGCGTTCTGCCCGATGCCAGGCGAATTAACTGGGCTTCCCACCCGGTCTGATATCCGTGCCGGGTAAAGGTGTGGAACGCGCTGCCCTTCGAGCCTCGCGGTGGTTTGGTGGGTAGCGGCAGGCCTTTGCGCCGCGCGTCTTCGCGCTCGGCCAGCCAGCCGATCTCCTCCTCGTACTGTTGCTCGTGCCACTTGACGGCGTCGCTTTTGGCTTGGTACAGCTTTTTGAGTTTTTCCTCAAATTCCGGGGTGATTTTTGGCATCGCGGCTGGCCTCCCACGGAGAGACTATCACGATTTACGGAGGGGAAAACCCGACGCAGGCAGGCGGCTCCGCCCGGCGCGGCTATTGGCTTTCCAAAGGCTCGTCGCCCTCGGCTTCCTTGTTAATCTGCCTCGCAAATTCAGCCGGGCTGACTTCGCTTTCGACCACCGCGATCTCGTCTTCCTCGTCGCTGACTACCAGCATTTGGATCCGCGCCGCCTCCGGGCGCGCAAAGATTCGTACGCGCTCATCGGAAGACTCGGTTCGGATCACTAACTGCCAGTCGCCGCCCGGCGGGGCAAGTCGCAGCGGTTCACGCGGGTCCGGCAGATCCTCGAAGGCCGCAAGCTTCAAGGGCCGCAACCCAAACTGCGTCGAAACCATCCCGGCGAGTGCGCCCGCCTTCTGGAAGGGAATGTGGAGCGGCTTTACGTGGTAGGCCGACTCGACTTGATGCACGATCGCGTCAAAAGCGGAATCCGCCGCCTGCGCGGATCCGGCCATCAGCAGCGCTGCAAGCAGATATTTCATTTCGGCTCCTTGCCGAGATCCAGGTTCGGGATACCCAGTACGCCGCCCAGCTTGCCCGCGTCCTCGGCCTTCAGCTTGCCCACAATGTGGACCACGGTCAACTCCCGCTTCGCGGTCGAAACGATGAGCAGCCCCGAAATGTCGCTCGACGAGGTGAGGTTCTTCAGGTAAATCTCGGTGTTCTCGCCCGCGTCCCGGTCGAACGACTGCACGATTCGTCCCCAGTGGCTCTTACCCAGGTGCGACCGCAGCGCCTCGATGTCTTCCCGCGGATAGGCGTTGTCTCTGTCGAACTCGTAGGTATGGACGTAAACGCCTTCCAATCCACCGAGTAGCGTCTTCAGATCCGCGGCATCTTTCTTGTCCTGGGCCACAAAACCCGCGACGGATTTGAGCAGCGGCCCGTCAAGCGTCACCTCGGTCCGCTCGGTGGCGTTCTTCGCGATCTTGTCCCAGTCGATCGAGGGCAAGCCCGTGTCGGCGGGTGCGGCGAGCAGCGGAATAGCGGCTAGCAGGGGGGCGGCGGCGAGAATCCAACGAAGTTTAAGCGTCACTTTCTAACCTCTCTTATCCGCAAATACGACGGAGCGGCGCAAGAGGATGCGAAAACTTACGGGACAACCCTACCGCGCTGCCAGTTCCGCCGGGGCGGGCTGAGGCTCGAACTTGCGGTGGCGCTTGGATCCGCTCAGGAACTGCTGGATCTTGTCCAGATAGATATAGACCACCGGCGTCAGGTACAGGGTGACAAGCTGGGAGAAGATCAGGCCGCCGACAACTACCAGGCCTAGCGGCCGGCGGGATTCCGAACCCGCTCCGGCGCCGAGCGCGATCGGCAGCGCGCCAAGCAAAGCAGCCATGGTGGTCATCATGATCGGGCGGAAGCGGATCAGGCAGCCCTGATAGATCGCCTCCTCGGCTTCTTTGCCTTCGTTGCGTTCGGCCGAGATCGCGAAGTCGATCATCATAATCGCGTTCTTCTTGACGATGCCGATCAGCATGATCAGCCCGACAAAGGCGTACAGGCTCAGGTCGATGTGGAACAGCTTCAACGTAAGCAGCGCGCCGAAGCCGGCCGAAGGCAGACCCGAAAGAATCGTGATCGGGTGAATGAAGCTCTCATATAGAATTCCCAGCACGATGTAGATGACCAGCGTCGCTACAATCAGCAGCAGCCACAGGCTGGAAAAAGAATCCGCAAACGCCTGCGCCTGG
The DNA here is from genome assembly GCA_027459465.1 of Bryobacterales bacterium. Lineage (GTDB taxonomy): Bacteria > Acidobacteriota > Terriglobia > Bryobacterales > Bryobacteraceae > JAJYKC01. The sequence goes on along the minus strand of DAIDIH010000245.1, from coordinate 22,441 downwards.
CCTTGGAAACTGCCTGAAATCGTCAGGGGTAACCGCAGTGAGTCGACCGTTTTCTGAATCGCGTCCACCGCGGTCCCGATGGCAACGTCCGGGCGAAGGTTGAAAGAAACGGTCACCGAAGGCAACTGCCCGGTGTGATTTACCGTGAGCGGGCCGACCGTGCGGCTCAAATGCGCCACGGTGTCGAGCCGGACCAGTTTACCCTGGGTATTCGTGACGCGAAGCTTCGACAGCGCGTCAGGATCGCGCTGATACTGCGGCAGCGTCTCCAAAATCACGTAGTATTCGTTCGACGGCGTGTAAATGGTCGAGATCTGCTGCTCGCCGTAGGCGTCCGACAACGCGTGTTCGATCTGTTCCGCGCTGACGCCCAACGCCCGGGCGCGGTCCCGGTCGATATCCACCAGAACCTGGGGACTCGTGATCTGCAAGTCGGTGGTGACGTCCTGCAGGCCGGGGATCTGCTGCATCTTGGCCATCACCAGCGGCGACCAGTGCTGCAGGTCCTTGAAACTCGTCCCGGTCAACGTGTACTGATACAGGCTCTTGGTCAACTGGCCGCCGATGCGGATCGACGGCGGATTCTGCAGGTACACGCTGATGCCGGGGATCCGGGCCATCTTGGGCCGCAGGTCCTGGATGATCTCGTCCACCGTGCGGGGCTTGCCGTCCGGGCCCAGCGAGCGGTCCTTGAGCGGCTTCAGATGCATGAACACGCGGCCGGAGTTGCTCGCCGTCCCGAAACCCGATCCGCCGATCGAACTCATAATGGAGGTCATGTCGGGGTCGGCCTGCAGAACGGCCATCACTTTCTTCTGATGGTCCCGGAGACCCTCGAACGAGATGTCCTGGGCGGCCTCGGTGAAGCCGAAGATCTGCCCTTGGTCTTCATTCGGCAGGAAGCCCTTCGGCACTTCGACAAATAGCCGGGCGGTGGCCCAGATCAGGACGAAGGAAGCCAGGAGCGTCACCAGCCGGAATCGGAGCACCACGCGAAGCGTCGCGTCGTAGGCAGCCAGCAGACCGTCGAAAAACCTCTCGGAGGCCCGAAAGAATATGCCGTGCTCGTGGGATTCCGTGTGCCGGAGAAAGCGGCTGCACAGCATCGGCGTCAGCGTCAGCGACACGAATCCGGAGATGAGAATCGCCACCGTGATCGTGACGGCGAACTCGTGCAGAAGCCTTCCGACGATCCCGCTCATGAACAGCACCGGAATGAACACGGCCGCCAGCGAGAGCGTCATCGACAGAATCGTGAACCCGATTTCGCCCGATCCGTCCTTGGCGGCCTGCATCATGGTCTTGCCCATCTCGCGATGCCGAACGATGTTTTCGAGCATCACAATCGCGTCGTCGACCACGAAACCGACCGATAACGTCAGGGCCATCAGCGATAGATTATCGAGCGTGAAATTGAGCAGGTACATCGCCGCGAACGTGCCGACGATCGAAAGGGGGACCGCGAGGCTCGGAATAAGCGTCGCCGAAACATTGCGCAGGAAGAAGAAGATCACCAAAATCACGAGACCGATGGTGATCATGAGGGTCCGCTTCACGTCGCTAATCGAATCGCGGATCGTCACGGACCGGTCGTATATCGTGTCCAGGTTCACCGAGGCGGGGATCTCGGCGCGGAAAGCAGGCATCAGCTTGCGGATCGAGTCCACCACCTCCACTGTGTTCGTGCCCGGCTGCCGCTGAACGGCCAGAATGATGGAGCGCGTGCTGTTGTACCAGCTTGCGGTCTTATCCGTCTGCACGCTGTCGATGACCTGGCCGACCTGGTCGAGCCGCACCGGCGCAGCGTTGCGGTAGGCGATGATCAGCGGCCGGTAAGCCGCGGCGTTCATCAACTGGCCCGTCGCCTGCACCGTAAACGCCTGGTGCCGTCCCCACAGCGTGCCGGTCGGCAGGTTCACGTTGGCCTGCGCCACGGCCTGCTCTATCTGGTCGATGCCGATGCCGCGGATGGCCAGCGCATCAGGGTCTACCTGGACGCGGACCGCGTACTTCTGCCCGCCGAAAACCGCCACCTGCGCCACGCCGTCGACCATCGAGATGCGCTGCGCCATCAACGTTTCGGCGAACTCGTCCACGGTGTACAGCGGCAGGGTCGGCGAATTCAACGAAAGATAGAGGATCGGCTGGTCGGCCGGGTTGACCTTCATGTAAGAAGGCGGCGACGGCATGTTGTTCGGCAACTGCCGCCCGGCCTGCGAGATGGCGGCCTGGACATCCTGCGCCGCGGCGTCGAGGCTCCGGTTGAGGTCAAACTGAATCGTGATCTGCGTGGCGCCCAATTGGCTCGACGAGGTCATCGAACTGATGCCGGCGATCGTGGAAAATTGCCGTTCGAGCGGCGTCGCCACGGCGGCGGCCATCGTTTCCGGGCTTGCTCCGGGCAGCGCCGCGGAAACCGTGATCGTCGGAAAGTCCACATTGGGCAGGTCGCTGACGGGAAGGGTGCGATAGCCGAGGATGCCAAAGCCGAGGATCGCGGCCATCACCAGCGTGGTGGTGACGGCCCGGCGGATGAAGAATTCCGGGATACTCATGAGCCGCCGCCCACGATCTGCACCGTCGCTCCCGGCACGAGACGCGACTGCCCGTCCGTGATGACTCGATCGCCGGCCTGGATGCCTGACGCCAGAGCGATCTCCGCGCCCACCGGCCGCGAAATCTTGACCGGCCGCATCGCGACCTTGCCGTCCGGCTGCACGACAAAAACGAACTCGCCGTTCTGCCCGCTCTGCACCGCTTGCGAAGGAACCAGAATCGCCCCGGTCTCCTTGCCCACCGTGAGTTTCACATTCACGAACTGGCCCGGCCACAGGCGGCGCTCCTGATTGACGAACTCCGCGCGGAGCTTGATCGTCCCGGTAGTCACGTCCACCGTGTTGTCGGCGAAAACCAAACGTCCGCGCGCCGGCGGCTGCGTGTCGCCCGCGGCGAGGGCTTCCACCGCAAGACCGCTGGCCATCCTCGGCCGGATCTTCTGGAAGTCCTGCTCGGTGACCGAGAAGGTCACGTAAATGGGCTGGACCTGATTGATCGTGACGATCGGGACGTCGTGATCCTTGATGATGTTGCCTTCGTCGATCGCCACTTCCCCGGCACGCCCGTCCACCGGAGAGTAAATCTTGGTGTATTGCAGTTGCAGCGCGTCGTACTCGATCTGCGCCCGGTCGGCGTCGAGCGCCGCGACGGCTTCCTTGGCGGCCGCCTGCTTGGCGTCATTGTCCTGGCGGGCCACCACGCCCTCCTTGAAGAGCGCCGCGTAGCGCTGCGCGTCGGCTTCGGCGTTGGCCGCCACCGCCTGGTCCTTGAGCAGCGCGGCTTTCGACTGATCGAGCTTGGCGGCGAAAGCCCGCGGATCCATCTCAAATAAAAGCTGGCCCTTCTTGACCATGTCCCCGTCGTGAAACAACACGTGCTGCAGGATACCCGCCACCTGCGATTTCACGCTGATCACCGAGTAAGCTTCGACGTTCCCGATTGCATGCACCTCGACAGGGATGGTGCGGGATACGGCTTCCGCCACAGTGACCGGAACCACAGGCGGTCCACTGGCCTGCACTTTCTGTGGTGCTTCCCCCTTCTGGCAACCAGAAAGAAAAATAAGGACGGCGGCGGACGTCGTAAGGGCAAAGAAACGATGCATGACGCTAAGCGAGGAAGCGTACCCGGCAACGGCTACGCCTTCCTTTAGGTTAGCGTGAAACGGCTCGGGTTGGTTTCCTCTCGTTCGAAGAAATCTTTGCCGCTGACCAGTTTGGTCGCACTCGCTCATCCCCACGTCCGCCCTCTTAGGGCAGAGCGAACGCCACCAGGGTGTCCGATAAAGCCGATCCGGGCGCGTCAAAACCTCCCGCCGCGATCACCACGTACTGTTTCCCGCCGGCCTCGTATGTCATCGGGGTCGCGCGAGCGCCAGAGGGCAGCTTGGCTTTCCACAGTTCCTTCCCGGTATCGCTATCAAAAGCCCGGAGATAACCGTCGAGCGTGCCGCCGACGAACGTCAATCCGGATGCCGTGGCAATCGGACCTCCCAGGCTGGGCGAGCCGTACTCCCCCGGCCCGAGATCCGGTTGGCCGGCGATCCACGGCACTGAGCCCAGCGGGACTTCCCACTTGCGATCGCCCGTGTTCACATCGATCGCGGTGAGCATACCCCAGGGTGGGGCGTTGCAGGGAAGGTGCTTCGGGGAGAGTAAAAAGAGGCGCGCCATCCCGTACGGCGTGCCTCGCTGGCGGGCGTACTCAAAGCCAGGCATCTTGCCTTCTTCCGCATCGAACTTCTCCTGGGGGATGAGGTAGACGAGCGCCGCCAGACGGTTCGTGGGCAGGATGAGCAGGCCGCGCCGCGAGTCGAACGTGGCGCCGCCCCATGCCATGCCTCCGATGTTGCCGGGAAACAATATCGAGCCCTGCAGGCTGGGTGGGGTGAAGATGCCTTCTGTGCGCTTGCCCCGGAAGACGTCTTCACACCATTTGCGGTCTTCCGCCGTCGGTCCCCAGACATCCGCCGCCGTCAGCGACTGCGGCGCCACCGGCTTGGGCAGAATCGGGAACGGCTGGGTGGGCGAAGTCTGCTCGCCCGCAACGTCGGACTGCGGAACCCGCCGTTCCTCGACCCCGAACAATGGCTCGCCGGTCTCCCGGTTCAGCAGGAAGAGGTTGCCGGTTTTCGATCCGACCGCGATGCCAGGGATTTCCTGCCCGCCCCGGCGCATGGTGAACAGCGTCGGCTGGCTCGCCACGTCGTAATCCCAGAGATCGTGGTGAACGGTCTGGAAGCGCCAGGCGACTTTGCCGGTCTCGGCGTGAAGAGCCACCAGAGAATCGGCGTCGCGGTCGTCGCCCGGACGGAGACCGCCATAGTAGTCGGGACTGGCGCTGCCGGTCGGCAGAAAAACGAGTTTTCGCACCGGGTCTGCGGAGATGATCGACCACGTGTTGGCTGCGCCGGTCTTCTGGCCAGGCATGGGATCGAAGGTCCAGGCGAGCCTACCGGTGCGGGCGTCGAAGGCGCGGACTTCGCCGCTGGCTGCGTCGGTGTAGTTATTGTCGGCGATACCCGAGCCGACGATGACAAGATTGCCGATCACCGCGGGCGGGGAAGTCTCCTCGTACTCCGCCGTGTAGTGCGGCGCGTTGCGGAGGCCGCGGCGCAGGTTGACCACACCGCCCGAGCCGAAGCTGTCGATGGAATTGCCGGTGGCGGCGTCCACGGCGAACAGTTGCGCGTCGATGGTGGCCACGAAGAGGCGCAGATGGCGGGTATCCGGATCCCGCCACGCCGCTGCGCCGCGGTTGGCGAAGTCGCCGAAGCCGGCGGTGTAGTTGGCGTGGGGATCGAACGCCCAAATCTGTTTCCCCGTCGTGGGATCAAGCGCCAGAAGCCGTCCGAACGGGGTCGTGACGAATAGGGTCCCGTCGATAAACAAGGGCGTGCACTCGAAGGCGGACCGTCTGCCTCCTTTGCCGTGAGGATCGTACATGTCTCCGGTGTGGAGGGTCCAGGCCGGCTGCAGTTGGGCAACATTTTTCTTATTGATCGAAGTGAGCGGAGAAAACTTCGCCCCTCCGGGATCGTGGCCGTAGACGGGCCACGAGCCATCCGGACCCGACGCGGGAGGAGCGGCCGGACGAAGCAGCGGCATGAGACAGAATGCGAGTGCGGAACGGGCGGTCATGGAGCCAGTGTGGGGGAAAAGGGGGCCGGCGGCCAAGCCGGGCGGGACGAACGGGGCAAGGGTTGGGACGAGCGGGATAGGCTCGGGCGCCGGCGAAGTTCAGGCCGTCGTGCGGAGGGCGGCGAGCAGGCCTCCGACGCGCCGCAGGAAACTCGATAGGTTTTCGCCGCCACGGTATTCGACGACGCCGCTGGCGCCGTAGGTGACTGGGGGTTTGCCGGGCTCGTTTAGGCTTTGGATGAGCATGGGGATGATTTTCGACACGGCGAGTAAGGTGCTCTTGTCGGTTTCCGCCAGAGCGCAGATGGAGTCGGCGCCCCAAGGACCCACCTTGGCTCCGGCCGGGAGATTGGAGGCCAGTTCAGCCTGGATTGTGGCGAAGGCGTTTTCCGGGGCGGGCGAACCGTGGCGGGGAAAACGGGACTGCAGACTGACGAAGAGAGCGGTGAAGTTGCGGGCCTGTTCGATCCAGCTTCGTACGATTTCCTCGGCCGTGAATGGCGATTCGGCCGGCGTAGTGCTGGAGTGCGGCCCCGAGGCGCGCTCAGCCGCTGAGACGCGGTCCTGCAGCGTGCGGATTTCATCCCGCATCTGGGCGATGACGAAGCGATTCTCGGCCCGGATTTTCTTGATGCAGTCATCGAGGCGCTGCACCGCGGACTGCAATTGGATTCGAATGTCTGCGGGATCGGAAAGTGTGGCGAGACGGCTAAGGTGGCTCAACTCGCCTTCGAGCAGTTTGTCGTGGTCGTCGGAAGACGTGGTGATGCTGCTGACCAGTTCGCTCAAAGCGCGGGCGGCGTCGGAGAAGTCCTCGCGGAGCCGGCTTAAGCGGCGGGCGGACTCTTCGTAATAGATCGTTGCGTGATGTTTCAGGTCGTCTTGGGCGAGACGTAGGTCCTCGGAGGCGTGGCTACGCTGGAGCCGCTCGGCGAGCTTTTCCAGTGATGCCCGGTAGGATTGCGTGATTCCGGCCTCGACTTCGAGCGCGCAGCGGGCCATGGTGCGCACCGTGTTGATGTGGCAATCGAGCGTGACAAGCCGGAGGGCCTCCTGGCGTTCCAGTTCGGTTGTAGCCGCGCGAATCGAAATCATATCTTCGCACTTCTTATCGGAGAAATCGGAGCGGACATGAAGAAGGATTGTTACCTCTTGCGGGGAAATCCGTCCAATGGGAAGGCGCCGGTCTCCGGCGCTTGGGCTACAATTTGAGGCGGGCATAGCGGTTGGCCCGCTGAAACAACCTACCTGGGAGGAGCGTGACACCTATGTCGTCCCCGCGTGCGGAATTGCAGACCGTGCCGCCCGCAGCCGCACAACTCGCGATAAATACGATCCGGACCCTGGCGATGGATGCCGTGCAGCAAGCCAATTCCGGGCATCCTGGGACGCCGATGGCGATGGCGCCGGTGGTGTACGAACTTTGGCAGGAGTTCCTGAACTTCGACCCGGACGATCCAATTTGGCCGAATCGCGACCGGTTCGTGCTTTCAGCCGGCCACGCCTCGATGCTGTTGTACTCGATGCTTCACCTTAGCCGGACCAAGGCCGTCAACCCGAAATACGAAACCCTCGGCGAAGTTTCGGTCACGCTCGACGACATCCGGCGGTTCCGGCAACTCGGCAGCAAGTGCCCCGGGCATCCGGAATACCGGCTGACGTCGGGAGTGGAAACCACCACCGGGCCGCTGGGGCAGGGCGTGGCGACGAGTGTCGGTATGGCGATCGCCGCGCGATGGATGGCGAGCTACTTCAACCGGCCCGGCTTCGAGATGATCGACTACCGGGTGTGGTCGCTGTGCGGCGACGGCTGCATGATGGAAGGCATCAGCAGCGAGGCCGCCTCGCTCGCCGGCCACCTGAACCTTTCGAACCTCTGCTGGATCTACGACAACAACCACATCAGCATCGAAGGCAACACGAGTCTGGCGTTCAGCGACGACGTCGCAACGCGGTTCCTCGCCTACGGGTGGAACGTCGCGCGCGTGGGCGACGCCAACGACCGCGAGATGCTCGCCCGGGCTTACCACGTGGCGACGCGCAGCGACCGGCCGACGTTGATCATTGTCGACAGCCACATCGCCTACGGCGCGCCGACGAAGCAGGACACCAGCGGAGCCCACGGCGAACCGCTGGGTGAAGAAGAGATCCGGCTGACGAAGCGCAACTACGACTGGCCCGAGGACGCCAAATTCCTGGTGCCCGACGGCGTCTACGACACATTCGCGGAAGGCATCGGCAAGCGCGGCCACGCGGCGCGCGAGGCGTGGATGGAAAAATTCCGCGCCTACCAGGCGGCTTACCCCGAACTGGCCGGCCACCTCTACCGCATGCAGCACCGTCAGCTTCCCGAAGGCTGGGACAACGACATTCCGGTCTTCCCTGCCGACGCGAAGGGCCTCGCGACCCGCGACTCCTCGGCGAAGGTGCTGAACGCCGTGGCGAAGCATCTGCCGTGGCTGATCGGTGGTTCGGCCGACCTGGCGCCCTCCACCAAGACCCGGCTGACGTTTGACGGGGCCGGGGATTTCAGCGCGGAGAACCCGGCGGGCCGCAATTTTCATTTCGGCGTGCGTGAACACGCGATGGGTGCGATTCTGAACGGCCTCTCGCTGAGCAAGATCCGCCCCTATGGCTCCGGCTTCCTGATCTTCAGTGACTACGGCCGGGCGTCGATCCGGCTCGGGGCGTTGATGGAGATCCCCGTCATCTACGTCTTCACGCACGACTCGATCGGCGTGGGCGAGGACGGGCCCACACACCAACCGGTCGAGCAGCTTGCTTCGCTGCGGGCGATCCCGGGCTTGATCGTGATGCGTCCCGGCGACGCCAACGAAGTGGCCGAAGCCTGGCGCCTCATCGCTGGCCTGAGGCACGAGCCGGTGGCGTTGATCCTTTCGCGGCAGGCGCTGCCGACGCTCGATCGCACCAGGTACGCGCCGGCCTCCGGTGTGGCTAAGGGAGCGTATGTTTTGGCCGACTCGCCGGGCGGCGACCCGGAAGTGATCCTCATCGGGACCGGCAGCGAGGTGTCGCTCTGCGTCGGGGCTTTTGAAAAACTCACCGCCGATGGCGTGAAGGCGCGCGTGGTGAGCATGCCGAGTTGGGAATTGTTCGAGCGCCAGGACCGGGCGTATCGCGACGCCGTGCTTCCACCGTCCGTCCGCGCAAGAGTGGCCGTGGAGCAGGCTGCGATGCTCGGCTGGGAGCGGTACGCGGAAAGGCACATCGGAATGACCACGTTCGGCGCGTCGGCGCCGCTGAAAGAACTGCTGAAGAAGTTCGGATTTACCTCCGACGCCGTCGCCTCGGCGGCGCGCGAAGAGATCCGGAAGGAGCAGGGAGTATGAAGATCGCCGTAGGAAGCGACCACGCGGGGTTTGAATTGAAGAATGTCGTCGCCGAGGACCTTCGGCGCGCCGGCCACGAGGTTGTCGACGTTGGCACTTACTCCACCGATTCGGTAGACTATCCGGATTTCGCCGAAGCGGTCGCGTCGGCGCTGCTCGACGGCCGCGCCGAGCGCGGCGTCCTGATCTGCGGCAGCGGCATCGGCGCCTCGGTCGCGGCCAACAAAATAAAGGGTATCCGCGCCGGCATCGCTCACGATACTTACTCGGCGCATCAGGGGGTGGAGCACGACGACATGAACGTGCTCGTGTTGGGCTCGCGAATCACCGGCATCGAGGTGGCGCGCGAGCTGGTATCTACCTACGTGAAAGCTCGATTTAGCAACGGAGACCGGCATGTGCGACGTCTTATCAAAGTAAAGGAAATCGAGGCGAAGTACACCGGTTCCCAGGGGGCTTGAGGATACAGCGCGAGCGCGCGGCAGGGCGCGACGCCAAACAGGAGACGCATCAACAATGAATCCCACGACGACCGCAACGATGGCGGCAACGAGCCGCCTGAAGGAACTCAATAAATACGGACAGTCGCCCTGGCTCGACTACATCCGTCGCAGCCTGCTCACCAGCGGCGAGTTGGCCGCGATGGTGGAACACGACGGTCTCGGGGGAGTAACCTCGAATCCGTCGATATTTGAGAAGGCGATCGCCGGCAGCACCGATTACAGCGACATCGTGGAAGAGCTGCAAAAGCTCGACATCCCACCGATGGAGTTCTACGAGCGGATCGCGATCCGCGATATCCAGGACGCCGCCGACGTGTTGCGCCCTGTTTATGACCGGACGAAGCGGCGCGACGGCTACGTCAGCCTCGAAGTTTCCCCATTCCTGGCCAACGACACCCAGGGCACGATCGAGGAAGCGCGCCGGCTCTGGAAGGCCGTCAGCCGCGAGAACCTCATGATCAAGGTTCCGGGCACAGAGGCGGGCATTCCGGCGGTTGAGACCCTCATCGGGGAAGGCATCAACGTCAACGTCACGCTCCTGTTTGCGCTTGAAGTCTACGAACGTGTGGCGGAGGCCTACATTGCGGGCGTCGAGGCGTACGGCAAATCAGGCGGCGACGTCAGCCGCGTGGCGAGCGTCGCCAGTTTCTTCATTAGCCGCATCGACTCCGCCATCGATGCCATGGTCAAAGCGCGGCTGAAGACCGCCGCGGATCCCTCCGAGCGCACCATGCTTTCCGGCCTCCCCGGTAAGGTCGCCATCGCAAACGGAAAACTGACTTACCAGCGCTACAAAGAGCTGTTCGGCGGCCCGCGGTGGGCGGCGCTCTCCGCGCGCGGCGCCATGACCCAGCGACTGCTCTGGGCGAGCACCGGCACGAAAGATCCCAGTTACTCCGACGTGCTGTACGTCGAAGAACTGATCGGCCCGGATACCGTAAACACCATCCCGCCCGCCACGCTCGAGGCGTTCCGCGACCATGGTCATGCGCGGGCGAGCCTGGAAGACGACGTCATCGCCGCCCATGACGTCATGGACACGCTCGGCAAGGCCGGCATCTCCATGCAGCAGGTCACCAGCGACCTCGTAAAGCAGGGCGTGAAACTGTTCGCCGACGCCTTCGACAAACTGCTGAACTCGGTCGACCGCAAGTGCAAAGTGGCCATAGGCAGCGACGTCAACCGCATGAGCTACGCCCTGCCGGGTGACCTTGCCAAGAAGGTGGAAGAGACGCTCGAGGAGTGGCAGATCACCGGTAAGGTGCGCCGGCTGTGGGCCCACGACGCGCGCCTGTGGACCGGTAAGGATGAAAGCAACTGGCTCGGCTGGCTCGGCGTCACCGAGGACCAACTCGCCCACCGCGAGCATCTGGAGAGCGTCGCCCGCGACGTGGCCGAAGCCGGTTTCGAACAGGCCGTGTTACTCGGCATGGGCGGGTCCAGCCTCTGCCCCGAAGTCCTCACTCGTTCCTTCGGACACATCGCGCCCTATCCAAAGCTCTACGTGCTCGACTCCACCGACCCGGCGCAGATCAAGGCGCTCGACGAGAAGATCGACTACCAGAAGGCTGTCTTCATCGTTTCGAGCAAGTCCGGTTCGACACTCGAGCCCAACATCTTCAAGCAGTATTTCTTCGACCGCGCCAAACAGGAACTCGGCGATAAGGCCGCCTCGCACTTCATCGCCGTCACCGATCCGGGCTCGAAGATGGAGCAGGTTGCCCGCGCCGACGGCTTCCGCCACATCTTCCACGGCGTGCCCAGCATCGGCGGGCGTTACTCGGCTCTGTCCGACTTCGGCATGGTGCCCGCCGCCGTCATGGGCATTGATGCCCCGAAGTTCCTCGACCAGGCGGACGTCATGGCCATCTCCTGCTCGTCCTGCCTTCCCGTAAACAAGAATCCCGGCGCGACCCTCGGCGCCATCCTCGGCACGGCGGCGTTGGAAGGCCGCGACAAAGTGACCATCATCGCCTCGCCGGGCATCCATGACTTGGGCGCCTGGCTTGAGCAGTTGCTCGCCGAATCCACCGGCAAGGATGGTGAGGGCCTCATCCCGGTGGACCGCGAACCACTGGGTCCACCGGACGTCTACGGCAACGACCGCGTGTTCGCCTACCTCCGGCAGGAGTCGGCGCCCGACTCGGCCCAGGACAAGGCCATGGACGCTCTGGAAAAGGCCGGCCATCCGGTGGTCCGCATCGCCGTCACCGACCTCTACAACCTCGGCCAGGAATTCTTCCGCTGGGAGATCGCCACGGCCGTCGCCGGCTCTATCATCGGCATCAACGCGTTCAACCAGCCCGACGTCGAAGCCAGCAAGATCGCCACGCGCAAGCTCACCAGCGAGTACGAGCAGAAAGGATCGCTGCCGTCGGAGGCGCCGTTCTGCGACGCCGACGGGATCAAGTTGTTCGCCGACGAAGCCAACGCGAAAGCCTTGCGCGACGCCGCCGGATTGAAGGCGCCGTTGTCGGCCTACCTCCGCGCCCACCTGTCGCGGATGAAGGCCGGCGATTACTTCGGCCTGCTAGCCTACCTGCCGATGACCGACGCCCACGAGCGGGCGCTGCAGGCCATGCGCGTTTCCGTGCGCGACGCCCGCCACAAGGCCACCTGCCTGGGCTTCGGCCCGCGGTTTTTGCACTCGACCGGCCAGGCCTACAAGGGCGGGCCAAACAGCGGTGTGTTCCTGCAACTAACGTGCGACGACGCACGCGACATCCCCGTGCCGGGCCAGAAATACACCTTCGGCGTCGTGAAAGCGGCGCAAGCACGCGGCGACTTCCAGGTGCTGAGTGAGCGCGGCCGCCGGGCCTTGCGAGTCCATTTCGCTTCCCCGGCCGCCGGACTCGAAACCCTGGCGAACGCAATGCGCGAGGCTCTGGCGTAGCCCATGACGGAACAAAACGGCACGACGGGCGCTTTCGGCGCCGCCCCAGTCACAACGCGGCCCGGCGACCCCTGCACGATGGTCATCTTCGGCGCCTCGGGCGATCTGACCAAGCGCAAGCTGATTCCGGCGCTTTACAACCTCGCGCAGGACCACCTGCTCAACGAAAACTTCGCCATCCTCGGCGTCGCGCGCAACGACTTCAGCGCCGAACAGTTCCGCGACACGCTGAGCCAGGAGATCCCGAAGTTCGCCACCACCAAAGTGGACACCGCGCTTTGGAAATGGTTCACCGACCGTCTTTATTACTTGTCCGGAGATTTCAGCGATCCGGGCCTGTTCCAGAAGATCAAACAGAACCTTGCCGAGATCGACCAAAAGCACGGTGGCAAGGGGAATTACTTCTACTACATGGCCACGGCGCCCGAGTTCTTCGCTCCCATCATCCAGCAGCTCGGTAACGCCGGCCTCACCGACGAAGACCAGGGCGGCTGGAAACGGGTGGTCATCGAGAAGCCGTTTGGCCGCGATTATGACTCGGCAAAGGATCTGAACAAGAAGATCCGCGAGGTCCTCGCCGAACGCCAGATCTACCGCATCGATCATTACCTCGGCAAGGAGACGGTCCAGAATATCTTGGTGTTCCGCTTCGCCAACGGCATCTTCGAGCCGATCTGGAACCGGCGCTACATCGACCATGTGCAGATCACCGTGTCCGAGACCGTCGGCGTCGAAAAGCGCGGCGGTTACTACGACCACGCCGGCACCCTGCGCGACATGGTGCCGAATCACATCTTCCAGTTGATCAGCCTCACCGCGATGGAGCCGCCGATCTCTTTCGACGCCGACGTCGTCCGCGACGAGCAGGCTAAGATCCTCAAGGCGATTCAGCCCATGACGCCCGAGGACGTGCTGAGCCGCACCGTCCGCGGCCAATACGGCGACGGCGTGCTCGACGGCGAAAGGCTCGCCGGCTACCGCACCGAGCCAAACGTCGCTCAGAACTCCCGCACCGAAACCTACGTCGCCATGAAACTCTACATCGACAACTGGCGCTGGGCCGACGTGCCGTTCTACGTCCGCACCGGGAAGCGGATGCCGCGCCGCGTCACCGAAATCGCCATCCAGTTCAAGCGCGCGCCCTTTGTGTTGTTCCGCAAAACCTCGGTCGAGGCCCTGCACCCGAACCGCCTCGTGCTCCACCTCCAGCCCGATGAAGGCATCTCGCTGAGCTTCGGGGCCAAGGTTCCGGGAACCGTCGTGCGGATGGGCGACGTCGACATGACCTTCCGCTACGACGACTATTTCGGCGCCACTCCCAGCACTGGCTACGAGCGACTGATGTACGACTGTATGCTGGGTGACGCAACGCTGTTCCAGAGGTCCGACATGGTCGAGTCCGCCTGGAGTGTGGTGGGGCCGATTCAGGACGTCTGGGATGCGTTGCCCCCGCGCTCCTTCCCCAACTATCCGGCCGGCTCCTGGGGACCGAAAGAAGCCGACGAGTTGATCGAGCGCGACCACCGGCACTGGAGCGCCTGCAGCCACCCGACGCAGAAGACCTGAGGACACTCGTTTCGGGACATTCTTCCCGGCGTTCCCGGGTGAAGGGTGGCGTTTCGCGAGAATTTCCTGAATAAGCTTGGTTTGGTCTGACTTCAACCCGCTCCGCCTGGACCTGTTGCATTTGAATTTTCCTTGGACGTTCAGATTATCCGTTCAAATTTTTCTCTTGACGTGGTGCGGGGTGAGGTCTATCTTGTTAGCGATGCGAGTTTTCGTTGCCTGGCGGGAAATCGCAAGAGGGGGTATACTTGGGCGCCGTTTCAGTTGCCGTCCGGCCATCGTACTTTCGGGCTCTGCCGTGCTTTGGGCCTTATCGCCGGCACGGTGCTACCCGTGCCGGGATATGCGCAGGGTCCCGTGATGCACTTGGCGACGTCACCGGGTGTCGAAATCACGGTTCGGGACGTGGTGTCGTCCCCGAGCCCAGCCTTCGAGAGCTTCCTGGCGCTGAGCGATGTTACTGCCCGGCTGAGGCGGTATTCTTTCGTCATTACGAATGCGTCGGCAACGGGCCTGGTCGGGCTGTCGGTGCGGTGGACTTACACGGACGCTAGCGGCAAAGAGCAGGTATTCGACCTCGCCTCCGACAGCTTCTTTTGGCGCCGCCCGCCGCTTGCCTCCCCGGGCGCGGAGGTACTCGCGATGCCCGGCATGCTGCTGCCCGCGGCGGTCGCGCAGTCTGGCTTCGCCGGCCCGGATGAGCTGACGCTTCGATCGTTTCTCGATCCGCTCGATCGATCGCCGCGCGTGACCGCCGAAGTTGACACGGCGATTTTCGACGACGGCGAGGCGCTCGGCCCGGACCGCGCAGGCTTCATCACGTCGGTCCAGGCCAGGTATGCGGCGGCCGCAAATCTGGCGCGAGAGATCCGGTCGGTGATGGGCTCAGGCGGGGACGTGAAGGCTTTGCTGGCCGGACTTCGCTCGCACGGGCCGGCGCGGGTTGCGGGAGCGCCGTGGGGTGAGCCGGAGTTTGAGCAGCTATGGCTTTCCCGGCTTGCGGACCAGCTCCTGCGCGTTGCCGATCGCGGCATCCAGCAGACGCTCGAAGGCTATGAGAGCGCCCGTCCGCCTCGAATTATCAGGAAAAAGTGAGGGCATTCCTATGTGCTGTACAAAGACACTGGGCCGTTGCATTGCGTTGCTGGCCGCGGCTCTGCCCGCCTTGGCGCAGGTCGGGTCCGTGGCGCCTGACATCGATGTATACGCCATCAATCCCAAGGTGTCGAACTGCTATCCGGGCGGGAGCGGAAGCAGCGCCGGGGATGCCTGCAGCCAGTCGCGCGAGCTGATTTTCACGGGCTCGGTTTCGGTCTACATGACGGCGATCTGCACCAATGGACAGGCGCTATCCGCGCAAGGCGGAGCTGGCGCCTACAATTGCTCCAACCCGGTAAACATTTTGGCGAATGGGGTGACTTACTACGTGGCCGCCCACAGTCCTCCGCTCCGGTACGGGTCGATCAACACCAATGGCTCTGCCGTGTACTATTGGACGGGCGTGGAATATTGGCTGATGTGGAACGACCAATATTGCGACGGTTACAGATCCACATACGTTCAGCCGCCGGCGCCCTGCTAGCGGGTCTTGTTCGATTGGCTTGGCTACGTCGTCGTGATGGCGAACGCGCGGTGGGCGGCCCCCCGTTACGCGGCCCGCGACGACTTCAAGAGTGTGCGTCCGGGCGTCGCCGTCGACAGCTCCTGGTGGCTAGGGCGGCGCCCCACGAGGTCCGGTCGGCTCAGCTTCTCACGCGCCTCGGCGGCCCAACATTTTGTGGTGCTTGTGGCCGGCCCACTAAATTTAGTGGTTCACCCGCTTTACTTCTTCCTCCACTCCGTTTACGATATGGTCATCCCCCGAGAAAATGTTTGAGGAAGGGGCCAAGTCGTTTTGCTGAAACTGAAGCGCGTCGAGATCCACGGATTCAAGTCGTTTTTTGACAAGACGGAGATGCGGTTCAACGGGAGCGGCATAGCCGCGATCGTGGGCCCGAATGGTTGCGGGAAGTCGAACCTGAGCGACGCCATGAGTTGGGTGCTCGGGGAGCAGTCGGCCAAGAGCCTGCGCGGCACGCGCATGGAAGACGTGATCTTCGCCGGCACGCGGGACCGCAAGCCGCTGGGGATGGCGAGTGTAATGATGACGCTGGCCGGGGCGCCGGGGCCCGAAGACCCCGAAGCCGCCCCATCCAACGGAAACGGCTCCCGCGAGATCACCATCACCCGGCGCCTGTTCCGCGACGGCGAGAGCGAATATCTGATCAACGGCAAGGCCGCCCGCCTGCGCGACATCCAGGATCTGTTCCTGGGCACCGGGCTCGGCCCGGAAAGCTACGCCATCATCGAACAGGGCCGCATTGGGCAGATTCTGAGCAACCGCCCGCAGGATCGGCGCGCGGTGGTCGAAGAAGCCGCCGGCGTCACCCGCTTCAAAACCAGGCGCCGCCTCGCCGAAGCCAAGCTCGAGGGTGCCAAGCAGAACTTGAACCGCGTCTTCGACATCCTCGAAGAGGTGACGCGCCAGGTGAATTCGCTGAAGCGGCAGGCGGCCAAGGCCAAACGCTACGGCGAACTCAAGTCGGAACTCGACGCCCATCTGCGGCGAATGCTCGCCGGCAAGTTCCAAACCCTCGAACGGGAGGCCGCGCGGACGGCGATTGAACTCAGCGTGGCGCAGAGCGAACTGCAGGGGCTGAACGACAGCGTCACGGAGAAGGAGACCGCGCACGCCGCGCTTCAGGAGCGGGCGTATGCGGTGGAAGCCGAGTTGACCGCGGCGCGGGCGCGGCTGAGCGAACTTCGGCTCGAACTCGAGCGGACGCGCGGGCGGCTGGATTCGCAGGCCAGGCAGATCGCCTCGATCGATGCGCGGCTGTCGCAGGGTGGAATTGAGGTCGAAGGCAATGAGAAGCAGGCGCGGGCGCAGCAGCAGGAAATGGAGGCCCTCACCGCGCAGGCCGCCGAACTCGATCGCGAAGCCGCCGAGGTGCAGGAGCGTCTGACGGCGAAAGGCGCCGAGCGGGACGCGCTGCGGCGCTCGCTCGAGGAGCGGACGCGTGGCCTTGAAGCCGGGCGGCAGAAAGTGCTGCGCCTGCTGGGCGAGGCCTCGAGCCTGCGCAACCAGTTGGCCAAGCTCGATGAGTACCTGGCCGCGGTGGAACGCGATGCGGCGCGGACGCGGCAGGACGAAGGCGCCGCGGCCGCCGACGCCGGGCGTCTGGCCAGGCAGCGGGCGGAGTTGTCCGAGCAGGTGAAGGCGCGGCAGCTCGATCTCGACGCGGTCTCGGTCGAGCGAAAGTCGCTCGAAGCTCAGCTTGCCGCAAGCCGCGATCAGGTCACGTCTCTGCGGCGGCAGCTCGACCAGGCGCGGTCGGAGGGGTCGCAATGGGAGGCGCGGCGGCGTTCCCTGCAGGAAGTCCTCTCCCACCGCTCCTATACGACCGAAAGCGTGAAACGGCTGTTTGGCGGCCAGGCGCAGGATGGCTTCAAGCCCCTTGGGGTCCTTGCCGATTTCCTGGAAGTCGACGCGCGGGCGGAGAAAGCGGCCGAAGAGTTCCTGCACGATGAGCTGGAGTACGTCGTCGTGAACGGCTGGGACGACGCTTCGGCCGGGATCGACCGCATGCGCCAAGGGCTCGACGGAAGGGCCACGTTCCTCGTCCATCCCGAGCCGCAGGAGGCCAGGCAGGATCCGGCCGCGGCCGAGTTGTGCGCGCGGCCTGGCGTCGCCGGGCTGCTGCGGGACCAGGTGCGTTTGACCAACGGCCTGAGCGCCGCCCCGTCCGATATGCTGCCGCGGCTTGCGGGCTGCGTGCTGGTGGAAAATCACGAAACCGCGCGGGCGCTCGCGGTGGAGTTTCCCGATCGGTATTTCCTGTTACCCGATGGCGTGAGCTACCACGGGCACACCGTGAGCGGCGGGAAAAAGACCGGCGCCGGACCGCTGCAACTGAAACGGGAGTTGCGCGAGGTGAGCGCAAAGGCCCGTGAGGCCGGGCAGCGGATCGAGCAGACGGCGGCGGCGCTCGAGACGGCGGAGCGGGCTGCCGCGTCGTTGGCCGAGGCGCTCGACCGGGCGAGGGCGCAGCAGCAGCTTCGGGAAAAGGAAGCTCTCGCCCTCGAGCACGAAGCGCGAAAGCTCTCCGAGGAAGCCAACCGGTGCGCGCAGACACTGTCGGTGACCCGGCTCGAGTTGGAGCGGCTTGCGCTCGAAGGCGAGCGTTCGCGGGTGCGCCGGACCGAGACCGCAGCCTTGGCCGAGGAGCGGGAAGCGGAACGCAAGGCGCAGGAAGAAGCTCTCGACGCCTCGCGAGCCGTAATCGAGCAGAGCCAGGTCGAGGCCGCACGGCTGGCCGAGGAACACGCCGCGCTCCGGGCCGCACAGGCGGCGCTGGACGAACGGCGGCGGGCGGTAGGCGCCGGCATCGGCCGGCAGGGAAACGCGCTCCGGGAACTGGCGCGGCGGCGGGAGGAACTGACCGCGGAGATGGAGCGGCTTGGGCTCGATCGGACGCGTCTGGTCGACGACAACGCCAGCCTCGATGCGCGGGCCTCAGAGCTGACCGCATCGGTGGAGAGCGCCGGCGCCGAGGGAGAACGGCTCGCGGCCTCCGAAACGGAGTTGCGCGCGGCACTGACGGCATCCGAAGAAGCGCTCAAGGATCTGCGCTCGGCCGCCCAGACCGCCCAGGAACGCCGGGGCCAGATCGAATTAGCCCTCGTCCGGCTGCAGGCCGAACTGCGTTTCCTCGACGAAACCAGCCGCAAGGAACTGAATACTCCGGTCGCTGAACTGCGCGCGGGCGAGGAAGCCGCGCTCGATGAGGCCGGTCTCGAAGAGACCGAGACGCGATGCAACGAACTGCGGGCCAAAATCGACTCCCTCGGCCCCGTCAACCCGCAGGCGCTCGAAGAGTTCCAGGAGGCCCAGCAGCGCTACGACTTCCTCAACGTCCAGCGTCAGGACCTGCTTGAAGCCATCCGCGATACCGAACGCGCCATCCAGGACATCGACGTCGAAACCCGCAAGCGCTTCGCCGAGGCCTTCGAGGCCATTAACGCGAACTTCCGCGAGATGTTCAAGACGCTTTTCGGCGGCGGGATGGCGGAAATGCGCCTGACCGACGAGGCCAATGCGGCCGAGTCCGGCATCGACATCATCGCCTCGCCTCCGGGCAAGCGGCTGCAGAACGTCCTGCTGCTGTCGGGTGGAGAGAAGTCGCTGACGGCGATGGCGCTGCTGATGGCCATTTTCCGCTATCAGCCAAGCCCCTTCTGCATTCTGGACGAGATCGACGCGCCGCTCGACGAGGCGAATATCGTCCGCCTCACGCGCCTGCTGCGCGACATGTCGGATCAGACGCAGTTCGTCGTGATCACTCACGCCAAGCGAACCATGGAGGCAGCCCAGGCGCTGTACGGTGTGACGATGCAGGAGCCCGGCGTCTCGAAGTTAGTGTCGGTGAAATTCCAGGCGGCAACGCCGCCGCCGGCGGCGCCGGAGATGGAACTGGCCGCCGCCGGGGTTTAGGCGCATTCGTTTCCAACGGGGACGGGCCGGCTCCGGACCGCCCCCGGCGTGTTGTTACGGTATGCTGGAGGCTTGCTTCGGCTCACTTACGCGGACGGAGGCAGGCTAAAGGCATATCCGGATCAGGTGGATTCCGCGGTTCCGATCCGGACCCGAATGACTCGCAAGGAGGACGTTTGAGACTGCGCACAATCTTGCTGGGGTTGCTCATGCTTGCGACCGTCTCGCTTGCGCTCGCCCAGGACGACCAGGGGGAGTACCAGGGACCGACGATTCTGGACCGCGCGGGTCCGAGCGTCGGGCAGCGGGGCGGGCAGGCGGTTGACTTTCGTCCTTACGGGGATGTCGAGGGCGTGTATGACAGCGGCCTAATCGGCGTCATTCCGGCGGCGAACGGCCAGTATGGCGTCGGCGGTGAAGGCATACTGGTGGGCTTCGGGTTGATGGGCAACCGCAACTGGCAGCACGATTCGCTGTCGGTCGATTACCGCGGTACATACACCTACTATCAACCAAACGAGGGATTTAACGGCTTCAGCCAGTACCTGGGCCTGAACTACACACATCACTTTTCCCGGCGTCTGAAGCTCAACTTTCGCGAGAACGGAGGGATCACACGTTACGCCTTCGGCGAGCTGACGTACTTGCCGTTGCAGAATAGCGATCTCGTGGGCGTGCCGGCCAACCAACTGTTTGACGTGCCGACGTACTTCTCCCAGACAGGCGTCGATCTCACTTACAACTTCACTCCCCGCTTGTCGCTGGACGTTGGCGGAGACGGGTTCCTCATCAGCTACGGGAACACGAGCTACGGGAACCAGGGAAACGCGGCGAATCAACTTGCACTGATCGGGGTCGACGGCGGGACCGGACGCGCCAACCTCGCTTACCGGGTGACGAAGAGGCAGACCGTCTCTGTCGGCTACGGGTTCTCCCACTACAGTTACACAAACGCGTTCGGAAACGTGCAGTTTCAGTCGGTCGACTTGGGCTATGCGGTGGCGATCAGCAAGACCTGGCAACTGGCGGCGGAAATCGGGGGCTACCGGGTCCAATCGCTCACCCTCACCCAGGTTCCCGTGGATCCGGCCATCGCCGCGATTGTGGGGAGCGCCTACGCGACAGTCGTCACGCGTCCGGTGCAATTCATGCCGATGTACGTGGCCACGCTTACGCACAAATATGCGCATTCCAGTTTGGCGTTCAACTACTCCAAGACGATCATGCCCGGCAATGGCGCCTATCTTACGTCGAATACGCAGAACGCCGGTGTGAATTTCTCCTATCTTGGCAGCCGGCGTCTGGCGACTTCCCTGATCGCAGGTTATAGCGATATGTCCGCCATCGGGCAGCAGATCGGAGCGTTCCGCATGGAATACGCCGGCTGCGGGTTGACTTATAAGCTCTACGATGCGGTTCATCTCGAACTGCGCTATGATTACCGGCACTTCAACACCGGCCTGGTCAACTACCTGACGAATGAGAGCCGGGTGAGCCTTGGGCTGGCCTTCAGTCCCGGCCCAACGCCGCTGGCGGTCTGGTAGAGGAGGGGTTAACCCTGCCCGGGCTTCCCTGCGAGCGCTTCTTCGAGCCGGGCGGCAAAGCTGGCGCCGGATTCCCCGGAGAGGCTTCGGCGCGCGCAAGGAATCGAGGCACCCACATCGTGGGCGAGTTTGAGAAGGCTCCGCACGTTGGAACGGACCATGGCCAGTGCCGGTGCGCCGCCGGAGGCCGGAAGAAACTGAGCTTCGGGGCCGAAGTCGATCCGCAGGTGTTCGCCAGCCTCGGAGTCGAACTCCGGACCGAGGGCGGCGAGGGTGACGCGCGCCGGCGCCACGGATCCTTCCTCGCCCGAAGGCTGCCAAAGATCCCACCAGGTTTCCAGTTCATACGCCAGATCGGGACCGGCAAAGTCCCCCACGGCGTCGCGGATAGCCTCCGGAGATACGGGCGCCGGGTAGGAGCGTTCGAACAGCGTAGGTGTCGCCCGGTCGACGGCGAGGATCCGGAACGTGGACGGCTGCTGGGTAAGACGCGAGAACGGAAACAGCCCGAGCAGCGTGCCGAAGGCGGTCCTGGGATCGCGCGCGGCCGCGGCTTCCAGCCAGCAGGAAAGCGAGAGATGATCGGGCATGGCGGGGAATCCTTGAAGCTGGAGGCACAATAGGTGCCTTTGCTACCATCGTACCTTCCCGCGTGTTCAATTCCCGATTACTTCCGATTTTTCTCATTGTGGTGGTGGATGTCCTTGGCTTTACGCTCATTCTGCCGCTGCTGCCCTTTTTTGCCGAGCGTCTTGGCGCCACACCCGCCGTGGTGGGCCTGTTGGTGTCAAGCTATGCGTTTTGCCAGCTCTTTTCCGGACCGCTGCTGGGCCGCATATCGGACCGCATCGGCCGCCGGCCCCTGCTTCTGTTAAGCCAGGCGGGGACCTTCGCCGGCTTCCTTCTGCTGGCGGCCTCCAAGACTCTTTGGATGGTGTTTCTGGCGCGAATCATCGACGGAGCGACCGCCGGCAACATCTCTCTCGCCCAGGCCTACATCGCGGACGTGACGGCGCCGGAAGAGCGGTCGAAATCCTTCGCTTTAATCGGGATCGCCTTCGGATTGGGCTTTCTCGTCGGACCGGCCTTTTCCGGCTACCTGGCGCAGTTCGGCTACCTGTATCCGGTATTTGTCGCGGCGGGACTCTCGGCAACCAGTATTGTCGCGACCTATTTCCTGCTCCCGGTGAGCCGCCCGGCGCCGGAGGCGGGCGAGGGGCGGCGGCTGGCGATTCTGGACTGGGGTAACTACGTCCAGTATTTCCGGCGCCCGGCTCTGGGCAGGCTTCTGGGCCAGTTCTTCGTCTTTATCTTTGCCTTCTCGATGTTCATCTCCTGTTTCGCGCTTTTCGCCGA
>DAIDIH010000244.1 GCA_027459465.1 Bryobacterales bacterium | reverse complement strand
CCTTCGAGGAATTCCGGCGTGCGTGCCGAATCCTCGGTGGGAACGCGGTAGACTTTTTTTACCATCAACTCCGGGTATTGTCAACGAATTTTTCTGATACAGCTTTTTTGAAATCTATACTTGAAAGCTTGAAAAATCGGGAAGGAAATCCCCGATTCCCGCAGTTGCGGCGCTTTCCTGGACGCTGTGCGGGGGTCACGGGACCATGAGAACCCGCTCGACGCGGCGGTCCGGCGGAAAGTTGCCGTGCGAAACTGGAGGGGGAGCGCGATACCAGGTATGAAGACTTGTCTGATGCTGCTGGTGGCTGGGAGCATGGTGTGCGGGATGGGGCAGACACCGGCGGCGCAGAGCAAAGGGGTGGAGGCGCCGTGGGACGTGCGGAAGATGCTGGACGGGCTGCAGGCGCAGACCGGAAGGCTGAAGCCGCTGCTCGCGCAGATGCAGCCAGAGCAGTGGGTGAAGGCGGGCGCGCCGTATGCCTATGTGCAGCAGAAGACGACGGCGGCGAACGAGGCCGATTACTTCCTGACTTCGGCGAAGCGGCTGGCGGCGGACCCGGACAAGCTGAGCCTGGCGATGGACACGTATTTCCGGATGGAAGCGCTCGATGGGGAGCTGACGACGTTGATCGCCGGCGTGCGGAAGTACGATAACCCGGCGACGGCGGATGTGATGCAGGGGGTGGTGGACGAAGGGAGCCGGAACGTCGCGCAGTTCCGCCAGTATCTGACCGACCTGGCGTCGCAGCGCGAGCAGGAATACCAGGTGATGGACCGCGAAGCGCAGAGATGCCGCGCGGCCTTGAGCCAACAGAAACCTTACGGGAAAGGGAAGTGAGCGTGGTGAACGGGACGACGAAAGTGGAGACGCTTGTGTTTGAATGCAGCATCTGCGGGGAGCCGTCGACTGAGATTTGCGTGTACTGTTCGAAGGACGCGTGCGCGAATCACCGGTGCCACCGGTGCGGGCGCTGCAGCGACTGTTGCGAGTGCGGCGTGACGAGGGACACGGCGGAAGAACCGGCGGAGGCATGATCCGGTTCGCGGTTCTGGCGCTGGCGGCGATGGCGCTGCGGGCGCAGACCGTGGACGAACTCATTGCGAAAAACCTGGCGGCGCGCGGGGGCGTCGAGCGGCTGAAGCAGGCGCGGAGCGAGCGGCTGCGCGGGCGCATCACGATGGATAACGTCGAGGGGACGCTGCGGCTCGAACGGCTGCGCGTGGGGGACACGCGGGAGATCCGAAGTGAAGTGACGGTGGAGGGGCGGAGCTATGTGCGCGGGTTCGACGGCGTGCTGGGCTGGAGCCAGACGGGGACGGAGGGCGAGGGGTGGTTGCCGGCGCGTCGGTTGCATGGCGACGACGTGGACACGTTGCGGGAGGACGCTGAGTTCGACGACGGTCTGCTCGATGTTCGCGAGCGCAGCGCGACGGTGCGCTACGACGGGCGGGCGGCGATGGACGGCAAGCAGTTGTATAAGGTGATGCTGCGGCTGAAGGACGGGAACGTCTTCTATTGCTTTCTGGACCCGGACTCGTGGCTGGAGACTCGGCGGACGGGCGGGCGCGTGATCGGCGGGCGGGAGGCGATGATCGACTGGACGTTCGGCGATTATCGCGAAAGCGGGGGGATGCGGGCGGCGTTCCGGGTGGAGTCGGTTTCGCGCGACACGGGGGAGCGGCAGTTGATCCTGGTGGAGCGGATCGAGTGGAACCTGGCGCTCGACGAAGAGCGGTTTCAGCCGGCGCGGGCGGGTTCGGGCGTGGACCGTGCGTCGCGATAGGCCGCGGGTGCATGCGCACCGGGGTGCGCCGCTGAAGTTTGCTGAGAACACGGTGCCGGGGTTCGTGTGTGCGATCGAGGCGGGGGCGGATTTTATTGAGCTGGATCTGGGCGTGGCGCGGGACGGCGCGCTCGTTGTTTCGCACGATCCGTGGCTGAAGCCGGAGGGGACGTTGTTGCGGGACGTGACCGGCGAGGAGGCGCGGGCTCGGGGATGCGCGCTGCTGGAAGACGTGCTGGAGCTGGCCGGACGCGGCGGGTTTGGGTTCAATCTCGAAGTGAAGAGTTTTCCGGATCGGCCGGAGCTTGCGCCGGCGCCGGAGAGGTTCGCGGAGATGGTGGCCGGGGCGGTGCGGGCGTGGGGACTCGAGCGACGGAGCCTGATTCAGTCGTTCGATTTTCGCGTGACGCGGGCGATGCGGCGGATTGCGCCGGAGTTGCCGTGCGCTGCGCTGTGGGAGGGAGAGCCGAGGGCGGCGGCGGAGATTGCGGCGGAGGCGGAGACGGACGCAGTGTCGGTGGCGTGGCGGCTGGTGGATGGGAGTTGGTTCGACGGGGCGCGGGCGGCGGGCGTGGAGACGCTGGTTTGGACGGTGAATGGCGAGCGCGCCTGGGAGCAGGCGCTCGCCTGGGGCGCGGAGGCCATCATCACGGATGATGCGGCCGGGCTGGTTGAGTACCTGGGAGCGCGCGGCCTATGAGCCGGCCTGCTTGGCGGCGATGGGGCCGACGATGGGCAGTTGGTAAAGCTCGCGGTTGTAGGCCTTGTACATGCAGAACAGCCAGAGGATGAAGCCGAGCAGGCCGATGAGCATGCGTAGGGGCAGGAAGACGAGCCACATGTGCATGACCGCGGACATGATGCCCATGACGATGGACAGGGCGATGGAGAGGATGATCCAGCCGACGCTGAAGATGACGGACTGGAACGCGTGGAAGCGCACGAACGGGCGTTTGTTGTAAGGCTCGAGCACCAGGAAGAGGACGCCGGTGATGAAGCCGAGCAGGTAGCAGAGCGCGCCGGCCATGTTGTCGTCCATGCCTCCGGCGACGGGTTGCACGGGAGGCGGCGGCGCATAGGCGGGCTGTTGGACGCCCGGCGTAGCTCCCGCGGGGTCTCCTTGCGATGCTCCGCATTTTGGGCAGAACCGCCCGTCGACCTGTGCTCCACAGCTAGCGCAAAATGCCATTCCCTATTCCTCCAGTGGCCTTACTCTATCCGAAGCGGAAAAAAGAAGCAAGTTGGGTCAGGGGGTTGTCAAGGTAGAAATGTCGCCTTTGGGGCTGGAGGCTGCAGAGTGCATGTTATGATGCTCGTGCCGGTGGAACGGACATGGGTGTCATACGCACCGGATTTGCGAGAATAAGGCAGAGACTGAGGTATGGATCCAGACGTGACGTCCGTGTTCGACTTGAGCCCCGCCGAAAAGCTGCAGCTTGTCGAGGACCTGTGGGACGACCTGGCCGCGGCGCCGGACGCGGTGCCAGTGCACGAGTGGCAAAAGCGCGAGTTGGACCGGCGGAAGGCGAAGCTGGCCGAGAACCCAGGTTCGGTGCGGACGTGGGACCACGTGAAGCGGAGGGTTCGCGGCGAGCGTAGCCGGTGAGCTAGTACTCGTCCCCGAGGCCGATCTTGATATCGCCGACGCTTACCGTTGGTATGAAGACCGCAGAACGGGATTAGGTGAAGCTTTCCTCTCGTCCGTTGGCGCATGCTTCGCGCGCATCCGACGGCAGCCGCAGCTTTATCCGCGGCTTCATAATCGCTTCCGGCGGGCGCTGATCCCTCGGTTCCCTTACGCGGTCTTTTACGAACCGGTTGGATCGGCGATCACCATCTACGCGGTGTTTCACGCGTCGCGCGATCCGGATCGCTGGCGAGAGAGGAAGCTGTAACTGCGCCGGATATTCAGAATCCTCGACCGATTCTCAGCCTGGCACGATACGGGGCTGGCTTTTATTACGGCGTGGATATACGTGACGCCACAGGGCAAATCAGTCACCAATGAACCTCAGGTACTTGTGGACTTCATCAGCGCAGCGTCGGGCCAACCTCTCGATCTCCGACACCAGTGCCCGTTCCTCTCGTGTCCGGGCATTTGAAACGAGATCCGCCCACTCGCGGAGAAAACGTCGGGCTTGACGCGGGTTGAAAATCGTATCCCCATACGGGTCGATTCCCGCCAGCATCGGATACGCATCCCCTTTCTCGAGGCTAGGTAGCAGACCGGCAAGTAGGTTTTTGGGATCGGCGATGCTTTCGATCTGACTGCCCAATTCGTCTTGTAGTACGATCTCAAAGCCCACGCCCATCACTATAGCGAGGCAGAGAGTGATGGCGTCAGGTATATAAAGCTCCTTATTTGAGTTTGAACCCTGCCCCGGTGACGATCACCGACAGAATGCGGGAGTCGCCGGGGGCGGAGAAGGTTTTGCCGGCGAGGATGGTTAGCGCCGCGGAGGAGCCGGCGGGTTGGAGCGGCGGGGAAGTTAGGGTGTAAGTGCCGGGGGCGGAGTAAGTGGCTTGGGCGATTTGGCGGCCGTCGAGTAAGAGTGTGATGGTGCGAGTGGGCGAGGCCGCTGGGATGACTAGAGTTACTTCGATGGGCGTGGGGGTGGCGGGGGGTTTCAGTAAGACGATCGCTTTGGCGGCCATCCAGCGCCAGGCGTTCGATTCGAGCGAGTAGAGCCCGGTTACAATCTGCTGATCGGCGGAGGGAGCGTTCATGGGCAGGTAACTCAGCTCGGGCTTGCGGGCGATGACGGTTTCGGCGCGGAGACGGTCGATGGGGCCGGTGGAGATGTCAAAGGGGCGCAGGCCGGCGGCGGCGGTGGAGTAGGCCGAGCGCGTGTCGAGAGCGATGAGGCGCAGGGGAATCGGCGAGGTGACGACGTCTTCGGAGACCGGGGCTATCATGCCGCCTCCGGTGGTGAAGGGCACGGGGTACCCAAGAGCGCTGGTGACGACGATGTCGCCGGGCTCGAGCGCCTGGCCGCGCAGCAGAGGCAGCGCGCCAACGCGCTCGAGATAGAAGCGCAGGCCCCACTCGCCGTTGATCCAGACGCGCCCATTCGCAGCTTGAGGGGCGAGCGTTTGGGCAAAGCGGCGGTAGGCGTCCCAGTGCTGATAGTTGACGATGGCGAGCGCGAGGCTTAGGACGAATCCGCACGCGGTGCTTGCGTAGAGCCAGCGCGAAGTGAGTTGGCGCGAGACGACGATCGCCACCGGGAGGACGAGCGGAAGAAGATAACGCGCCGAGCCGGCGAAGAAGACAACGAGCGCGGCGGCGAAGAAGACGAGGACCCATTGGGCGGCGAAGTCGCGCCAGTTGCGCGCGCACCAGAGCAGAACGAGCGCGCCGATGCCGGCCGAGGCCCAAAACAGGGGATTGGGATCGTAGAAAGCAGCGGCGGCGAAGAGCGGGAGCAGCGCCCAGGCGGATTTCGAGCGGAACGCGGCGGCGGCCAGCAGCGGGAAGACGACCCAACCTAAATGGGCCGTGAGCGCGCCGGCATTTTTGAGTTTCTGTGTGAGCGCTTCGAGGCCGTAGGTTTGCAAATAGCCGGCGAGCACTGCGGCGGGCATGCCGCCGGTGGAAGAGCGCTCCCAGAGTTGCCAAACGGCGAGGACGATGGGCGGAGTAAGAGCGGCGAGCCAGGCCGGTTTCCAGTCGCGGCGCCTGGCCCAGAGATAGAGCCACAGGATCGGCGTGAGGACGACGGATTGATACGCGGCGAGCGCGGCCAGAGCCATCGGGGCGAGCGAGGCGAGCAGCCATTTCGTAGAGCGCGCCTCAGCCGCTTCGACGAAACAGGCGAGGGAGGCGAGCCAGAAGGCGAGGAAGGGCAGGTCGGCTTCGAGCGAGCCTCCGTTGACGACAAACGCGGGCGTGACCACGAAAAGCAGCGTGGCTTCGAGGGGGCGCGGCGTGAGGCGACGGGCGATTGCGAGCGCCGAGAGCGCTGCGATGAGCGAGAAGAGCGCGTAGGCCGCATGAAACGGGGCTTCTTCGACGCGGCCGAGTAAGGCGAGCAGCGCGCCGAGCACCCAGGCGTTCAGCGGCGGATGCGGATGGCCGCGCATGTCGACGATCTGGCCAAGGAAGGGATAGCGGGCGTGGTTGGGATGGAGCGGGTCGACCTGTGCGTGCTCGGCGCCGGCCAGGTAATACACGTCGTCGCCTTGAATGGCCTGATGGAGAAAGGCCAGACGCAGCAGCAGGACGAAGGCGGCGACGAGGAGGATTTGCTTGCGCAATCTGCTCTAGTGTAGCTTTGCGAATTCGAACGCAACGGCGCCGCGAGAGTTACACCTTTTGCGGCGGCTTCCAGCGCACGATCGGCTTGCGGGCAGCGGTGACCTCGTCGACGCGGCTGGTGCGGGTCGAGTGGGGCGCGTGCAGCACGGTATCCGGCTCTCGCTCGGCTTCTTCGGCGATGGAGATCATCGCGTCGATGAAGAGGTCGAGTTCGATCTTGCCTTCGGTTTCGGTGGGCTCGATCATCATCGCGCCGTGCACGATGAGCGGGAAGCTGACGGTGTAGGGGTGGAAGCCGTAGTCGATGAGGCGCTTGGCGATGTCGCCGGTGCGCACGCCGTGCTTGGCCTGCAGCGCGTCGCTGAAGACGCACTCGTGCATGGTCGGGGCCTTGTGCGGGTGCTCGTAGTAAGGTTCGAGTTTGGCGCGGATGTAGTTGGCGTTGAGCAGGGCGTCGAGCGTGGCGTTGCGCAGGCCGGGGCCGCCGTGTGCCAGGATGTAGGCGAGCGCGCGGACGAGCACCCCGAAGTTGCCGTAGAAGGCGCGAACCTTGCCGATCGACTGCGGCAGGTCGTAGTTCCAGCGCCAGGCGTTGCCGCTGCGTTCCAGGCGCGGGGAGGGCAAGAAGGGGACGAGATGGCTCTTCACGGCGACGGCGCCGGAGCCGGGACCGCCTCCTCCATGCGGCGTTGAAAATGTTTTATGCAGGTTGAGGTGCATCACGTCGACGCCGAAATCGCCGGGGCGCGCGATACCGACGAGCGCGTTCATGTTCGCGCCGTCCATGTAGACCATCGCGCCTTTGGCGTGCAGGATTTCGGCGATGCGGGTGATGTCCTGTTCGAACACGCCCAGCGTGTTCGGGTTGGTGACCATCAGCGCGGCGGTGTCTTCGTCGCAGAGTTTTTCGAGCGCGGCGAGGTCGATCATGCCGCGGTCGTTCGATGGCACGTTTGCCACTTCGTAGCCGGCCATTCGGGCTGTGGCGGGGTTGGTGCCGTGGGCGGAGTCTGGAATCAGGATGCGTTTGCGCGCGTTGCCGCGGGATTCGTGCAGCGCGCGGACGAGCAGGATGCCAGTGAATTCGCCGTGCGCGCCGGCGGCGGGCTGCAGCGTGACGGCGTCCATGCCGGTGATTTCGATGAGCGCCGCTTCGAGCGCGGCGATGATTTCCATGGCGCCCTGCGACAGCGCGTCGGGCTGATAGGGGTGAATCCAGGTTAGGCCGTCGATGCGCGCCACGGCTTCGTTCACCCGCGGGTTGTACTTCATGGTGCAGGAGCCGAGCGGGTAGAGGCCGAGGTCGATGGCGTAGTTGTAGGTGGAGAGCCGGGTGAAGTGGCGGATCGCGTCGACTTCGCTCACCTCCGGAAAATCCTCGATTTCGGTGCGGGTGTTGTCGGCCCCAAGCACGGCCGCGGCGTCCACCGGCGGCACATCGAGAGCGGGCAACTGGTAGCCGTTCTTGCCGGGCGAGCTTCGCTCGAACACCAGCGGCTCGTTCTGCGTCAGGTGCGGAGTGGCTTTCTTGATCATCGGGCCAGCGCCTCCTCGGCGGCGTAGACGTTCGCCAGTTCGTCCATCTGCTCGCGGCGCGACATTTCGGTGGCGCAGACGAGCGTGGTTCCTTCGAGTTCCGGATAGAAGCGGCCGAGCGGCAAGCCGCCGATGATCTTCTTTTCAAGCAGCGCCGTGTTGATCTCGTCCGGACTTCGCCCGTTGGCGGCGACGACGAACTCATTAAAGAAACGTCCGGTGAACCGCAGCGGGAGCTTGCCGGCCAGATAGTGGGCCTTGGCGAGGTTCTGTTCGGCGAGTTCGCGGAGGCCCTGCTTGCCGTAGAGCGTCATGAAGACCGTGGCCATCAGCGCGATGAGCGCCTGGTTGGTGCAGATGTTGGAGGTCGCTTTTTCGCGGCGGATGTGCTGCTCGCGCGTGGCGAGCGTGAGGCAGTAGGCGCGGCGGCCGTGAATGTCTTTCGTTTCGCCGACGATGCGGCCGGGCATCTGGCGGAGGAATTTTTCTTTGGCGGCGATGATGCCGGCGTAAGGTCCGCCGTAGCTGGGGGCGATGGCGAAGGACTGCAGTTCACCGCAGACGATGTCGGCGTCGCGCGGCGGGGCGAGCAGGCCGAGAGAAACGGCTTCGGCGAAAGCGGCGATGAGCAGCGCGCCCTTGCGGTGGGCGATTTCCGCGGCCTCGCGGATGTTTTCGACTACGCCGAAAAAATTCGGCGACTGGAGGATGACCGCTGCCGTGTGCTCATCCACCGCCGCTTCGAGCGCTTCGGCGTCGAGCCTTCCGGTGCGCGCATCATAGCCGATCTCGGCCACTGGCAGGCCCTGATGCTTGACGGAAGTGGCCAGCACTTGCCGGTATTCGGGGTGCACGTTGCGCGCCACCACCACGCGGTCCCGCCCGGTGACGCGCGCGGCCATCATCGCGGCTTCGGGCACGGCGGTCGAGCCGTCGTACATCGAGGCATTGGCGACGTCCATGCCGGTCAACTGGCAGATCATCGTCTGGAATTCGAAGATCGTGATCAGCGTGCCCTGCGAGATCTCGGCCTGGTACGGCGTATAAGAGGTTAGAAACTCGCCGCGGGAGACGACGGTATCGACGAGCACCGGCCGATAATGCTGGTAGACGCCGGCGCCGAGGAACGACGCGTAGCCGTTCGCGTTTTCCGCCGCGCGCGCCCGGAAATAGTCGACGATTTCGTACTCCGACTTGCCGGGGGCGAGTTTCAGCGGCTCCCTCTGGCGGACTTCTTCCGGGAGATGAGAACAGAGAGCTTCCAGGCTTGCCGCTCCGATCGCCTCCAGCATCTGGCGGCGCTCAGCGTCGGACTTCGGTAAATATCGCAAGGTGTTGGTTCCGCCGGAGCGCGCTCCGGGCGACCCAGCTCGCGCTACTCCGCTCCTACGTATGTTTGATAATCTTCGGCGGAGAGTAGCTGTTCTAATTCTTTAGGCGCCGAAAGCCTAATTTTAACAAGCCAGGCCGAATCGTGCGGATCTTCGTTGAGCCGTTCCGGGGTCTGGACGAGGGTTTCGTTCACCTCCAGCACTTCGCCCGACACCGGCGCATAGACGTCCGACACGGCTTTCACGCTTTCCACCGACCCCATCGTCTTGCCCGCCTCGACGGTGATGCCGGGCTTGGGCAGGTCCACGTAGACAATGTCGCCGAGTTCCTTCTGCGCGTGAAAGGTGATGCCGACGGTTCCGGTGCCGTCCGGATCGGCGCGAACCCACTCGTGTTCTTTCGTGTAACGAAAATTCGCCGGGTACATGAACGCTGTTTCGCCCCCCTTATCTATTTTTTCCGACGGTAAAACGGCGAGGCCACGAGCACGGCGGGCACGCTTTGGTTGCGGATCTTGATTTCGATCGTCGCGCCCTCGCGGCAGGCCTCCGCGGGAAGATAGCACATTCCGATGTTCTTGTTCAGCGTGGGTGACGGTCCGCCGCTGGTGACCCAGCCCGCGGGCACACCGCCGATTTCGATTTCATAGCCGTCGCGCGCGATGCCGCGGCCGGTCATCTCGAATGCCGCCAGCCTGCGCTTGATGCCGGCGGCCTGCTGTTTTTCGAGCGCGGCGCGGCCGGTGAAGTCGCCCTTGCCGAGTTTCACGATCCAGCCGAGGTTCGCTTCCCAGGCGGTGGTTGTCGCGTCGATTTCATGGCCGTAGAGCGCCATGCCGGCTTCCAGGCGCAGCGTGTTGCGGGCGCCGAGGCCGCAGGGCTTGATGCCAACGTCCGCGCCGGCGGCCAGAATTTCGCCCCAGAGGCGCACGGCTTCCGAGGGTGCGACATAGATTTCGAAGCCGTCCTCGCCGGTGTAGCCGGTGCGGGCGATGCGGGCGGGCGCGCCGGAGACCTCGCCGTCGGTGAAGTGGTAGTAGCGGATGGGCGCGAGCGGAGTTTGGGTTAGCTTTTGCAGGACGCCGATGGCGCGCGGGCCCTGGATGGCAAGCTGGGCGTAGCGCGGGCCGGCGTTCTCGCAGTCCGCATCGAAACGGTTCTGCGCGGCGATGTGGGCGAAGTCCTTGTCCTGGTTTGACGCGTTCACGCAGAGGAAATACTCGGTGTCGCTGACCTGGTGGACGAGGATGTCGTCGACGAAGCCGCCGTGTTCGTAAAGCAGCGCCGAATAGTGCGCCTGGCCGGGGACCAGTTTTGCGGCGTCGTTGGTGGTGACCTGGTTGACCAGGCGCAGCGCCTCCGGGCCGCGGATGACGATCTCGCCCATGTGGCTGACGTCGAACAGGCCTACGGCGCGGCGAACGGCGTGGTGCTCGTCAAGGATGCCGGAGTACTGCACCGGCATGTCCCATCCGCCGAAATCCACCATCTTCGCGCCCGCCGCCTTGTGCACTTCATGCAGGGGCGTCTTTTTCAAAGCGGCAGCGGCTTCGGACATGAAACCGTATTCTAGCAATCCAGGTGCGGAGGACCTGAGCGGGGGGCGGGGGTGGCCGCAGCCTCTCCCTCTTGCAATACATATTGGAGTCCAATATACTGATCTCGCGTATATGACACCGCCTCCGACCACACCCGACCACGAGTGGAAGAAAGGCAGCGCCGAACTTCTGGTGCTTTCGCTGCTCGAACATGAGGCGCGCCACGGCTACGACATCTCGAAACTCATCGAGACGCGCTCGGCCGGCGCGCTCCGCTTTCACGTCACGTCGCTGTACCCGTTGCTTTACCGTCTTGAAGCCCGCGGGCTCGTACAGGGGCGTTGGGTCGAAAAGCCCCAGCAGCGGCGGCGCCGGTACTACTCGCTCACCCCGGCCGGCCGGAAGCTTCTCCGCGCCCAGCGCAAACATTGGCAGAACTTCGTCGCAGCGATCGGCCGCATCACGGGAATCGAATATGCCTGACTTCCGCTCCGCCGTACTCGAGCGCCTCGCGCCGCTCCATCTGGACCCCGCCCAGGAATCGTTGCTCGCCGAGGAACTTTCGCAGCATCTCGAAGACCGCTTCGGGGAACTGCTTTCCGCCGGTCTGCCGCCAGACGATGCGCAGCAACGCGCCCTGGCCGAACTCGAGGATCCCCGCCCCCTTCAGGCAGCCGTCCGCGCCGCACGCCGGCCGCCCTCCTACTCGCTTGCCTCACCCGCGCCACGCCGCGCCAACCTGCTAAGCGATTTCGCTCGTGATGTCCGGCACGCCATCCGGACCTTCGTCCACGCTCCCCTGTTCGTGCTTACCGTCATCCTCACACTGGGATTCGGTATCGGCGCCAATTCGGCTGTCTTTACGCTTCTCGATACGCTTCTGTTGAATCCTCTTCCCGTTCCTAACTCCACCACTCTTACCGCCGTCACCGCCGCACGTGGCGCAAAATCCGGCCCGTCGGCGCCCTTACCCGTCTCCTATGCCGACCTGGCCGACATCCAGTCGCGGAACCAAGTTTTTTCGTCGCTAGCCGGCTACACTTCCGTCCGCCCGGTGACGCTACAAACCGGCCGAGATTCCGAACGCCTGTTCGCCGAGTTCGTCACGGGCAACTATTTCTCTACGCTCGCCCTCCGCCCCGCTGCCGGGCGTTTCTTTGTGCCAGAAGAAACCACGACGGCAGGCTCGCCGGCTGCGGCGGTCCTCAGTTATTCCTGCTGGCAGTCCCGCTTCGCCTCCGCTCCGGACATCGTCGGCAGAGTGCTCGAACTCAACCATGTGCGGTTCACGGTCGTCGGCGTCGCCCCGCCACGCTTCATTGGCGTGAACGCGATCTTTGGTCCCAACCTTTGGCTTCCGGCCACGATGGCTGAGCGCACACTCCCGGAGGAAATGGCCCATGTCCTCACGGACCGCGCCAAAGCGCTCTTCTACGGGGTGGCCCGCCGGCCTCGCGGGTTGAGTCTTGCCCAGGCGCAAGCCAATCTCGCCGCGCTCTCTTCGGCGCTCGCGCGTGAATATCCGGACACGAACCTCGGCCACAGCTTTTCCGCGCAACCGATCACGGCGGTTTTGTTCGGCAGCGCGGGCGCCGGGGCTCAACCCTTCGTCTTCGCCGGCGGAGGACTTTTTCTTGCTGTCGCCGTCGTCCTTCTGATCGCCTGCTCGAACGTCTCGAATCTGCTCCTTGCGCGTGCCTCGGCCCGCCGCCGGGAAATCGCCATCCGTCTGGCCCTCGGAGCTAGCCGCGCTCGCCTGATTAGCCAACTTCTCACCGAAAGCGTCCTGCTCGGCTTACTCAGCGGCGTGGCCGGGCTCGGACTTGGCTACGGCGGACTCGAACTTCTCTGGTCCTTCCGCCCTGCCGAAGTCGCCTCGAATTTCAAGACGCCGTCGCTCAGCTTCGCGGTCTTAGGCTTCACTTTCGCGGTATCACTGCTCACCGGGCTCCTGTTCGGCTCGCTGCCGGCGTTTCAGTCCTCCAAGGCCGGCGTTGCCGAGTCCCTGAAGGAAGAGTCCCGCTCGGCGGGCCGCGGACGCTCGCGCGCCACCCTATCGAACTTACTGTTGGTCTCGCAGGTTGCTTTTTCGTTCCTCCTCCTTATTACCGCCAGCCTCTTTCTCCGCAGCATCTCCCGCGCCGCGAACATCGATCCCGGCTTCGATGTCCGACACTTAGCCGTGTTGCTTACGAATCCCGGGCAGGCCGGCTACACCAAGGCGCGGACTCTCGCCTTCTACCGCGATGTCCGCGCCCGGGCCGCCGCTCTGCCCGGCGTGGTTTCGGTTTCCTGGGCTTCGAACCTTCCCCTCTGGGGACGCGTTACCAGTGGTTTTCAGGCCGAGGGCTACATTCCTCAGACGAAATCCGACTCGCTGACGGCAATCCTCAACATCGTGAGCACAAATTACTTTGCTACCGCGGGCATCCCAGTCGTCGATGGCCGCGAATTCCTATCGACCGACCGCGAA
The DNA here is from genome assembly GCA_027459465.1 of Bryobacterales bacterium. Taxonomy (GTDB): domain Bacteria; phylum Acidobacteriota; class Terriglobia; order Bryobacterales; family Bryobacteraceae; genus JAJYKC01. The sequence goes on along the minus strand of DAIDIH010000244.1, from coordinate 18,177 downwards.
GACTCCGGCCCCGTCGCCATCGTCAACGAAAAACTCGCCCACGACTTATGGCCTGGCCAGAGCCCGCTGGAGAAGCAAATCCGGCTTCCCGGTGAGAAATTCTGGCGCCGCGTGGCCGGCGTTGCGCGAAACGCCAATTATTCCGCGCTCGCCGAACCGCCTCAGTTCTGCGTCTACGTCCCGCTGGCGCAGAACTACTCCTCGGCCATGACCCTCTATGTCCGGACCGCCGGAGACCCGAGTCCTCTACTGGCATCGCTGCAGCGCGCCGTGCGCGCCGCGGGCCCGGAGATCATGGCCACGGATGTGCGCACCGGCGCCACCATCGTTGGCCAGGCGCTGTTCTCCGCCCGCATGGCGGTGGGCCTCCTCACCCTCTTCGGCCTGCTGGCGCTCACGCTGGCCTCCATCGGTCTATATGGGCTGATGAGCTACTCGGTGAATCAGCGCCGCCGGGAGATCGGCGTCCGTATCGCCTTGGGAGCGCGCTATGCCAACGTCCTGTCTCTGGTGCTCCGGCAGGGCATGTCGCTCGTTGCCGCCGGATTGATTCTGGGCTTTGCCGCAAACTTAGTGAGCGGCCGCCTTCTTCGGCGCCTGCTTTACGGAGTAAGCCCGGCCGATCTTCGCAGCTTTGTCGCCGCCGCCGCGATCCTACTGCTGATCTCTTTTTGTGCGTGCTATCTACCGGCACGCCGGGCAAGCCGCCTGGACCCCTTGGCCGCCCTGCGCGAGGGTTAGGCGCCGGTCCTCGAGCAGTGAGGCAAGCCCGGCGCACCATGGCGTCTCCGGCGCGTGCCGGACAACCGCGCCTTCCCGGCTTCCCGCCGGCCGCCCCGGCCTGCCGCTAAAGTCCTACAATCGAGATGAGTTCTTATGCTCTCCAGCGCGTCTCTCCCGGTTGAGCCGCAGGCCGCGCGCGCGCTCAGCCTGCTGAATGAGGAAGAGCGATTCTTCCAGGACACGGTGCGAAAGTTCGCCAAGGAGCGCATCGGGCCGCACGTGCGGGCGATGGACGAAGCGGGTGTGTTCCGCAAGGATTTGCTGGTCGAGATGTTCCAGCTTGGGCTGATGGGCATCGAGATTCCGGAGGAGTTCGGCGGGCAGGGAGGATCCTTCTTTAACGCCGTACTCGCCGTGGAAGCGCTGGCCGAAGTGGACCCGGCCGCCGCGGTCATCGTCGACGTGCAGAACACGATCGCCAACAACATCCTGCTGCGCTGGGGCAACGCGGAACAACGGAGCCGGTTTCTTCCCGGACTCGCCTCCCAAACCACGGCGTCGTTTGCGTTGTCGGAAGCCGGCGCCGGCTCGGACGCCTTTGCGCTCACCACGCGCGCGGTGCCCGAGGACGGCGGCTACCGCATCACCGGGCGAAAGATGTGGATCACCAACGCGGCCGAAGCGGGGCTGTTCTTCGTGTTCGCGAACGCCAACCCGGAGCAGGGCCACCGCGGCATCACCTGTTTTCTTGTCGAGCGCGACACGCCGGGATTCCAGGTGGGCAAAAAAGAGGATAAGCTGGGCATCCGCGCCTCTTCGACCTGCGAACTGATTCTGGACGACTGCCGCGTGCCGGCGGCGAACGTCGTAGGCGAAGTGGGACAGGGCTACAAGATCGCCATCGAGACACTGAATGAGGGCCGGATCGCCATCGGCGCGCAGATGACGGGCCTGGCGCAGGGCGCGCTGAACCACGCGGTGGACTACGCCCGGCAGCGGAAACAGTTCGGCCGGACGATCGCCGAGTTTCAGGGCGTACAGTTCGACCTGGCGAAGATGGCGACCGGGATCGAGGCCGCCCGGCTTCTGGTTTACAACGCCGCCCGCCTGCGCGACTCGGGCCACGTTTTCGTCGCCGAGGCCGCCATGGCCAAATACTTCGCCTCGCAGATCGCCGAGGAAACCGCCTCGCGCGCGGTGGAGATTTTCGGCGGCGTTGGCTTTACGAAGGATTATCCGGTCGAGAAGCTGTACCGGGACTCAAAAATCGGCCGGATCTACGAAGGAACGTCGAACATGCAGTTGCTGACCATTGCGCGGCAGCTTATCGGGAAAACTTGAGGCCGCCGGTGGCGAAACCGCACCGCCCGGCCATCCATCTAATAAAAAGGACTCGTACCATGCGTCCCCTTGCCATCGTGCTTCTCATCGCCGCGCCGCTGGTGTCCGGCGCAACGGCCGACCCCAGCCCCAGCCAGATCGACCAGATCATCCAGAAGTTCGCCGAAAAGGAAACCGAGTTCGCCAAGGCGCGGGAAAACTACACCTATCGCCAGAGCGTGAAAGTGCAGGAACTCGACCCGCAGGGCGACCCCGGCGGCAAGTGGGAAGAGGTCTCCGACATCATCTTCGGCCCGGACGGCAAGCGCACCGAGCACGTGGTGTACGCGCCGGTCAACTCACTGCAGAACATCGTTCTGACTCCGGAAGATATGCAGGACCTGCGTGATGTGCAGCCTTTCGTACTTACGACGGACTCGATCAACGACTACAACATCCGCTATCTGGGCCGGCAGCAATTGGACGAAATCTCGACCTATGAATTCACCGTCCGGCCGAAGAAACTCGAGAAGGGCAAGCGTTACTTCGAGGGCGAGATCTGGGTGGACGACCAGGACCTGCAGATCGTCAAAACCTACGGCAAAGGTGTTGGCCAGTTGAAGCGTGGCGAGGACAACCAGTTCCCCAAGTTCGAGACCTACCGCGAGCAGATCGACGGCAAGTACTGGTTCCCGACCTACACTTACGCCAACGATACGCTGCAGTTCCAGACCGGGCCGCAGCGGATCAAGATGATCATCAAGTACCAGGACTACAAGCAGTTCAAGAGCAACACCGAGATCAAGTTCGGTGGCGAGGCGCCGAATCCGCCACAGAGTACGCCGCCTAACACTCCGCCCAACCGGTAATTGCTTCCGCTCAGGGCCGGTACGCTGCCGCAGACTGGGAAACCGTCGCGGCGGCGGCCGGTCTTGTGCTTCAATATTGTGTTTCAATAGAAGATTCTCCGCTGATGACAAAGGGCTTCCTCATCGAGCGCAAGTGGCGCGCGGCCACGCGGCGTATTCGCGAATTTCGCATGATCGCGAAGGGCCTGCTGTCACGGGACCACCCCGTGATGGCCCATATCATCCCCATCCGCCGCTGCAACCTCTCCTGCACTTACTGCAACGAGTTCGACGATTTCTCGAAGCCCATCCCTGTCCCGGTGGTTAAGGAGCGGCTGGACCGGCTGGCCGCCCTCGGCACCACCATCATTACTTTCAGCGGCGGCGAGCCCCTGCTCCATCCCGACCTCGACGAACTCATTTCGCATGTCCGCAGCCGCGGCGTCATCGCCGGGATGATCACCAACGGCTACCTGCTCACGCCGGACCGCGTGAAGCGGCTGAACGCCGCCGGGCTCGACCACCTGCAGATCAGCATCGACAACGTCATGCCGGACGAAGTGTCGAAGAAGAGCCTGAAGGTGCTCGACAAGAAGCTGCAGGTTCTGGCTGAACACGCTCTGTTCCACGTAAACATCAATTCGGTTCTGGGCGGTGGCATTCACAACCCCGAAGATGCGCTTAGGGTGGGCCGGCGCGCACTCGAACTCGGCTTCACATCGACGGTCGGCATCATCCACGATCACGACGGCCAGTTGCGGCCGCTCGGCGAGCGGGAACGCGCCGTCTTTCTCGAAATGAAGAGCTTCGAGAAGACGAATTTCTCGCAGTTGAACCAGTTCCAGGACGCGATCGCGCACGGACGTCCCGCCGAATGGCGCTGCCGCGCGGGGGCTCGCTATCTCTACATCTGCGAGGACGGGCTGGTCCACTACTGCTCGCAGCAGCGCGGCTTCCCGGCCAAGCCGCTGGCCGAGTACACGATCGACGACATCCGCCGCGAGTATCTCACGCAGAAGTCCTGCGCGCCGCTGTGCACCATCTCGTGCGTGCACCAGGTGGGCTACATGGATTTCTGGCGCGACCCGCAGACGATTCCGGCGCCGCAGCGCGCCGAGGCCGCCAAGTTCGTCCAGATCGGACGATAATCGAACTAGTTCTCTGATCGGTGGCACCCGGATTGCCCTGATATCCGGCGTCGGAGGGACAGGCGCCCCGCCGTTCCCTTCGTTTCAACAAGTTGCAGTCTTAAACCCGATGCGAGCCGAATCGAAAGCCTGGAACGATCGCCTGCGGGCGATGAAAAATATTCCGCCCGTGCTGGGTCTGATCTGGCAGTCCGGCCCGGCACTGGTGCTCTCCGCGCTGCTGCTGCGCGCGACGCTGGCGCTTGCGCCGCTCGGCGGCCTTTGGGTCGGCAAGCTGATCGTGGATCTGCTGGTGGATACCGTGCGGCATCACGCCGCCGCTCCGCCACGGATATGGCTGTACGTCGGCCTCGAGTTCCTGATCGCCACGGCTGGGGGTCTGACGGGGCGCGCCATCGACTACTGCGACGGCCGCATCGCGGACCGCTTCTCCCGCACGGTGACGCTGCGCGTGATGCGTCACGCGGCCACGCTCGATCTGGCTTCGTTTGAAGACCCGGTTTTCTACGACCGTCTGGACCGCGCGCGCCTCCAAGCCAACGACCGCTTGAGCCTGCTCACGGCGCTTGGCCAGCTCACGCAGCAGGTGATTACGCTGGTCTCCCTCGCCGGCAGCGTCATCGTCTTTTCGCCGCTGCTGTTTGCGCTGCTCGCCGTCACGGTGATTCCGGCCTTTCTCGGCGAAAGCCACTTCGCGTTTCTCGGCTATTCGCTCGCCTACAGCCTGACGCCGCTCCGGCGCGAACTGGACTATCTGCGCGACCTCGGCACGCGCAAGGAGAGCGCGAAGGAGCTGAAGATTTTCGGCCTCGGCGGTTACTTTTTCGAGCGCTTTCGCGACATCAACGACGAGGTCATTACGCGGAACCGGCGCCTGGCCACACGGCGCCTCCGCGCGGGGGCGCTGCTTTCCCTCATCGGCTCGCTCGGCTATTACGGCGGCTATGCGTACCTGGTGCTGCGGACGCTCGAAGGCGCCATCACCATCGGCACACTCACCTTCCTGGCCGGCGCGCTGGCCGGGACGAGCACGCAGATCCAGCAGGCATTTTCGACGTTTTCCGGTATCGCGGACCAGAGTCTTTTCCTGGGCGACCTGCTCGAGTTCTTCGCCATGAAGCCGAAGCTCGCCGCCCGGGCCGACGCGATTCCGGCGCCGCGCGCCATCCGCGGCGGCTTCGAATTCCGGGACGTCTCGTTCTCCTATCCCGGCTCGTCGCGCCGCGTGCTGGATCATCTGAGTCTGCGCATCGAGCCCGCCGAGCGCATTGCGCTGGTGGGGGAAAACGGCCAGGGCAAAACCACGCTGGTCAAACTCATCACCCGGCTTTACGACCCGACCGAAGGCCAGATTCTGCTCGACGGCGCCGACCTCCGCGACTACGATCCCGAAAGCCTGCACCGCATCATCGGCGTCATCTTCCAGGACTTCGTCCGCTACGACTTGAGCGCGCGGGAGAACATCGCCATGGGCCGCATCGACGCGATGAACGACGACGCGGCGCTGCTCGATGCCGCCGTGCGCAGCCGGGCCGACTCGATCCTCGGGCGTCTTCCCGGAGGGCTCGATCAGCTCCTCGGCCGGCGCTTTGAAGGCGGCGTCGACCTTTCCGGCGGGGAATGGCAGAAGATCGCGCTCGCCCGCGCCTACCTGCGCGACGCCCAGGTGCTGATCCTTGACGAGCCCACCGCGGCGCTCGACGCGCTCGCCGAATACGAAGTGTTCGAGCGCTTCGCCAATCTTACGCAGGGCAAGATTGCGCTGCTTATCTCGCACCGCTTCTCTACCGTACGCATGGCGGACCGCATCCTTGTGCTCGAGTCCGGGCGCATCTCCGAGCAGGGCACGCACGATCAGCTCATGGCCAGCGGCGGCCGCTACGCCAGCATGTTCACGCTGCAGGCGTCGAGTTACAAATGAAAGGGAAAGCGACCCGCACCACCCTGCCCGTCCGGCTTGCCGGCTACGACGCGCTGCTGCGCCGCACGGCGGCGGAGTGGATCTCGCGGCTGGCCTCCGGAGCCGTGCCGGCCGCGGTGACGCGCCTGCTCGACAATCTCTCTTTCCTGCAAGGGCGGCTGCATGAAGTCCGCGAGGCGCTTTCGCCCGCTTACTGGCGGAAGCTGATGCGCCGCGCGCGTCCGGCGCACGAGCCTCGTCCGTATACGCTGCTCGCCGCGGCCTTCGCCCAGTCCGGCGCAACGCCGGATGAGGCCTCTCTCTGCGCCTGCCTCGATCCCGCGCACGCGGGCGCCCTCACGCTGGCCGAAGTTTGGGCCGCGCCGGAAATGCTTCAGGTTGTTCTACTCGAGCGCATCTTCCCGCTGCTTGAAGGCGGCTTGCTCGAAGATCCTTCCGCCGAAGCCGTGGTGGCCGGCGCCATCGACGATCTGCGCGGGTGCGAAAGCCTGCCGTGGCGGAGCATCGTTGAGAGCGCCTCGATCGTGGACCGCGTTCTGCGCCGCGACCCGGCCGGCGTCTACGCGCGCATGGAATTCGAAAGCCGGGACCTCTACCGGCGGACCGTGGAGGAGATCGCCCAGTCGAGCCCCTACGGCGAAGAGCACGTCGCCCGCACCGCTGTGGCGCTGGCGGGGGAAAACCCGTTCGGCTCGCGGGAATCGCATGTCGGCTACTATCTGCTTGACCGCGGCGTGGCCCGCCTGCGCCGCCGAGCGGGCTGCCGCTTCTCGCCGGCGTTCACGCTGCGCCGCCTCGCGAAAGCTTTCCCCTGCACGTCGTTCGTCGCTTCCGTCGCGCTGTTCACGGCGCTGGCCCTCGCCGCCATTCACCTGGCCTGCCCCGGACTGCCGGTGTGGTGGCTCGCGCTCGCGCTGCTGCCGGCAAGCCAACTCGGCGTGCAGGTGACGCACATCGTTGCCGGCCTGACTTTCCCGCCGCGCCGTCTCCCGCGCCTGGATTTCACCGACGGCATCCCTGAGGAACACGCCACCTTCGTCGCAGTCCCTACGCTGCTGCTTTCGCGCCAGGGCGTGGAGAATCTACTCGAGCGCATCGAGATTCATTTCCTGGCCAACCGCGACCGCCATCTCTACTTCGCCCTGCTTACCGACTTCGCCGACTCCGACTCGCCCACCAACGTGCCCACGGCGCTGCTGGAAGCCTGCGCGGAAGGGATTCACCGGCTGAATGCGCGCCACGCCTCCAGCATCGGCCGCGAGCCGTTCTATCTGTTCCACCGCGATCCCGAGTTCAACGCGCAAGAAGGTGTCTGGATGGGGCGGGAGCGCAAGCGCGGCAAGCTCGAAGACTTCAACGCCTTTCTGCTCGGCCGCGGCGACGCGTTCGGTTTCAAGACGGGCGACCTCCGCGCGCTCCCGCCGATGCGCTATGTCCTCACGCTCGACAGCGATACGCAGTTGCCGCCGGCGAGCGCGCGCAAGCTGGTCGGCACGCTCGCTCATCCGCTCAACCGCCCGGTGCTCGACGCCAGGACCGGCATCGTCCGCGAGGGCTACGCGCTGCTGCAGCCCCGTGTCGGCGTAAGTATGGAGTCCGCAGGACGCTCATTGATTGCGCTGCTTTCGAGCGGCCAGACCGGACTCGATCCCTACACCAAAGCCGTCTCGGACACCTACCAGGATTTCTTCGGCCGCGCCAGCTACACCGGCAAGGGCCTCTACGACGTCCGCGCGTTCGTCGAAGTACTCGACGGGCGCTTTCCCCCCAACAGCCTGCTGAGCCACGACCTCATCGAAGGCGAGCACCTGCGCGCGGCGCTGGCGGGCGACGTCGAGCTGATCGACGATTATCCGTCCACCTACGAAGCCGACTGCAAGCGGAAGCACCGCTGGGTCCGCGGCGACTGGCAGATCCTGTACTGGCTGCTGCCGCGCGTGCCGCTGGCCGGCGGGCGCTGGGCGAGGAACCCGCTGCCGGCCGCCTCCCGCTGGAAAATCTTCGACAACCTCCGCCGCAGCCTCGTCGAGCCGGCCTTCGCGCTCGCCATTTCCGCGGCGTGGTTCTTCGGGCTGCGGGCCTCCGCCGAGGCCGTGACCGCGGGCGTTTGCCTGGCGCTGGCGCCGGCATATGTAGAGTTCTTCACAGGGTTCCTCCGCCTGCCACCCCGCCGCTTCTGGCGCTCGTTCTTCCTCGCCAAGGCCGAACAACTCGGCCGAGCGCACATCGAGGCGCTGCTCGGCTTCGCGTTCCTGCTCGATCGCGGCTTCCTGCTCGCCGACGCGATCATCCGCGCGCTCACTCGCCGGTTCATTACGCAGGAACGCCTGCTTGAGTGGCAGAGCATGGCGGCGGTGGAATCGGAAACCGGCTCGCCGAAAAGCCTGCCCACGGTTTACCTGTACGCCTCGTCGGGGCTCGCCTTTCTCGGCATGCTGGTCGGCGTTGCGCTGCGGGGAGGCAACGCCGCGGCGGGCGTAGCCGCGCTGTGGGTCCTCGCGCCGGTGTTTAATGCGCTGCTCGACGAGCGCCCGCCGCGCTTGCTGCCGGGCTTCCGCGATCATACCCCGTTCCTCCGCGATACCGCTCTGCTGACCTGGCGTTTCTTCGACGAACTGTCTACAGCCGCCAGCCACTGGCTTGTGCCCGACAACATCCAGGAAGATCCGCCGGCGACGGCGCACCGCACCTCGCCCACGAATTTCGGGCTCCAGCTTGCCTCGCAACTGGCCGCCTACGAGTTCGGCTATCTTACCGGAGCCGAGCTGAGCGAGCGCTGCGGCCGCCTGCTGCAAACAATCGAAGCTCTGCCGCGCGAGCACGGACACTTTTACAACTGGTACGACACAACCACGCTCGCACCTCTGCCGCCGCGCTTCCTCTCCACCGTCGACAGCGGCAACCTCGCCGGAGCCCTGATCACCGTCAAGCAGGCGTTCCTCGAACTTCCCCATCAAACGCTCATCCGGCAGGCGATCCTCGAAGGTCTCCGCGACCACTGCCTGCGGCTGCGCAACACGCTTCCCGCCCCTTCGCGCAGCGCAGCCCTGATGCGGCAGATCGAGGCGTTCCTGCGCCAGCTCGACTACCACCCGGCCGGGTTGTTCGCCTGGGAGGGCCTGCTCACGGATCTTTCTTCGATCGCTTCCGAGATCGACCGGCACGTCGCCTGGCTTGAAACCAATGACCCGGCCGTCGCACCGTCGACCGCCTCAAGCCTATCTTACTGGCGCCACGCGCTGCTTCTCCGGACCGAAACGGCGCTCAGCCAGCTACGTTCGCTCGCGCCCTGGCTGGATGAGCCGCTCGAAGAGCCGCTTCGCTCCTGCGCCTACCTGCCCGCTTTCAGCCGCCTGACGGCGCTGCTCGAGCGCAATCCGAATTTCTCCCAGCTCCCGGATCACTACGCAGCGATCGACACGGAGATCGAATCCCTGCTTCACTCCACGGCGCCGCCGGCCGGCGCGATCGCCGCCACGCTCTCCCGCCTCCGGCCGCAACTGGCGCTCGCGCGAGCGCGAGCCCGCACGCTTACCCGCACCGCCGCGCATCACGCCCAGGTCTGCCACGCGCTCGCCTACGGAATGGACTTCGCGTTTCTGTTCGAGGAATCGCGCCAGCTTCTGCGCATCGGCTATGACGCGGATTCACGGCAGCTCGCCCGGTCCTGCTACGACCTGCTTGCCTCCGAAGCACGCACCGCCGTCTTTTTCGCCATCGCCAAGGGGGACATCCCCATCGAAGCCTGGTTCAAGCTCGGCCGGAAGCTGATCCTCGCCGAGGGCGTCCGCACGCTGGTTTCCTGGAGCGGCACGATGTTCGAATACCTGATGCCGCTGCTGTTCACCTCCGACTACCCAGGCACGCTACTTGGCGAAGCCTGCAAAGCGGCGGTGAAAGCCCAGCGGCGCTACGCCGCACGCCGCGGCACGCCCTGGGGCATCTCGGAATCCGCACATCTGGGCCGCGACAGCCGCCTCAGCTATCAGTACAAGGCCTTCGGCGTCCCGGGGCTGGGGATGGAAACGCCGTCGAGCGAAAACGTCGTCATCGCCCCCTACGCGTCCGTGCTCGCGCTGATGATCGACCCCTCCGCCGCCGCCGCGAACCTGCGGACGCTCGCCTCACGCGGATGGCGTGGACCGTACGGCTTTTACGAAGCGATCCAGTTCGAGCCGCATCGCTTCGAGCGCCGCCCCACGCTCATCCGCTCGTTCATGGTGCATCACCAGGGCATGTCGTTGCTCGCCCTGGCCAACGTGCTGCTGAACAATCCGATTCGCGAGCGCTTCCAGGCCGAGCCGAGCGTTCGCGCCGCCACGCTGCTGCTGCAGGAGCGCCTGCCGTCGCTCGTGGGAGCGGTGGCGCCCGAGCCTCCGCTCGCCGTCCCCGAACCCGCGCCGCTCGGCGGGACCGAGCATGCCGGCGCCGCGCCGGCGTAACATGGCGGAAGAGGGGACGCTGTGATCGAGGAACGGTGGCAGGCGGTGACGGCACAGTTCGCGTCGCTGATTGCCCGAGAAGTCTTCCCAAGCCTGCTGGGCAACTGGGACTACGAGGAGTTTCTCCGCCAAGGCGGACTCGAACGCCCCTATGAGCGCTACGCGAAACAATATAAGGCCCCACCGCTCCCCCCGGCGCTGGCGGCCGCCGCGGCGCGGTACGCCCGGAAATTTACCGATTCCATTCGAGGCCTCGATAAGCCCGGCAAGGACACCTTCGAGCCGCTCTACGCCGACCATCGCCTCCACGCCGCCGTGCTCACCGGCCCCTGCGCCATCTACCGGATGTTGTCAAGCTGGCAAAAACACGACAAGACGTTCTTTGAGCAAAAGAGTTCTTACTTCGGCCACTGGTGGTTCCGCGAAGAGTTACTCAAGCGCTACCTGTCCCGTTGCCGGGCGATCGAAGCCGAGCGGAAGAAAAATCCGCTTCTCACGCAGATGACCCTTGCCGACTGCCTCCGGACCAGCCTCCGCCGCGGGCTCGCCGTCCGCGTGGACTGGAACAAATTCGGCGCCGCCCGCCGCCTCGCGCTCGATCCGGGCGACCGCGTGCCCGTCATTATCGGCGTCGGAAAACCCATGCCATTCAGCCGGCAGGGAAAAAATCCGAAATCGCCGAACGAGGCGATCGTAGGCCCGTCGGGGGAACTGCCCGGCCAGCAGGAACAGATCTGGCTCCCTTGGACGCCGCGCCGGGACCTGCAGTTGTGGACTCCGCCCGGAGGCTGGTAGCCCGCGCCTCAGGCCATCCCGAGCCGCGCCGTGCGCCGGAACCAGCTTTGCGCGCGGCCCACGTCGCGCAATATCTGCCCGCGCAGCGCCTCGGGCGAAGGAAACTTCCGCTCGTCCCGCAGACGGTGCAGGAACTCGACCCGCAGCCACCGCGGCGTCTCCCCTTCAAGCCCATCAAGTAAGAAAGTCTCGATGGTTCGCGTCTGGCCGCCGAACGTCGGCCGGTTGCCGATGTTGGTCACCGCGCGCCACCGCCGCCCCGTATCGTCGCTGGCCCGCGTGACATATACGCCGTCGGCGGGAATCACTTCGCGCTCGGCGGCCACGTTCAGCGTGGGAACCGTCTTTCGCGAGCCGATGCCCAGTCCCGGGACAATCTCGCCCTCGATGTAATGAGGCCTTTCGAGCAGTCTGCCCGCAAGGTAGACCTTGCCCTCCTCGATCAGCTTCCGGATGCCGCTGCTCGAAACGATCCGGCCGCGCCGCCGCACCGCGGGAACCGTACGCGCCTCAAAGCCGAGTTCCGCGCCGAGGGCTTTGAGCAAGACCGTGTCACCCGCGGCTTTGGCGCCGAAGCGGAAGTTATCACCGACCAGCACAGCCCGCGCCCGCAGCTTTTCCACCAGGATTTCCCGCGCAAATTCCTCCGGCTTCAGCCGCGCAACCTCCGGGCCGAACGGCAGAATCAGCGCCTCTTCGATGCCGGCTTCTCCCATCAGCTCGCAGCGTTCCTCCGGCGTGGTCATCAGCTTCGGCGCGCGCTCGGGCGCCACCACCGCGGCCGGATGCGGATCGAAAGTTAAAGCCCCGGCTTTCCAGCCCGCGGCGCGCGCCACACGGGCGACCTCGGCCAGAATCTTCCGGTGGCCGGCGTGCACGCCGTCGAAGTTGCCGATGGTCAGCGCGCACGGGCCGAACTCTCCCGCCGCCTCTTCGAGGCTCCGGTACAGGCGAATGCTCATGCGGGAACGTCGATCTCCAGTCCGTCGTAGGCCAGGCGCACGTGCGGCGGCAGCGCCGCTTCGGTCGCCGCGTGGCCGAGGTCGTGGGAAATGTGCGTGAAGTAGGTGCACCGCGGCTTCAGCTTTGCCACTGTCTCGAGGCTCTGGGCCACGGTGGAATGCGTCGGATGCGGCCGGTGGCGAAGCGCGTCGAGGAACAACACGTCGAGATCCTCGAGCAGCTTGAGCGACTCTTCGGGAATCGCGCTGTGGTCGGTCAAATACGCCGCGCGGCCGAAGCGGAAGCCGTAAATGCGCGACCGGCCATGCTCGACGGGCACGGGCTTCATCTTAAGCCCGAACACTTCGAACGGTTCCTCGGTAAACACGCGCGTCTCAATCTGCGGCACCGCCGACTGTTTCGCCCCGCCGTCGAAGGCGTAGCGGAAAACGCGCCGGATATCTTCAAGCGTGTCCTCGGCGCCGTAGATCGGGATCGGCCCGCCCTGCTTGTAGTTGAACGGCCGCACATCGTCGAGACCGAGGATATGGTCGGCGTGCGAGTGCGTGTAGAGCACCGCATCCACACTGCGGATCCGCGCGCGCAGCGCCTGCGTGCGGAAATCCGGTGTGGTGTCGATCAACACGTTCCGCTCGCCCAGCCGCAGCGCGATCGAGGGCCGGAGCCGCTGATCCTTTGGATCTTCGGAACGGCAGACGGCGCAATCACAGCCCAGCGTCGGCACGCCTGAACTGGTGCCCGAGCCGAGAACCGTGATGCGAAACACGACGGCGCTCATCTACGCGCCGGCCTGCTGCGTGTCCGTCGTCTCCGCCCTGGCCTCCGGTTTCTTCGCGCTCGCCTCGAGCGCCTGCACATATCGGAACCGCAGCTCGGTCAGCGAATTCTCCAGCAGCCGCGCCTCGTCCGTCGTCAGGTTGTTTCGCGTCTTTTCTTCGAGCATGGCGAGCAGGTCGATCGCATGGCGGGCGGCGGCGAAATCCGGTTCCGGCGGACCTTCTTCTTCGCCACCGAAGTGAATCAGGCCAAGTTGCATTTCCGCCTGCATTTTGAAAGAAAAAATCAGGAACTCAAACGTCGCGGGCGGCAATGGCACACTGTGTTCCGGCATCGGGAAGCTCCCTAACCGGTATTTTATCCGACCCCCATGCTACATTGAAATTTGCGCTTTGGAATCCTCCGACAGCACACCCGAATCAGCCTTGACAACCGGTGAGCGTTTCGGCCGGTTGTGCGCCATCATGCAGCGTTTGCGGGCTCCGGGCGGCTGCCCCTGGGACCGCGAGCAGACCTTCGACTCGCTTAAACCCTACCTCCTCGAGGAGACATATGAGGTCCTCGACTCGATCGACTCCCGCGACTGGCCCGCGCTTGCCGAGGAGCTGGGCGACCTTCTGCTGCAGCCTGTCTTCCTTGCGCAACTGGCCCGCGAAGAAGGCCATTTCACGATCGACGATGCCCTCGATGAAATCGTCTCGAAGCTGATTCGCCGGCATCCGCACATTTTCGGCGACACCGAAGCGGCGACCGCGGCGGACGTGAAGCGCAACTGGGACCGCATCAAGCAGGAAGAAAAATCCGCGCGCGGCAAAGCGCCCGAAGGGCTGCTCGACAGCGTGTCGCGCTCGGCGCCCGCCCTCGTGGAGGCCGCGGCGATAAGCGTGAAAGCGGCGCGCACGGGTTTCGATTGGCCCGACGCGGCCGCCGTGGTGGAAAAGCTGCACGAGGAACTGGCGGAGATCGAGGAAGCGCGCGCCGCCGGCGACACCGCGAAGATCGAAGACGAGATCGGCGATCTGCTTTTCACGGTGGTGAATCTCTCCCGCGTGCTCGGCGTGGACCCCGAGCAGGCGCTGCGCAAAACCAACGCGAAGTTCCGCCGCAGGTTCGGCCACCTCGAGCGGCGCGTCGCCGAAAGCGGGAAAAGCTTCGAAGAGACCGGCCTCGGTGGGATGGAGGAATTCTGGCAGGAAGCCAAGCGCCTGGAAGGCCCGGCGAAGGAGGGCGAATGATCGAGATCCGCCAACTGGCCTCGCAGGAGGACTTCGCCAACGCCGTAAAGCTGCAGCAGCGCATCTGGGGTTTCGCGGAAATCGACCTGCTTCCCGTGCGCCTGTTTGTGGTGGCCTCGAAAATCGGCGGCCACTCTTTCGGCGCTTTCGACGACGGCCGCATGGTCGGCTTCTGCCTCGCGATTCCGGGCCTGAAAGCGGGCGGGCAAACGTATCTCCACAGCCACATGCTCGGCATCGTGGCCGACTATCGCGACAAGGGCCTCGGGCGAAAACTGAAACTCGCCCAGCGCGAAGACGCGATCGCCCGCGGCATCGCGCTGATGGAGTGGACCTTCGATCCGCTCGAGCTGAAGAACGCCTATTTCAACCTCGAACGGCTCGGCGCCATCGTGCGCCGCTACGTCTTCAATCAATACGGCATCACGACGAGCCATCTGCACGGCGGGCTGCCGACGGACCGCTGCATCGCCGAATGGTGGCTGTCGGATCCGCGCGTCGACGCCGTGCTCGCCGGGCGGCCCGCGCCACACGGTGATGTGCGACAGCGCATCACCATCCCGAACAATATCGGCAAGCTGCGCCGCGACGATCCGGCGGCCGCGCGCGCCATTCAAAAACGCGTCGGGGAAGAGTTCACCTCCGGCTTCCGCGAAGGCCTCGCCGCCGTCGGCCTCGAGCGCGGCGAAGAGGCCTCCAGTTACTTACTTGCGCCATGGCCTTTGAAATAGAACAAGTCACGCTGCGCCGACTGCGCATGCCGCTCGTCCATTTTTTCGAGACGAGCTTCGGGCGAACTTACTCGCGCGACATCATCATCGTGGAAGTATCGAGCGGCGGCCTCTCCGGTTGGGGCGAGGTCACCTGCGGCGAGAACCCCTTCTACAACGAGGAGTGGACCGGCGGCGCCTGGCTCATCCTGCGCGACTACGTCCTGCCGCGCATCCTGCATCATCCCCTCGATGGCGCCGCTTCGGCCGGAGCGCGGACGAAGCACATCCGCGGCCACCTGATGGCTCGCGGCGGCGTGGAAGCCGCCATCTGGGACCTCGAAGCGCGCCGCAACGGCGTTCCGCTGTGGAGACAGATCGGCGCCGGCGCGCGCCGTGAGATCCCCTGCGGCGTGTCGATCGGCATTCAGGACACCGTCGACGATCTGCTCGCCAAAATCGACACCGAGCTTCGCGCCGGCTACCAGCGCATCAAGATTAAGATCAAGCCCGGCTGGGACATCGACACCATCCGCCAAGTCCGCCGCCGCTTCCCGGATACTCTGCTGATGGCCGACGCCAACTCGGCCTACACGCTCGCCGACGCCGACCGCCTCGCCGCGCTCGACGAGTTCAACCTCATGATGATCGAGCAGCCACTGGCGCACGATGAAATGATCGACCACGCCGAACTGCAGGCGCGGCTGCGCACGCCGATCTGCCTGGACGAGTGCATCCGCTCGGCCCATCACGCCGAGCAGGCTCTGCGCATCAAAGCCGGCCGCATCCTCAACATCAAACTCGGCCGCGTCGGGGGGTTCAGCGAAGCCCGCGCCGTCCATGACGTTGCCCAGCGCCACGGCATACCGGTATGGTGCGGCGGGATGCTCGAGGCCGGCATCGGCCGCGCTCACAACATCGCGCTCGCCTCGCTCGAGAACTTCACACTGCCCGGCGACGTGTCGGCCAGCAAGCGCTACTGGAAGCGCGACATCATCCGGCCGGAAGTGGAAGTGACGCCGCGCGGGACCATCGTGCTGCGCGACGAACCCGGTTTCGGCTACGACATCGACCACGAGTTTCTCGACTCGGTGACGGTACAGCGGGAGTCGTTCGCCTAGACTCGACCGCGCTTATAGAAAACGCCGATGGCCGCCTTTTTCGACCTGCTCCGCAACAATCGCAACTACCGCTACACCTGGGCGGGGCAGGTGGTCAGCGAGATCGGCGACAACTTCAACAACGTCGCGGTGTTCGGCCTTGCGCTCGACCTCACCCACTCCGGCCTGGTCGTCACCGGGATCATGCTCTCCCGCGCGATCCCGGCGGTGCTGGCCGGGCCGCTCGCCGGCGTGACGCTGGACCGCTTCAACCGCAAGCACATCATGATCGCGAGCGACGTCATCCGCGCGGTGATGGCGCTCGGCTTCATCCTCACCCTCCACACGCGCCAGACCTTCACCCTCTACGCCTTCAGCGCGCTGCTCATGCTCGCCTCGCCGTTCTTCACCAGCGGCCGCTCGTCGATCCTGCCCACCATCGCCACCGAAGACGAACTGCACACGGCCAACTCCGTCACGCAGACCACTTCCTGGATGACGCTCACCGTGGGCGCCTTCCTCGGTGGCTTGAGCGCCGCGGTCGGCTACCAGTGGGCGTTCCTGTTCAACGCGCTGTCGTTTGTCTTCTCGGCGTTCTGCATCTCGCAGCTCAAGGCCGAACGCGGAGGCTTCCGCGCCGAGCGGAATCAGTTGAACGAATCCACCGTCGTCCGCCCGTGGCACGAATATACCGAGGGCTTGCGCTACATGCGTTCGACGCCGCTGATTCTGGGCATCGCGCTCATCGCCGTCGGCTGGGCCAGCGGCGGCGGCGCCGCGCAGATCCTGTTCAGCCTCTTCGGCGAACTCGTCTTTCACAAAGGCACCGCCGGCATCGGCGCCATCTGGGGCTGCGCCGGCATCGGCCTCGTCA
Organism: Bryobacterales bacterium; assembly: GCA_027459465.1. Taxonomy (GTDB): domain Bacteria; phylum Acidobacteriota; class Terriglobia; order Bryobacterales; family Bryobacteraceae; genus JAJYKC01. The sequence continues at coordinate 1,321 of DAIDIH010000244.1, read as the reverse complement.
TCGGCGGCGTCTTCGCCCACTGGCTCGGCAAGCGCATCAGCTACAGCGGCTATAAACGCGCGGTCTTCGTCTGCTATCTCATCCACGGCGGCGCCTATGTCGTCTTCAGCCAGATGCCCAGCTTCGCCGGCGCCCTCTTCTTCATCGCGCTCTCCCGCGCCGCCGTCGCCGTAAGCTCCGTGATGAATTTCGCCCAGCTTCTGAAACACGTGTCGAACGAATTCCGCGGCCGCGTGTTTTCCACCATCGAAACCATGAACTGGTCCACCATGATGATCTCGATGATGGCCGCGGGTGTCGCGACAACGGCCTATAGCCCCCGGACCATCGGCGCTGTCGCCGGCCTGTTCAGCTCGACCACGGCGTTGTTCTGGGGCTGGGCGGACTGGGCCGGCCGCCTGCCCGAACCCGCGCTTGAAGGCGTCGAGCCAGACACAGTGGAAATTCACGGCGACCCGGTGAGGTAGCCGAAGCCGGGCGCTTCGTTTCATGAAATAATCTTCCAAACGGGGGATTTTCATTTGCCGAAGCGCATTTCCCGAAAACGGCGCGTAGCGCCGGACCGCGTCACCATTGTCCAGGTAGCTGCCCACGCCCGCGTCTCCCTCGGCACCGCCTCCCGCGCGTTGAACGGGAAGAAAGGCGTCGACCCGGCCTTGGTCCGCCGCGTCGAGCAAGCCGTCGAAGCTCTCGGCTACGTCCGCGCCCCCAACGCCCGCAAAGGTTCGCACGACGGCCGCCCCATCATCACCTTTATCCTCGGGAACCGGGATTTTCTCCATCCCGTCCACGCGCGCCTGCTTCAGGGCGCCGAAGCATATTCGGAAGAGGCCGGCTACGCCGTCGTCTTCAAACGCTTCAGCTACTCGGATTGCGCTCCGGCCGCCTCGCTCACGCTCCCCGCCCTGCTCCGCCACCATCGCATCGCCGATTGCCTCATCCTCGCCGGAACAAATTACCCCAATCTTGTCGCGGCTACAGAGAACGCCCGCATTCCCTACGTCCTTTACGGGAACAACCTGATCGGCGCCACCCGGGTGCGCACGGTCGATCAGGTCCGCTCCGACGACACGCGCGGCGCCGTCGATGCGGTTCGCTACCTCATCCAACTCGGCCACCACAACATCTGCTTCATCGGCGACACATCGCTGCGATGGTTTGAGGATCGCCACCGCGGCTATGCCATCGCGATGAACGAAGCCGGCCTCGAACCCATCGCGCAGACCGTCGCGCTTTCCACCGACAATTTCCGCAACGGCTACTCCTGCGCCGAGGCGATGCTTCGCCGCCGGCCCGAAATCACCGCCATCTTCGCCGCCGG
>DAIDIH010000243.1 GCA_027459465.1 Bryobacterales bacterium | reverse complement strand
AATTCCGTCTTTCACCAACTGATACAGAATCGCCCAGAAGTCCCGCCGCGAAACCGGATCGACGCCGTTCGTCGGCTCATCCAACAACAGGATCCGCGGCCGGTGCAGCAGCGTGCACATCAGCGCCAGCTTCTGTTTCATACCCCCCGAAAGCTTTCCCGCCTGACGTGTGCGAAACACCTCCATGCGAGTCATAGGAAGCAGCCGCCGCTTCAGTTCTTCCCGGACTGCTCCCTCGATGCCGAACAAATCGGCATAAAAATCCATATTCTCTTCCACCGTCAGGTCCTGGTACAAACCAAAACGCTGCGCCATGTAGCCGATCTGATCTTTCACCGCGGCGGACTCGCGGCTTGCGTCACTTCCCGCCACGCGCGCATTTCCGCTCGAAGGATCAAGCAATCCGCTCAGCATCCGCAGTGTCGTGGTCTTCCCCGCGCCGTCCGGACCCACCAGCCCGAACACCTCGCCGGCCGCGATTTCAAGATTCAACCCGTCCACCGCCGTGAGCGCGCCGAACCGGCGCGTCAGATTCCGGATTTCAATGATCGGCTCCATCGCGCCTGCTACCGTTTCGCTTCGGTCGCCGTGAAAATCTCCGCATCCACCGGCATGTTCAGCTTCAACTCCCGTTCCGGATTCGCCACTTCGATCTTGATTCGATACACCAGCTTCACCCGCTCTTCGAAGGTTTGAATCTGTTTCGGCGTGAACTCCGCCTGCGACGAAATGAAACTCACATAGCCCCAGTACGATTTCCCGGGAAACGAGTCCGTTGTGATCCGCGCCTTCGCCCCAAGCTTCACTCGCCCCAAGTCCCGCTCGTTGATGTAGCCGCGAAGCCACGGATGATCGATATCGCCGACGGTCACCACCGTCGAACCCGGCGCAAGCACTTCCCCGGTCTCTGCCGCCTTCACCAGAACCACACCGTCGATCGGCGACGTCGCGATCGTGTCGGCCAACTGCGACGCAACCACGCCGGTTTGCGCGATCTGCCTCTTGACCTCCTCCCGACGCGCCGCCACCTCCTGCCGCCGCCGCAGCAACTCGATCTCATTTGCCTCCGCCGCCTGCAGACCCGCCCGCGCCCGCCTCACCTGCGCCGCCGCGGCTTCAATCTGTTCCTTGCGCGGCCCGATCACCACCAGTTCTGATTTCTCTTTCGCCGATTGCAAACCTGCCTCCGCCGCCTCGTAGTTCCTCCGGTACTGATCGAACTGCAGTGCCGAAATCTCATCCCGCTGGTACAGCATCTGCATCCGCTTCCAGTCGTTCGAGGCCCGCGCATACTCGGCCTGTGCGCTGTCCACCGCCGCCTTCGCGTCACGAATCTCCTGCGGTCGCGACCCGTTGATCAGTTCCTCGTACTGCGCCTCATACGCCTTCAGGTCCGCGCGCCGCTGTTCAATATCCGCCGCGAGCGTCTTCTCCTGCCACTCCGCCGAACTCAGCGCCTCCTCCAACTGTTGCCGGCTCGAACCGAGCCCGGCCCGTTCTCTCTCCTCGGTCCGCAGAAGTTGATCCCGGTCGATGCGCGCTACCAGCATCCCCTTCCGCACGTTGTCCCCTTCGTCCACCGTGCGCTCGATCAATTTCCCTGGGACCTTGAACGCGATGCTGATCTCCGTGAGCTCGATGTTTCCCGACAGCAGAATCCTGTCGTCCGGGCTCTCATTCAGGCTGCGATAGATCAGCCACACCGCCACCGCCACCGCGGCCGCTATCCCAGTGACAATCCAGACTCTTTTCATTCCCCGTTGCTCCACACACCTGCGGCTTCCCCCTCCGTCGTTGCACCCGCCTTGCCAATCCGCCGCACGCACTTGCGCCACAATCGCGCCGCGGGGCGAGCCAGGAACGCACATTCCCCGCCGCAAGTGTGTGATTTTGCTCAGCTTTGTGCCATTTCGCGCCGGTATAGTGGAAATGTCAGCAAGGGTTCTCAATCTGAAACCGCTAGCGAACCGCGCCTACCCCGGCGATACACTTATAAAACATATGTCCCGACTCAGCCGCCGCTCCCTCGTCTGCCGCCTGATCCTCGCGCTGGCCGTCACAACCCTCCTCCACGCGCAGGCACCCACGCCACCCCTCTACCAAAATCCCGATCTGCCCCCCGAACAGCGCGCCGCCGACCTCGTTTCGCACATGACCCTCGAAGAAAAAGCCGGGCAGATGCAGAACACCGCCCCCGCGATTCCGCGCCTCGGCATCCCGGCCTACGATTGGTGGAACGAAGCTCTCCACGGTGTCGCCCGCGCCGGCCTCGCCACCGTCTTCCCGCAAGCCATCGGACTCGCCTCCACCTTCGATGCTCCTCTCCTCCATAACATCGCCGCTATCATCTCCACCGAAGCACGAGCCAAATACAACGACGCCATCGCCCACGGCAACCACGGCCGGTATTACGGACTTACCTTCTGGTCGCCGAACATCAATATCTTCCGCGATCCCCGCTGGGGCCGCGGGCAGGAAACGTACGGCGAAGATCCTTACTTGACCGGCCGCCTCGCCATCGCCTTCATAACCGGCCTCCAGGGGGATGATCCACACTATTTCAAGGTCATCGCTACCGCCAAGCACTACGCTGTCCACAGCGGCCCCGAACCCTCGCGGCACGAGTTCAACGTCGACCCAAGCCGCACCGATCTCGAACAGACTTATCTCCCCGCCTTTCGCGCTGCCGTGGTGGAAGGCAAAGCCGACTCCGTCATGTGCGCCTACAACTCAGTCGACGGCATCCCCGCGTGCGCCAACGCCGACTTACTCACCAAACAACTTCGCCAGGATTGGGGCTTCCAGGGCTACATCGTCAGCGACTGCGGCGCCATCGGCGATATCTCCGGCGGCCACCACTATAAGAAGACCCTCGCCGAAGCTTCCGCCGTTGCGGTCCTCGCCGGCACGGACCTTTCCTGCGGAACCGAATACCGAACGCTCCCCGAAGCCGTCCAACAAGGCCTTATTAAGGAATCGGACATCGACCGCGCCCTGATCCGCCTGTTCACTGCACGTTTCCGCCTCGGTATGTTTGACCCGCCCGAGCGCGTACCGTTCTCCTCCATCGGCCTCGACCAACTCGACTCCCCGGCCCACCGCCAGGCCGCTCTCGACGCCGCCCGCGAGTCACTCGTCTTACTCAAGAACAACGGAGTGCTTCCCTTCGGTCCCAACGTGCATAACATCGCCGTCATCGGCCCCGGCGCCAATGACCCCGACGCCATGCTGGGCAATTACAACGGCTTCCCGTCCCACATCGTCACGCCGCTTGAAGGCATTGAGGCCCAGTTCGGCGACGCCGTCCACTTTGCCCAGGGCAGCATGTACACCACGCAATCCAGTGCGCTCGTCCCTCCCTCGGTGCTTACCGATCCCGAAGGCCACACCGGTCTTTATGCCGAATACTTCACCACCGCCGATCTATCGGGGCCCGCCGCCGTCCACCGCACCGAGCCGCAGGTCTACTTCCTTCGCGACATGCACGATCCGGCTCTGGTACAGGCCCTTCCTGCCGAAGCTTTCTCCGCCCGCTGGACCGGCAATCTCAAAGTCGCCCGCAGCGGCGCTTACCAACTCGGCTTCCTTCGTCTCCGCTGCGGTGACTGCAAAGGAACCGATGCCGCGCGGCTCTATGTGGGCGATAACTTGGTGGCCGAGGACAAAGTCCCGACGCGCTGGAATCCCCGCCCCACGCAAGGCACAATAAGTCTCGAGGCCGGCCGGACGTATCCGGTCCGCCTCGAATACTCCCAGCACGGCGGCGCCGGCGGTATCGAACTGATCTGGACTCCTCCCGCCGATGCCCTCCTTGACGAGGCCGCCGAAGTGACTCGGGCCTCCGATGCCGCGGTCGTATTCGTCGGCCTGAACTCCGACCTCGAAGGAGAGGAAATGCACAACAACATCCCCGGCTTCCTCGGCGGGGACCGCACATCCATCAGCCTGCCCGAGCCTCAGCAAAAGCTCCTTACAGCTCTCGAAGCTACAGGCAAACCACTCGTTGTCGTTCTCATGAGCGGCAGCGCCGTCGAGTTGAACGACGCCCAGCAACACGCCTCCGCAATCCTGGCCGCCTGGTACGGAGGACAGTCCGGAGGCGTCGCCGTCGCCCGGGCCCTCGCCGGCCTCGACAACCCGGCTGGCCGCCTGCCCGTCACTTTTTACCACTCGCTCAATCAACTTCCGCCCTTCGACGACTACTCGATGAAAGGCAGGACCTATCGCTATCTCAGTTCGGATCCGCTTTATCCGTTCGGCTATGGTCTGAGTTATTCGATGTTCAGTTATTCAGTCCTGAAGATTCGCCGCACCTCGCGCGGGTCGATCGAAGCTTCGGCGATGGTGACCAACCACTCCGGCCGCGCCGGCGACGAAGTCGCCCAACTCTACGTCTCCGGCCCGCAGGGTCCGGACGCGCCTTACCGCGAATTGAAAGGCTTCGAGCGCCTCCATCTCGCTCCGGGCGAAACCCGCACAGTGACCTTTATGATCCAGGCCCGCGAACTTCCCCGAGGCCATCTGCGCATCAGCATCGGCGGAGGTCAGCCGCTGCCGGAATTTCCCGGCATCGCCTACGTCGAGGGAATGCTATAGACGGGCCGGGCTTTCTACGTAAGGCTCCGGACCGCCTCGCCCGCGCCCGATAAATTATCAAGTCGCATCTCGGAATACTTCCGCGATAGGATCACGCCGTCAGCCCCGGCGCGAAACGCCGCAACCACGGCATCCCTAGTCCCGCGCGGAGTACACTTACTATGCCCCGCCGCCGTCGGAATATCGATGTCGATCCCCGGCCACAGCTTCGTCTGGGTGCCTGTCAGACCTTCCCGCGCCCGCTTTGCCTCCCGGTAAACATAGTCGCTCGAAAATCCGGTAGCTGCCAGTCTGGCGTAATCCGGTTCTTTCCCGTAACCGAGCACCCGGTAGTGAAACTCCAACAACTCCGGTTTCGGCACATCGCCGAACTGGACTTGGCTGACGCTGTCGATGTAAGACACCATCCGCTCGCCCGCCACGTTGTGGTACATCACCATCTTCAAGAAATCCGAATGCGGCGCAATCCGCGCCAGATCCTGCTCTGTCCGGTAAATCGGCGAGAACGAATTGTTATGCCAGATATGCCAGCCCACCCCCATCGACGGATTGATTGACTTCACCTTCTCGTAAATGGCCTGGTACGTCTCGCGCAGGCTGTCGTGCCACAGATTCTCCCAAGCCAGCAGTTCCGGATAGCGCAGCATGAGCCGCCACAATTCGACATAGTATCCATCCACCGGCCGCTCGCCTTTGCGGCTTGCCCTCACAAACTTCTCCAGTTCGCCGAACCCCTCCACCGCGCGGTCCACAGACATCCCTCGCTGCGCTGCTTTCCTCCGGCAGAACTCGCAAAAACATGTCACTCGGCCAGGATCTGATGTTCGCCCTCCGGCCCGCGAACCCAGCGCGTTCGCAAATGCGCCCTGCCGCTCGGAACCCCACATGATCCCGTCCAGTTCCCAGGAACGCGTGTAGTCCTCCACCACTCCCAGCAGAAAATTGCGGTAGCCCGGATTGTTCAGACACAGCGTCGCCGCGTTGCGCCCGTGCAAGTCCTTCTCTTGTACCTGCTCGACGCCGGCCACGTCCGTCCGGAACACATCCTCAAACCACGCCAGGTTCTTCATCCCGCGTTTGCGAGACGCAGGCAGCACCTCGGCAAACAAGTCGAACGAACCCAATTCCGGAGCACGAAAATCCTTGAGAGGCGTATCGCGAAAGTATTGCGGATGCACGGCCGTGTAACTGCCGCCGTGAAACGTCCCGGTGTCGTACTCCTGTTTACCGTGATCGGGCAGAGGCTGACCCGGCACCTGCCGTCCCGCGATCCCTCTGCCATAGGTGAACGATGCCAGAAACAGCGTGTTCACGCCGCCGCGTTCCTGTACGATATCCAGCACCCGCTCGACACCCTCGTCGGCAAAAGACACTGCGCCGGCCTGAATGCCGATCATTTTTTCTTTCGCCTCCGGCGCCGCATCCGCTCGTGTCGCGGATGCCATCATCGCCGCCGTTCCGGCGACAAGTTCTCGCCGCGTCAGTTTCTCTGTGGGCTGCTCGTGCCCGGCCGCTCCGTCCTGAACCATTCCCCCATTATGCGTTCGGGAGCGAGGCACTGACTCACACCACCGATTCGACCGCCACCGGCCGGTCGAACAGCGAGAATACCAACCCGGTCGCCACAACCACAACACAACCGATCACGTTGAACCACAGAAAGGAAATATGTGTGAAGAACTCCGCGTAGAAGATCGCTGCCTCGCCCACCAGCATCCCGTAGAACGCGCCCCGGGAGCCCACGCGCTTGAAGAAAAATGCGAGCACAAAAACCCCCAACAGCCCTCCGTAAAACAGCGAACCAACCAGATTCACCGCCTCGATCAACGCCCCGAAATTCCGCCCGAAACTCGCGAACCCGATCGCATACGCTCCCCAGAACAGCGTCGCCAGTCGCGACGCAAACACATAATGCTTGTCCGCTCCGCCTGCATAAACATGCCGGCGGTAGATATCGACAATCGTCACCGTGGCAAGCGAGTTTATCTCGCCGGAAGTGGACGACATCGCCGCCGAGAAGATCACCGCTACGATCAGGCCAACCAATCCCGCCGGAAGGTAGCGCGTCACGAAGGACAGGAAAATGAAATTCGTGTCATTACTCTCCCCGGCCAGTCGTAGCGCCTTCTTCCTGACGGCCTCGAACTTCGCCTCCGCTCCGCGATAGTCCGCCGCCCGCGCCGCCTCTGCTCCCGAAACGCCGCTGTGCTGCGCCGCCAGATACGCCCGCGCCGCCGACTGCCGCGTCTGAAACGCTGCGTCGTACTCCTGCTTCACTTGCGGATATTCCGCCCTCTTCTCGATGCTCCGTAACTCGGCCGGATGAAACAGCATCGGCGGTTTCTGAAACTGGAAGAACACGAACACCATCGCCCCGATGAACAGTATGAAAAACTGCATCGGGATTTTCGCCATCGCGTTCAAAATCAGGCTCAACCGGCTCTGCGCGATAGACCGCCCGGTCAAATACCGCTGCACCTGGCTCTGGTCGCAGCCAAAATAGGCCAGCGCCAGAAACATCCCCCCAATCAACCCGCTCCACACGTTATACCGGTCGTCGAAGTTGAAGTGCGTCGTCACTACGTTCAGCCGTCCCGAAGCGCCCGCCAGG
>DAIDIH010000242.1 GCA_027459465.1 Bryobacterales bacterium | reverse complement strand
GCTGCCGCAGTTTTTCATCGAAGGGATGTTCGAGGCGGACCGGCAGGAGTTTTTCAACAAAGGCGGGGCGAACTGGACGATCGCCGCGGGCATGCGGTGGAACCTGTTCAACGGGTTCTCCGACACTCATGAGCGGGAGGCCGCGCGCCACGACGTGCTGCAGGCGCGCGCCAACGAGCGGCAGGCCGCGGCGGCGGTGAAGGTGGAGGCCAAGCGGGCGTGGCTGGAGACGCAGTCGGCCCAGCAGCAGTTGGAAGTGGCCGGGACGGCGGCGTCGATGGCGGAAGAAAGCCTGCGCATCATCCGGAACCGCTACGCGGCGGGCCTGGCGGATGTGACGGACCTGCTGCATGCGGAGACGGCGCTGGTGGAAGCGAAAACTAACAGCCTGCGCGCGGCGCGCGATCAGCGCCTGGCCGCGGTGGCGGTAGAAGCTGCGAGAGGGACATTGAACCGGGACTCGGAGGTTGTGAACCAGTGAGGAGAACAGTGAAATTCGGATCGGTGGTGATTGCGGCCGCCCTCGGCCTGGCGGCTTGCGGTGGCGGCAAAAAGGAGAGCGAAGTTCAGGCGGCGGCGCCGGCTCCGATGCGACTCTCGGTCGCCACGGCAATGGACGTGAACTGGCCTATCCAGGTGGAGGCTTCCGGCGCGGTGGCGGCCCGGACCGACGCCAAAATCGCCAGCCGCGTGATGGGCTACATCCGCGACGTGAAAGTGCGCGAAGGCGAGACAGTGAAGGAAGGCCAGCCGCTAATCGTCGTCGAAGCCGAAGAACTCAAAGCCCAGACGCTGAGCGCCCAGGCGGCGGCCCAGGCGGCGCGCGATGCCATGGCTGAGGCCGAGCAGGGAATCAACTCGGCCCGGGCGAACCTCGACCTCGCCAACAAGACGTTCGCACGCATGCAGGACCTCCACTCCAAGCACTCCCTCACCGACCAGGAGTTCGATGAGGCCGCCGCCCGGCAGCGGATGGCCGAGGCCGGATTGCGCATGGCCGAGCAGCGCAAAAAACAGGCGCAGTCCGGCATCGAGGCGGCGACCCAGCAGGCGCGGGCGGCGAGCATCCAGTCCGGCTACACGTCGCTGGTGGCGCCGTTCTCAGGCGTTGTGACGGCGCGCAACGCCGACCCGGGAAGCCTCGCCGTGCCGGGCGCCCCGCTGCTGACTATCGAGCGCGCCGGCGTGTTCCGGCTGGAAGTCGGCGTCGGAGAAAACTGGGTGGCGCGCCTGCATATGGGCCAACCGGCGCAAGTACACATCGACGGCATTGACGCGGTGATCAACGGGCGGGTGAGCGAGATCGTCCCTTCAATCGATCCGGGCTCCAGAACATTTACGGCGAAAATTGATTTGCCCCAGGCGCCGGGCCTGCGGTCCGGTCTGTTCGGGCGCGCGACGTTCCTCTTCGGGGAGCGCAAGACCATCGCGGCGCCGGAGACGGCGGTGAGCGACCGCGGGCAGACGAAGTGGATGTTCGTGGTCGATAACGGCGTGGCGCGGGCGAGAATCGTCACGCTGGGCGAGCGGCAGAACGGCCTGGTTGAGGTCCTGTCCGGCGTGTCGGCGGGCGAGCATGTGGTGGCGCCGGCGCCGGCCGGCTTGGTGGACGGAACGCCGGTGGAGAGTGGAAATTGAGCGAGCAACCCAAACTGGGCGTAGCGGGGAAGACGGCGCACGCGTTTCTGAATTCGAAACTGACCCCGCTGTTGATCGCCGCCTCACTGGCCGCGGGCGTCATCGCAGTCTGGAAGCTTCCGCGCGAGGAAGAGCCGCAGATCAAGGTCCCCTTCGTGGATGTCTTCACGGCGTTTCCCGGCGCCTCCTCGCACGAAGTCGAGCAGCGGGTGACCGGGCCGATCGAGCGGGCGATCCGCGAGATTCCCGGTATCGAGTATGTCTACTCGACATCCAGCCCCGGGATGTCGCTGGTGATCGCGCGGTTCTACGTCGGCCAGGACGAAGAGATCGCCGTGGCCAAACTGCGGCAGAAGGTGAACGCGAACATCGATAGACTGCCTCCGGGCTCGATGCCGCCGCTGGTCAAGCCGCGCTCGATCGACGACGTCCCGATCCTGGCGCTGACGCTTTCCAGCAAGGTTTACGGCCCGTATCAGTTGCGGCAGGTGGCGGCTCAGATTCGCGACCAGGTCAAGCAGGTCACCGATGTGTCCCAGGTGGAGATCATCGGCGGCGAGCGGCGGGAGATTCGCGTGACGCTCGACGGAACGCGCCTGGCCGGCTATGGACTGAGTCCGCTCCAGATTCAGGGCGCTGTGGGCGCGGCGGATATGCGCGCTAGCGCCGGCGGGTACGCGAGCGGGAACCAGGAGTTCGCGCTTCAGACCGGACAGTTCCTGCGTACGAAGCAGGATGTAGAGAATCTCGCGGTGGGAGTCAGCAACGGCCGCGCTGTATTCCTACGGGACGTCGCGACGGTGACCGACGGCGGCGAAGAGCCAGAGAATTACGTGTTCCAGGGGACACGGGGCGGCTTCAATCCGGCGGTCACTCTCGCGGTGTCCAAGCGCCGCGGCGCGAACGCCATCACAGTGGCCGATGCCTCGATCGAAAAAGTCAATGCGATGAAAGGGCGGCTCATCCCGCCGGGCATCGACATCGATGTCACCCGAAATTACGGGCAAACCGCGGAGGAAAAGTCGAACGACCTGCTGTTGCACATGGGGATCGCGGTGATCTCGGTCAGCCTGCTGATCGGCTTCGTGCTCGGATGGCGTGAGTCGGGCATCGTCTTCACGGCGATTCCGGTCACGCTGGCCCTCACGCTGATGACGTTCTACCTGTACGGCTACACGCTGAACCGCATCACGCTGTTCGCCCTGATTTTCTCGATAGGCATATTAGTCGACGACGCGATTGTCGTGGTGGAGAACATCGTCCGCCACTGGCGCATGAGTTCGAACGCCGGCCGCTCGGCGATGGACGTCGCGGTAGAGGCGGTGGACGAGGTCGGCAATCCGACGATTCTCGCGACGCTGGCCGTCATCTCCGCGATCTTGCCGATGGCGTTCGTCGGCGGCCTGATGGGCCCGTACATGCGCCCGATTCCGATCGGCGCTTCGGCGGCCATGATCTTTTCCCTGATCGTGGCGTTTGTCGTCACGCCCTGGGCCGCGATCCGGATGCTGAAACGCGAAGACAGCGCCGCGCACGACCATGAAGACCGCGTGACGCGGCTCTACCGGCGCGCGATGCAGGTGATCCTCCACGAGCCGTTCAAGCGGACCGTTTTCCTGTTCAGCGTTGGCGTGCTCCTCGTCGTCTCGATGGCGTTGGTCTACGTGGGCATCGTCAAGGTGAAGATGCTGCCGTTCGACAACAAGAGCGAGTTCCAGGTGATGGTGGACATGCCCGCCGGAACCACGCTCGAGCAGACCGAGCGAGTAACTCGGGAGTTAGCGCGCCTGGCGCTGAATCAGAACGAAGTCACCAGCGTAGAAACCTACACAGGTACATCGGGTCCTTATAACTTCAACGGCTTGGTGCGGCATTACTATCTGCGGTCGGGCGCGAACGTCGCCGACATCCAGGTGAACCTGTTGTCGAAAGGCGACCGCTCGGCCTCCAGCCACGACATCGCCAAGCAGGTGCGGCAGCGGCTGCTTGCCACGGCGGTGCAGTACGGCGCGAAGGTGAAAGTCGCCGAAGTCCCTCCGGGCCCGCCGGTGCTCGAGACGCTGGTGGCCGAAGTCTACGGTCCGGAGGCCGCCGGACGCACGGCGGTGGCGCGGCAGGTGCGGGATCTGTTCCGTTCCACCAAAGGCGTGGTCGATACCGACTGGTATGTCGAAGACGATCAGACCAAGAAGACTCTTCATATAGACAACGAAAAGGCCGCGCTGAACGGCATCGCCGTGGCGCAAGCGGCTCAGACCCTGGCGCTGGTTTCGCAAGGGGCGCCCGCCGGCCTGCTGCACGACGACTCGGCGCGCGAAGAAGTGCCGATCGTGTTGCGCGCCGACCGCGCCGACCGCTCCAACCTCGACACCCTCGCTTCCTTCCGGATGCGCGGCGCCAACGGTTCCTTCGTCCCCCTGACCGGTCTCGTCTCCGAGCAGACCTCGCTCGAAGACAAAAGCATCTACCACAAGAACCTGATGCCGGTGACTTACGTGATCGCCGACGTCGCGGGCGAGATCGAAAGCCCCGTATACGCCATTCTCAAAATGGGTCCGGAGGTCGACAAGATGCGTGCTCCGGACGGATACTCGATCGAGACCTACACCGCCCATCAACCCTTCGACGACGCGCACTACGCGATGAAGTGGGACGGCGAGTGGCACATCACTTACGAAGTGTTCCGCGACCTCGGGCTTGCATTCGCCGCGGTTTTG
>DAIDIH010000241.1 GCA_027459465.1 Bryobacterales bacterium | reverse complement strand
GTGCTGCTCCACAATCTGGTCCCCGCACAGCCACAGGTTCGAATACCAGTTCCGGTGCTCCCACTCGAACTCTCCCCAATTCGGCTTCCGCCCGTCCTTCTGCTGAATCACCGGCGTCCCCACCCAGTAAGCATTCAGCGCAATCACCGTCCCCAGCTCACCCCGCCGCAGGCGCTCCCCGCAGTAGGTAGTCGAGCTCCTTCTCGAGCAACTGCGGGTTCCGGCAGACGTGGAACGCCCAGGCGCCCAACTGCCCCCAGTTGTTCACTGCCTCCACCCAGCGCTTGGCAGCATTGTGTTTCGCCTTGGTCTGGTCGTCCTCAAACCCCTTAATCTCCAACACCACTGTGACCCCGTTCGCCAGCCGCACCAGGAAATCCGGCTCGTAGGCGTGATCGATACCCATGTAGTCGTACGGAATCGTCAGCCCGAGATGATCATTACGCGCATAGAATGAGACCGCGCTCGACGCCTCCAGACGGAAAGCCGCGCTTGCCTCCCACACCAGGTTGTCCAGTACGACCTGGTCAATGTGGCTCTTCACCGTTGCGTGGCACGGCCGCGTTGTCTTGAAGTCAACTTCCGCCGTCGTCCCCATCGGCTTGTAGCGGTTCAAGATCGGTTGCAGCGGCGCCTCGCCCTCGGAATCGTCCGGCACGATGCCGTCCCGCAGGCGCTCCACCATGCGCTGGACATATTTCTCCAGGCCCAGCTCACAAGGGTGGCAGTTCTGGAAATTCACCTTTCGTTGCACGTACTCGTCCACGTACCGGAACACTTGTGGAAAGAGCTGATGCCGCGATTGCAGCGCCAGCACGCGGTGCCTGCGATCCATCACCGGCCCCGCCGCGCCCGTCAACTGATCCACGATCAGCCGCGCGATTTGAAACTCGATGGTTTGCAGATGCGTCTCGCGGTAATACCCCTCCCGGTCCTGCTCGACGAACTCGAATGGAGTCACGTGCATCGCCGGGCTGCCCTCCTGGTAGCCGACCGTGGGGCGCACAAAGGTCGCCGTCGGCTCGCGGTTCGGCTCAATGATCAGCGGCTCCAGTTTGTCTATGTCGCAGCGGATCAAGTTCTTCTTGAGCGCGAAGGCATACCCTTCCACGACCGGGAACCGCATCTCCATGACTTTGCGCCCCGCGAGAGCGCGAACATGGTTTTTCGGGCGGTCGTCCGGCGGAGGCGACGTCACGGGTCGGCCCTTGAACGGAATCACGCTGAACGGAATGCCGTACACGTCGACATATTCCTCGGTCAGCAGGCCGGTGTCAGGGTCCGGCACATAGTCCATGCGCCGTAGGCCGCGCCCCACCACTTGCTCGCAGAGCAACTGGCTGCCGAACGCCCGGATTCCGAGAATGTGCGTGACGTTGTTCGCGTCCCACCCTTCCGTCAGCATCGAAACCGAAACGACACATCTGACGTGCTCGCCCGGCTGCCCCGGCTTGCCGACGGTCGCCACTACCTGCCGCAGCTCCTCGGCGGCGTCCTGCTTCTTCTTTTTCGGATCGTCGCTCTCGGCTTCGGCCAGCAGTTTGGTATCGATCCGGATGGTGCGCTTTACATCCGGCGTGTTTGAGAACAACTCGGGGAAGATCGCCCCCTTGCCATACACGGTGCGCGTCTTCCGCTTCGCACTCTTGGCCTTCTTCGGAACGCCGTTGCCGTCCTCGTTCCCGTTTCCCCCTTCCTCCTCGCCCAGCACTTCGGCCACCTCTGCTTCGGTGACGGTCTCCATCTCCGTCTCGCCGCTGATCTTGCGGTAGAACACCTCGGCGATGTCCGTGTTGTCGCAAACCAGGATCAGCACGGGAGGCACGTGCTCCTGACCCGGCGTCGCCGCCCGCATCTGCTCCCACCGCTCTTTCCACTGCGAGGCGATCTGCTGGAGCGCGCCTTCGGCTTCGCGATAAACCACCTCAGGTTTCGGCCGTCCGCTCCTTCCGGGCAGCCGCTCGCCGGGCTCCAGGTTCTCGTTAATCGCCTTCCACAGCTTGAAGTACTTCGGATCGGGCCGGCCCGTCGTATCGAGTACCGGCAGCCGCGGAATCTTCACGATGCCGCTCTCAATCGCGTCCACCAGGCCGAAGTCGCTCACAATCCACGGAAACGGCCGCCCTTCGGGATGCCCGCTGCCTTTCAGGTAGAACGGAGTCGCCGAAAGATCCACGCACAAAGAGATGCCAGGCTGCGCTGAAGGGCTGGCCGTGCAGTTGTTGATCCGGTCCAGGCCATCCAGCCAGACACGCGCCTCGAGCGCTTCCTCTTCGAGCGCCCTCTTCTCCTCGCCGGTCAATTCCTCACTAGCGGCTGCGGGACGCCAGCAGTGGTGCCCCTCATCGTTCATCACCAGAATTGGCAGCCGGTCGTAAAGGTCTTCGAGCACCCTTCTTGCGAACGTCTCCGGCGTTTCCGGCCCCTTGTTGACCACGGCGTAGCTCTTGCCGCCTTCGACGTGCTCCGACTCCGGCTGAAACCGGTGCCAGTTCGTCACCAGCACCTTACCCGACTGCATCAGCGGGCGATACTTCAGCGGCACGATGTCGAACGCCTCGTAGTAGTTGTCCGGGCGCTCCGGCCGCAGCACTTGCAACCGCTCCTTCACCGTCAGGTTCGGGCAGCAGATGAGCACGCCGTTGGGGAACAAGGCCGTGGCGGGATTCTGCCCCCGGTTGCAGAACGCCCACGAGATCAGCATCGACATCACCACGGTCTTGCCGCTGCCCGTCGCCATCTTCGCGGCGAGGCGCCGCAGCGGGGCAAGCGCCGCATCCGGCGCGGGATCGATCAGGCGGGGAAAGAACTCCTGGCCCGCCGGGCTGAACGAGGGCCGCTCGCCGCGTAGCAGCCGCGCCAGGTCCTCGTGACTCAACTCATAGTTGCGCCGTTTGTCGCGCCGGCCGGGGATCGAGATCTCGGTGAGGTAAATCACCGTTTCCACGGCTTCCAACTGGCAGAAGAACAGCCGCCGCGCGCGGTCTGCGCGCCACCAGTGCCGCAGCAGATCGCGCGTCACGTTGGTCGCGCCCGGGTAGCCCGCCTCGCGCCACTTGCGCACGTTCTCACGCAGGGCGTTCACCAGCGGCAGGTCGTCCCGCTCCTCCTCGGCCAGTCCGGTCAGCGTAAGCTGCGCGCTGCCGGTCCGTTCCGTCTTGTACCAGTAGCTCGCCGGCCGGCGCGTGCCCGCGCGGCTCGCCGCCCCGGTTTCCTTGTCGTAAATCCAGTGATCGCGCGGCTCTTCATACGGACCGCAAAGAATCGGCCGCTCCACCGGCTGCACCGGCAGCGCTTCCTGGCCCGGCTCTGTTCTCGCTTTCCTGACGGCCATCGTTTATCCTTGGAGGTGAAAACTGGAGGAATGGGCAATGAAGCGAACCATCCAGGTCGCCATCCGCCGCGGCGAACAGAAGTATGTCGCCGAGTGTCTGGACTTCCCCATCGTCACGGAAGCGGCATCGCTCGATGAACTCGTCAAGAACATCGAGGAAAGTGTTGCTCTGTTCCTGAAGGAGGAAGACCTGCCGGAACTCGGCTTGGCCGAGCGCCCCGTCGTGCTCGCTACCTTGGAGCTTAAGGCGGCGGCCTGATGGGCCGGATGCGCACCCTGTCCGGCGCTCAAGTCCTCGCCATTCTTCGTTCCTTCGGCTTCACCGTCCACGACCAGCACGGCAGCCACGTCAAGCTCCGCCGGCTCTCGCCGGAGGGCGCCCGCCAGACCCTTGTGATCCCTCTGCACGCCGATCTGGATAAGGGGACCTTGCAGGCCATCTTCCGCCAGGCGTCGCGCTTTATCCCCACCGCGGATCTTCGGCCCCATTTCTTCCACCAGGACTAAGCCGGGCGCACCCCGCTGGCCTCTCATAGCGTATGCACCCGCATCACCTCATTCCCCCGCGGGTCGATCACCTTCACCGCCGCGCACTTGTGCTTGCCCGCCGGAAACGGCAGCGAAACCGTGCCCGAAAGCGCCTCAAAGCGCTCAGGGTCCACCACGCCATTGAGCGCCTTGCTCAACTTGTCCCACGCAGAGCGGTCCGGGAAGAACGCCTGGGTGATGCAGAACGTCCGGCCGTCGTAGTCGCCGTCCACAAACCACGCGGCCACCTTCGCCGCACCCGTGTCCACGATGTTGTTTGTCACCGGGTCGTAGATGTCCACGCCCTGCATCTCGATCCGGTACATCCGATCCTTGTCCGGACCCTCTACCTTCGTGCGCGGCTGGCCGAACACGGTGAAGAGCTGGCTGCCCGGCTGCTCCTTCAGCAGGCCGTTCATGCCCGGGTTCACATCCGGGCGGATGTGCGCGATATGGATGCGCAGCCGCGGGTGGCCCTCCTCGATGGCAGCCTGCGCCGGTCCATCGAAGCTGAAGCCCGCAAACACCAGGTCGTCATAGCGGCGCGCCGCCGGGCGAATCACCTCCTCCACCATCTTGGCCGTGATCGGCCCATATTGCGGCCCGAACACCACGCCCACCGTGGCGGCGCCTCGGGGATCGTCATCGGTTTCGCCGTCGTTCACCCAGCGCCCTTCGGCATGAATGCCGCCCGAACGCCCTTCGGCGTAAATGGCGTCCAGCCGCGTGAACCTCCGCTGTTTGTTGTCTGGAAACCGCACGCCGTCCATCCGCAGCAGATCCACCATCTTGCTCAGGTAGGCCTCGACGTTCTGCGGCGATTCGCCCACCTGCACCTCGCGCACCACGAACGTCCTCTCCAGTTCGTCGGGCTCGCCGGCGAACCGCCCCGTCTCGACCTCGATGGCGTCTCCCAGCGACATCTCCGGCGGCTGCACTGCCTCAACGGTGAACGGTCCGCTCACCCGTGTGATCTTGCGGTCCACCTCGGGCTGATCCACCAGTTCTTCCTGTTCGGCGTTGGCAGCGATGCAGGCGTTGACCTCGTCCATCTTGGCCCGCCACGACGCGCGGTAGGCCTCCACCGCCTGCTTCAGCGCTTCGGGCCATTCCGGATCGGTATCGAACGGGACTTCCCAGTGCTGCCAGCCCTTGCCCTTGTCAGGCAGATCCCAGCGGCGCCGGTCGGCGTCGGTGATGGCTTTTTTGCCTTCCTGCTTCTGCTTGAGAGCCAGCTTCGTACGCAGTTCCTGGCGCAGTTTGTCCGTCACCTGCTTCAATGCCGCGTTGGCGTCAGCCAGAGCGGCTTCTAACAAAGCCTCGTGCTTGGCGAAGATCGGATCGAGGTTGGTGTTCTGCGCGATGCTCTTGAGCGTGATGTGCGGGACGGTCTTGTAGCGGAACCCGCCGGCGACGCCTTTGGATTCGTCTTTCAGCTTGAAGTATTCGTACTTGGCGGTGAGCAGCCGCTGGCGGGCGATGGCGATCGCCACCCGGCTGGTGTCGATTGTGATCCAGCGTCTGCCCCATTGCTCGGCCACGTAGGCGGTGGTGCCCGAGCCGCAGGTTGGGTCGAGCACGAGGTCACCGGGGTCAGTGGTCATGAGCATACAGCGTTCGATGATCTTCGGATTGGTCTGGACGACGTACTTCTTGTCTGCCATGAAGCTGCTCATCACGTCGTCCCAGAAATTGGTCACAGGGTAAACTGGAAAGTCATCCAAAAAACGTACGTAGCCTGCTCGATTCCCAGAGGCTTCAACGCGCTCCGCTGACAAGAGCCGTCTCATTCCCTCTTCGTTCGTCTTCCACCGGCTTTGCAACGTCGGGAGATATTCGGCACCCCCAACCCTCACTGGAAACCAGCAGGCAGCACCTTCGCCCTTTTCTCGTCCTACGCTTTGACTTGTTAGGTTGTCCAACACGTAAATCCTGTCACCCTCCGCCGGGGGAACTTCCTCGGAGGTGAAGCGGCTGCCATTTCGGCGAAGGACTCTGGTGTAACCAGTTCCACCAGTAGCGCCCGCTCGCTTCGTCAGGTACGGTTGTCGGAACTTCGCTTGCCTGATGTCTCTCGCATACCACAGCAGATAATCGGTCACCGTAGGTAGGAAGTTCTGCGTCGAACCACTGGTCTTCTCCAAAGTGACTACGGCGACGCAGCTTGCAGCACCGAAAACCTCCTCCACCACGCTGCGAACACGGTGAAGGTTTTCATCGCCAATCTGGACAAAGATGCTACCGGTATCCGCCAGCAGCTCCCTGGCCACCGTTAGCCGCTCCCGCAAGTAGCTCAGATAGGAGTGAATTCCAAGACGCCACGTGTCTCTGTACGCTTTCACCATTTCCGGCTCCCGCGTCAGGTCTTTTTCGGTGTCCTTAACATCCCGTTTCCCAATCTCCGGCTGGAAGTTACTGGCGAACTTGATCCCGTACGGCGGGTCGATGTAGATCATCTGCACCTTGCCCGCCAGGTCCTCGCGCCGCGCGAGCGACGACATCACCTGGAGGCTGTCGCCCAGGATCAACCGGTTCGACCAGTCCACGTCATGCTTGTAGAACTGGACGGCTTCGTTGTACTCCTGCTCCGGGTCGGCGAACAGCGACCGGTTCACATCCTCCCGCGCGGCCACTTTCAAAATGGCCTGCGCGCTGACGCGCTCGTGGATGTGCAGCGCCACCGGGTCCACCAGGAAGGACTTCGCTTCCCGCTTGCCCGCCCATTCGAGCCACGGCTCGCATTTGCGGAGCGCCTCGGCCAAAGCCCAGGCCTCGGCTTCATCGAGCGGCCGCCGCGTGGCCTCAGCCAGCAGCTCCGGCAACTGGTCCGCGCTACCGGTGGGATCGAAGCGCAGCACCGGCGCAAGGCGCGGGCTGTAGCTGTACTCCGCCTTGGGCAGCAGAGGCACATGGCCTTCCGCCGCGATCTTCGCCGGCGGGTTATTTTTCCGCGTGGCCTCCGGATGCCGGTAGTCTGTAACCGGGGCAGTCAGCCCGCTCCCCTCGGAACTGCTCTTTTTCTTCCTCGTTGCCATGGCCTGAGCCCCATTCTAGTCGCTTAACAGGTCTCAAAACCCGCGGCATCCCGGCCCAAGCCTCCGCTCGGCCCGCTCTCCGGGCTGCCGAACCTCAGCAATCCCTCAGCACGCGCTCCGGTCAGCGCTCCTCACCCCCTGCAGGCCGCGTCTCGCGATGCTCAAAGCATTGGGGTTCCGCTGGCAGGCTCAGAATCAATCTCGTATCCGTGGACATGGCAAGAAGCTCCCCAGCCTGGCGCAAATAGCACCGTGCGTCTTCCGCCAGCCCCCCGTCACCTACACAAACCTATACTCCCCCGGCACCGGAAATGGACTCGCCGCCCACTTCATGTCGTAGCTGTAATCCCCCTTCGGAAACAAATCCTGCTGCGACGCCATAATCATGTCCCATGTAATCATCTCCCCCGAGTAAGCCGCCTCCCGCCCCA
>DAIDIH010000240.1 GCA_027459465.1 Bryobacterales bacterium | reverse complement strand
CACAGACCGGGTCCGAGGACTCGAATGATCTGAAGCGCCTCTATATTGTGTATGTGTGGCGGCAAATCCGGGCGCAACGGCGTCGCCTGTCTGAGGCCGTCACTTTGTCGCATGAGTTGGAGTTACGTCTAAATACGACGGATCCGAACTCAGCCACATATGATCTGATTCACAGGATACGCGTAGCGTTGAGCGTGGACGAAGTGCGGCTACGGGAAAGCATCGATCAAATGGTCCGCCGCCTCAATGATATTGAGCCGCCGCATCCGGACTACGCGCCGAACGCGAAGACGAAGGCGGCAAAGGTATCACACAATTGAGTTATCGCTCTATTGAAGCGATGAGATGAAGGGCGTCGTTCTCGCGGGGGCACCGCCAGCGGTTTGTTCCGGCTCGCAAAGATCACCAATAGGAGCCTTCTGCCTATTTATGACAAGCCGGTGATTTACTACCCGATCCGGACGCTCGTGGAGCATTTCGCCGACGGCTCGACGTTATGCGTGATCCTGGGCGATAACCTCATCCTGGCCGCCGTGGGGAGTTGGAGATCACCGGCGTCGACAACGCCTATATCCACGAGGGCGGTATGACGTTCCATCATCTGGAGGGCTGGTGGACGAACGCCGGCACGTTCGATTCTCTGCTGCGGGCGAGCAATTTCGTTGAGCAGTCCGTGCGGAGCGCCGTCGGGCAACCAGCGGGTTAGTGTCCGGACGTATTGACCAGCCCAGGATCTCGCCTCAGCAACGACGTGAGATGCCGGACCGGCTGAATTCCTTCCTGCCGTTTGCTACGGTTCCTCCGAAGGCAGCCCCAGCATGGCTTGGACATCGCGCGCGGCGTGAAGGACACGCACAATCTGAAGTGGTTTGGTTTCGCGGCGGTAGACGAGCAGGTACGAACAGACCGCGAAGAAGAAGTGCCGCCGATCGGCCAACTCCTCCCGCGGATGTCCGACGCCGGGATTCTTTGCCAGAGTGAGCGTCGCCGATTCCAGAGCATCCAGGGACGCGGCCGGCGGCTTCATCCTCTGACGCGATTCCGTTGAGCGCTTCGCTTGCGGAGTTCAGCCAGGCGCGGTTGCTTCAGGTCTTCGCGCTCCTTGAGTAACCACAGACACTCAGGCAACACTTCGCTTTGAGAGGGGCACGTGCCGGACTTAAATCTCCTCCACGGTCAAGGGTTCGACTTGCGTAGGGGCGCTTTTATCGCGTTGAGCTTGGCTTTGTCTGCCGCCGGGAGGGCGTCGTAAAGGGTGGTGAAGGCCGCGTTGGTCCAGCCGAAGCCGATTTGGTTGGCGAGGTAACCGAAGCGGATGCCGCCGGCGAGGTTGGCGCCGCCTTCGACGACGTCGTATTTCTCAACGATGGTTCCGGTGCGGAGATACTCTTTGAGCACCATGGTGAGGAACTTCAGGCTGACGCGGTCGGCGTCGGCGTTGTAGCTGTAGCGGCGCAGGCCCTGGAGAGCGATCAGTTCGATGGGCGCCCAGCCATAGGGGGCGTCCCACTGCTCGCCGGTGCGGAGCGTGCTCGTCATCAGGCCGCCGGGCGCTTCGAACTTCGATAAGTTCTCCACCGTGCGCCGGGCCTGTTCCCTGGTGGCGATGGCGGCCCAGAGCGGATAGTAAGTGGTCAGGTACGGATACGGACGCAACTTCCTGGTGACGAAGTTGTAGTCGTAGAACAAGCCGTCTTTGTCGTCCCAGAGTAACTTGCGGATGCTCTCGCCGCGGACGCGGGCGCGCTCTTTCCACACTCCGGCTTCTGAGCCGCGGCCAACGATGGTGAGGATTTCGGCGGTCTGGTCTTCCATGATGTAGAGCAGCGAATTCAGGCAGACGGGATCGTAGTGGATGATGTCGGCGTTGAACGGGCCGAAGCGGTTGGAGGGATCGAAGCCGCTTTCGCGCATGGAGCGGTCGGCGGTGTAGAAAAGCGGAGTCAGTTGGTCCGTGCTCTTGTTGTAATACTGGCTAATGTCGTAGTCGGTGATGGTGTGCGTGCGGAAGTATTCGCGGATGGTTTCGAATTCGTTCTGCCCCTTTTCGTTCAACTCGGCCGAGACGGCTTCGGGCGCGGGACCTTTGCCGGTGTCGTAGTAGCGTTCGAGGCCTGTTTCCGGGGTGAGGTGCGGCGGCGTCGTCCAGAAGCGGTAGTATTTCTCGATCTGCGGAATCGAGGCGGCGAGCCAGGCCTTGTCGCCGGTCTTGCGGTAGACGTTGAGTAACATCTCAGTGAGGAACGGCGGCTGGGACCGGTGGATGTAGTAAGTGCGGTTCGCGTTGAGGATCTTGCCGTAGTTAGCGATTTCGTAAAGGAAGTTATCGGCCATGTCCTTGGCGAGCGGGATTTCGCCGTCGCGGAGAAGGCCGAGTTGGATGAAGAAACTGTCCCAGCCGTACATTTCGTTGAAGCGGCCGCCGGGAACGACGTAGGGTTTGGGGAGATAGAGGAGTCCCTGGACGTCGGGGTCTTCGCCGTTGGCGGGCAGGCGGCGGAGTTCGATCTTGGCGAAGTCGGCGGGCGACATGTCGCGCTTCACGCGGGCTTCGATGGCGGCAAGGTTCTCGCCGGCGGGAATGTAGACCGGCCACTTGCCGTTGGGCAGGGGTTTGAATTTCGGGTCAACCGCGGCTTTGGCGAGGTCGCGGTCCGAGCGCTCGAGCGTCTTCCAGTTTTGCTTGATGTAGGTCTGGATGGAAGCGACCGGCGAGGAAACCGCCGGTTGGGCGATTGAGAGGACCGAGGTCAGGCACGACAGGCAGAGCAGACGTTTCAGCAGCATAGCAGTCCCTTTCACGGCGATGGAACCAAGGATAACTTACCGGCGTGTGGCGCGGGCCTGGGGCGTGCCATTTGCGCCTCAGCGAGTGGTAAGATCGGCCTCACCGGCTCATGCGCAGCCTGGCGCGAGGGGCGATGAAAAAGGAGATGATCATGTCAAAGCCGAAAGCAATCGCGGGGTTTGTTGGCGTCCTGGCGCTTTGCGCCGCGCCGGCCCTGGCGCAGTCTCAACAGAACGGTTTGCAGGGGATTCCGGCGGATGCCGTCGGCGGCACGCTGCAGCGGGGCGTGCCGCTTAGCCAGTTGCCTCACCACGCCGGCCATGGCAAGCCCGGGGGCGGTGGAGTGAAGAACCTCATTGATCACGGCGGCACGATCCTGCCGGCGACGACGATCTATTACATCTGGTGGGGGAATTATCCCAACGGATGGCCGAGCGACGCTCCGACTGGCTTAGTCGCTCTGGCGAGCGATCTTCAGGGTTCGAAATTTCAAAGCGACATCTTCCCGCAGTACATGAGAGGGAACAAAATGTCCTGGGCATTCGGCACGTCGGCGTACGACTCCAGCGCGCCGCCAAGCCATGGTCCGAAGACGTCGACGATTATGAACGAAGTCACCAGCCAGATTTCGAACAAGAAACTGCCGCTCGATGCGAACGCGATCTACGTCGTGTTGACGTCGAACTTCCCGAGCGGGGTGAACTACTGCGCGTGGCACTCCTGGGGTTCATACAACGGCACGGAGATTCAGTTTGCGTATATGCCGAATACGACCGGAGTTTCGGGATGCAACGACCCAGTGCTCAACTGCAACAAGAACACCGCCGGCACAGACAGCATCGCGAACGTGCTTTCGCACGAGCTTTCCGAGGCGGTCACGGACGCCGACGGAACCGCGTGGTACGACTCGAGCGGGTCCGAGATCGGCGACAAATGCGCGTGGCAGTTTTCTTCGTGCGTGGACCTGACCAAGAGCAGTTGGCAGCTTCAGGAAGAGTGGAGCAACAGCATCTCCGGCTGCCTGCAGCAGTAGCGGGCCGAATCAGGCGGTTCGGGTGCGCGGGGCTCGGGGACGGAGAAGCCAGAGCCCGAGGGCGAGTGTGGCCAGCGAGATCCACTGCGTGAGCGAGAGGCCGGCCTCGAGCGGCTGCTCGTGGAAGCGGAGGAACTCGATGAGGAAGCGCGCGGTGGAGTAGAGCAGCAGATACCAGCCGAGCACCTCGCCTTCGGCATGCGGCCGGAGGATCTTATACCAGAGGAACGCGAAGATGGCGGCGTTGACCGCGGATTCGTAAAGCTGCGTCGGATGCAGCGGGACGCCCAGCGGCACGCCGGTGGTGGCGAGCGTGTTGCGGAACGTCACGGCCCAGGGCAGATGCGTGGGCACGCCCCAGCAGCAACCGGCGGCGAAGCAACCGAGGCGGCCGATGGCGTGTCCGGCGGCGAGGCCCGGCGTGAAGACATCGGCGGTGCGCCAGAGCGGCAGGTGCTGATGCCGCATGTAGAGCACGGCGGTCAGCAGCGCCAGAAGAAAGCCACCCTGATAGACGCCGGCCGACTGCAGCGTTTCGAGCGAGAAGATGCTTCGCGGGTTGCGCCAGTAGTCCTCGAAATTAAAAAAAAACATGAAGAGCTTGGCGCCGGCGAGACCGGCGAGGGCGCAGTAGACGGCGAGGTTGCCGACCGGTTCGGCGGGTAGGCCGAGGCGGCGGGCGAGGCGGACGGTGATGGCGAGGCCAATGAGAAATCCGAGCGCGACGAGCAGGCCGTAGGTCGGCACGGTGAACGAGCCGATGGTGAACAGTCTAGGGAACACGGTGGGACTCCGTTTGTGGGGCGCGTGTGCGCCAAACGTCCAACAGCAGCAGAAAAGCGCCGATGGTGATGCAACTGTCGGCGACGTTGAAGGCCGGGAAATAGTGCGGCCCCCAGTGGACTTCGATGAAATCGGTGACGGCGCCGTGGCGGATGCGGTCGAGCAGGTTGCCGAGAGCGCCGGCCAGAATCAGCGCGAAGGCCCAGCGCTGCAGAGCCGGCGCTTTCTGGTGAGACCACAGCAGCCAGATGAGGAACAGGGACGCGGCGGAGGAGAAGGCGATCAGCAGCGGATTCCGCCAGGCGCTGTTTTCGTCAACGAAGAAGCTGAAAGCGATGCCGGGGTTTTCCGCGTGGACGAGGTTGAACAGGCCCGGCACGACCGCCATGCTGCCGTAAGGCGGGATGTGCGCGCTTACGATGGCTTTTGTAGCGACATCGAGGGCGAGGGCCAGGGCGACGAACAGGTAGATGAGAGACCTCACGAGTTGCTCGACAGGATCTCCCGGACCGCCTGGTGGCACGGCGTGCATATGGTTGGGAAATCGGCATGGGCGCCGACATCGGACAGATACTTCCAGCAGCGCTCACACTTGGCGCCGGGAGCGCGTTCGATGGCCACTTTCAGATCCCCTTCGATGCCGTTTTCCAGCGACACCTCGCTCACGATGAACAGCGCCGGCAGTTGGCCGAGGTAGGGATCGAGCAGGTTGTAGAGTTCGTCGGGAGCGCGCAGCACGACACGCGCCTCCAGTGGTCCGCCGATGCGCTTTTCCTGGCGGGCGGTTTCGAGGTTCTTCAGCACCTCGTCGCGCACGGCCATCAGTTGCTCCCAGTTTTCCAGGCGGCCGACCTGTTCCTCTGTGATGCCTTCGGTGAGTTCGCCGGAGGCCGGGAATTGGGCCATGTGGACGCTTTCGGGGGCGTCCGGCAGTTTAGGGAAGAATTCCCAGACCTCGTCCGCGGTGAAGGCGAGGATCGGGGCGAGCAGGCGGACGAGGGCATAGCCGAGACGCCAGACGGCGGTCTGCGCGGCGCGGCGGGCGGGCGAGGCGGGAGCGGACGTGTAGAGACGGTCCCGGATGATGTCGAAGTAAACGGCGCTCAGGTCGGCGGCGACGAATTCATAAAGCGCGTGGTAGATCTTGTGAAACGCCAGTTCCTCGTACCAGGCGGCGCACTGCGCCGACAGCGTTTCCATGCGGTAGAGGATCCAGTGGTCAACCTCGTGAAGTTGATCGCCGGCCACGGCGTGTTTCGAAGGATCGAAGCCGTGGAGGTTGCCGAGCACGTAGCGGAACGTGTTGCGCAGCTTGCGGTATGCCTCGGAGAGGCGGGTGAGCATCGTCGGCGACAGGCGCATGTCTTCGACGAAATCGACGCTGGCCACCCAGAGGCGCAGCACGTCGGCGCCGTATTGGGAGACGATTTCTTCGGGCTCGATGCCGTTGCCCAGCGATTTCGACATGGCGCGGCCCTGCTCGTCGAGCGTCCAGCCATGCGTGGTGCAGGCGCGGTACGGCGCGCTGCCGCGAAGACCGACGCCGATCAAGAGCGAGCTGTGGAACCAGCCGCGGTACTGGTCGCCGCCTTCCAGATACATGTCGGCGGGCCAGGGCAGAGCGTTTGCGTCGTTGAGGACGGCGAGATGGCTTGAGCCGGAGTCGAACCAGACATCGAGGATGTCGGATTCCTTGCGGAACGACGTTCCGCCGCAGTGCGGGCAGGCCACGGCTTCGCCCATCAGTTCGGCGGCGGTCTTTTCATACCAGACGTCGGCGGTGTTTTCGGCGAAGAGTTTCACCACGCGATCGAGCGCGGCGCGTTCGGTGTACGGCTTCTGGCAGCCTTCGCAGTAGAAGGCGACGATGGGCACGCCCCAGACGCGCTGGCGCGAGATGCACCAGTCCGGGCGCGCGGCGATCATGTTCGAGATGCGTTCCTCGCCCCAGGAGGGATGCCAATGCACCTGCTTGATGGCGTCGAGAGCGTGCTGGCGCAGATCGTTCTTCTCCATGCCGATGAACCACTGGTCCGTGGCGCGGAAGATGGTGGCGTTGTGGCAGCGCCAGCAGTGCGGGTAGCTGTGTTTGAGTTCGGCGTGGGCGCAGAGGGCGCCGTGCGAGCGCAGCAGATCGATGACGATCGGGTTGGCTTCCCACACCGTTTTGCCGATCAATTCTTCGGGCAGGCGGCCGGCGGCGCCTTCGGCGTGGAAGAAACGTCCTTCGGCGTCGACGGGGCAGTAGACCGGCAGGCCGTATTGCACGCCGGAGTTGTAGTCCTCCTGGCCGTGGCCTGGCGCGGTGTGTACGGCGCCGGTGCCTTGTTCGAGCGTGACGTATTCGGCGAGCAGTCCGATGGATTCGCGTTCGAGGAACGGATGGCGGAAGACGGCCCCTTCGAGTTTGCCGCCATGCACTATCGCCAGCGTGCGAGGATTCTTCCAACCGCAGGCCAAGGCGGTGGCATCGAGCAGGGCCGCGGCGACGAGATAGACCTCTCCCTCCACTTCCACCGCCGCGTACTCGAACTTGGGATGAAAGGCGATGCCGAGGTTGGCGGGAATGGTCCAGGGCGTCGTGGTCCAGATGAGGCCGTTGACCTTGTGCCCGGCCAGCGCCGGGTCGATATTTTCGGGCGGCGAGGTGAGGGCGAATTTCACCCAGATGGTCGGGCTGGTGTGGTTCTCGTATTCGACTTCGGCTTCAGCGAGCGCCGTGCGGTCGTGCAGGCACCAGTTGACGGGCTTGAGGCCTTTATAGACGTAGCCGCGGTCGAGGAAATCGACGAAGGCGCCGGCGATGACGCTTTCGTAGGCGGCGCTCATGGTGAGGTAGGGGTCGGACCAGGAACCGAAGACACCGAGGCGAACGAAAGACTTGCGCTGGATGCCGATCCACTTTTCGGCGTACTTGCGGCAGACGCGGCGAATCTGCGCGTGCGTCATCTGGAGTTTTTTCGCGCCGAGTTCCTGGTCGACCTTCAGTTCGATGGGCAGGCCGTGGCAATCCCATCCAGGGATGTAGGGCGCGTCGAAGCCGGCCATGGTCTTCGACTTCACGATGAAGTCCTTGAGGACTTTGTTCAGCGCGGTGCCAAGATGGATGTCGCCGTTGGCGTAGGGCGGGCCGTCGTGAAGCACGTAGAGCGGCCTTCCGCTGCGGGAGGCGCGGATGCGGCCATAGAGGTCCCCGGTGTTCCAGCGCTCGAGCCGTTTCGGCTCGGTTTGCGGCAAGTTAGCCTTCATTGAGAAGGCGGTTTGGGGTAGATTGACCGTTTTCTTCAGGTCGACAGGCGTCGATGACAT
Source organism: Bryobacterales bacterium (assembly GCA_027459465.1). Lineage (GTDB taxonomy): Bacteria > Acidobacteriota > Terriglobia > Bryobacterales > Bryobacteraceae > JAJYKC01. Next base: position 2,383 of record DAIDIH010000240.1, on the reverse strand, counting down.
TGTCTAACTTACATGGTAACTAAGCTGTGCGGGAGATTCCGCGATCAGAGGTGTTCGATCTGTTCGATCAGTTGGGCCATGCGGGCCGCGCCGTCGGGTTGGCCGCCGAAGCGGAACTCGTTGTAGGCGGCGGCGACCTGGCGGGTGAGATCGGCGAGGGCGGGGTCGCGGACAGAGCAGGAGAATTCCAGCGGCGTCAGCCAGGCGGGGCGTTCGATGCCGCGGCGGTGCAGGATGCGGAGCATGCGCTGGTAGAGAAGTGCGGCGTCGGAGGGACGGGCCGCGCCGGAAAGCGCGCGGCGGAGACGAAGGTGATCGCGCCAGCGCCGGAACAGGTCCGGGCCGAAGCCTCCGAGCAGGCCAAGGGCAATGACGGCGGCGAGAAGGTCGAGGCCGTCCCGGTGGAGGAACTGCGTGGCCGCGGCGGCTTTGGCGGAGGTCCATCCGGCGATGCGGTCCGGCCAGTTCACCGAGATGCGGCGGGAGGCGTCCTGCATGCGCGTGGCGAGCAGCACCTGGTGATCGAGCGAATAGTCGAGTACCCATTCCTGCCAGAAAACGTCGGCGGCGTCGAGATAGAGCGAGAGGCGATCGAGGAACGCGTTGGAGGCGGGGGCGGGCGCGGCGGGCGTGGGGTCGAACGTCGTCCAGCCCAGGCGCGGAAGGTAAGCCTCCACCCAGCTATGAGCGTCGGAGGCGCGGATGAGTTGCTGATGGTCGATGGGGTTGTAAATGCCGCCCTGGAAGCCGGTGATGACGCGCGAGGGGATGCCGAGGGTCCGGAGCATAACGGCCATGGTGGAGGCGAAATACTCGCAGTGGCCGCGCTTTCTGTCGAACAGGAAGTAGGCAATCGGGTCGCGGGGTTGTTGGGCGGGCAGGTCGAGCGTGTAGGCGTAGTGCTCGGGCAGGTAGCGTTCGATGACGCGGGCGCGCGCGAGATCGGAGGTCAGGCCGCGGGTGATGTTGCGGGCGAGCAGAACGACGCGCGCGTCGAGCGGAGGAAGCTGGAGGTAGATGTACCGCGCCGGTTCGTTCCATTCCGGAGGCTCCGATTCGGGGGCGCCGTCGGTGGAAGAAAGAAAACTGCGCGCCTGGTAGACGATGCTGCCGGGGCGTTCGAACCGGCGGCGGAACGTCCCGGGCGAGGTGCGCTCGACGACCGGAGCGTCGAGCCAGAGAAACTCGGGGCGGCCGGCAAAGAACAGCGTTTCGCCGGCCACGTCGTTGAGGTGAACGATATAGGTGGCGCGCGGCGTGTTGCTGCGCTGGCGGTCGCCGTTGGCGAGGACAAAGAGGCCGCGGCGAACGGGGGCAACGAGCGTGTAGAGGCCGAGGCCGAGCGGGTTGTACCAGCGTTTGCCATCGAAGGCGGCGAGCGCGGCGCCACGCCATTTCAGGCCCGCCGGCAGCGGCCGGCCGTCTTCGGTGCGCACGTGCATGACCGGCGTCGACTGGCGCTCGATTTCGCCGATGGCGCCGAGGTCTACTTCGCTCGTGAAGCCGGTGAGGCGGTAGTGGTCCGGCGAGAAGCGGCTCATCGCGGCGCGGGCGGTTCGCGGCAGCAGGAAGAACAGGCCGGTGGCCAGGACGAGGATGCCGAGCGAAAGCACGAGCGAGAACGCGGCGAGGCGGCCGGTGGGAAAGCGCGCGGGCGAGGCCGCCGGCGGGGCGCGGCGCGAGGAGCGGCGGATCTCGTCGCTCAAGAAAACGGCGATCGAGGCGAGCAGAAACAGGCCAAGATAAACGAGGAACGCCGAGTTCTCCGAGTACAGGCTCGCGGCCAGCAGTTCGGTCCAGGCGATGATCTTGACGTAGAAATAATCACGGTCGGTGGAGGCGGTCAGAATCTTGACGATGGCGAGAAAGAAGATCAGGTGGACAGTGGATTGAAGGAACGAACGCGAGAGGTAGAAGTAGTCCGCGGCGTAGAAGCCGAGGTAAGCCAGCGTTGCGGCGGTGACGGCCCGCGCCGGAATCCGGAGGCGTAAGAGTCCGGAGACCATGAGCGCGCGCACGGCGAGGGCGGCGCCGGTGGCCACCACCGGGAGGCGGGCGAAATAGCCCGAGCCGGCCAGGGCCAGATAGCCGCTGGCGAGCATACACAGCAGCGCATACTCGAAGAAACGTTCTACGGAGAGTCCGCCGTGTGAGGAGATGCGCATCGGCGCCCTTCTAAAGTTCCAGTTTGCCGCGGTACATCATGTCTTTCAGACGGAAATTTTTGCGCATGCCGAGCGAGCGCCACTGGGCGTCGAAGGTGACCTCTTTGTCGGAGGCTTCGATGGGCTGGGTGCGCGGGAACAGGAAGAGAACTTCCGAGCGGGCCTCGGGCGGGTTGACGCGAACCTCCTCGGGCAGGATCGGCTGACGGCCTTTCGGC
>DAIDIH010000239.1 GCA_027459465.1 Bryobacterales bacterium | reverse complement strand
ATCGGGCATATTTCGGGATGCCACATCAATCCCGCGGTGTCGGTGGGGCTGGTGGTGGGGAAGCGGTTTCCGGCGAAGGAGTTGGGGCCGTATGTGATTGCGCAGGTGCTGGGCGGGATTGTGGCGTCGTTGGTGCTGTTCGTGATTGCGAGCGGGAAGGCGGGGTTCAGCCTGGCGAACGGGTTCGCGGCGAACGGGTATGGGGATCATTCGCCGGGAGGCTATCCCCTGTTGAGCTGCCTGGTGGCCGAGGTGGTGCTGACGTTCATGTTCCTGATCATCATCCTTGGGGCGACGGACAAGCGGGTTCCGGCAGGCTTTGCGCCGATACCGATCGGGCTGTGGCTGACGTGCATTCACCTGATTGGGATACCGGTGACGAATTTGAGCGTGAATCCGGCGCGGAGCACGGCTCCGGCGTTGTTTGTGGGCGGATGGGCGCTGGAGCAGTTGTGGCTGTTCTGGGTGGCGCCGATTGTGGGGGCGGCGCTGGCGGGACTTGTGTATTCGGTTTTCGAATCGAAAGGCGATTGAGTAAGAGGGGCTAGCGCGTGGACACGTCGTGGATGTGGTCCCAGGCTTTGAGGTAGCGGGCGGCTTTGGGCTCGCGCGGGTTCCAGTGCGGGGCTTCGGGGCTGTTCGCCATCCTGAGCAGGGCGACCGCGACCACGCGGTCCACGCGCGCCATGTTGTTGTAGTCGATTTTCGGCCATTCGTCGCCGAGGCCGTGGTAGTCGGGGTAATCGTAGGCGACGCAGAGGGTATGCGCGGGGACGCCGGTGTCGGCGAGGGCCTGGTTATCGCTGCGTGAGAAGTAGGCGTCGCTGGCGGTTGGGTCCTTATAGACGCGGATGCCGGTGAGGCTGCCGGCGCGGACGAGGGTGTCGCTGACGGTGGAGTAGCCGAAGCCGGTGAGTGAGGCGGTGTTGACCTGCGGGCCGTTGGTGGAATCGGTGCGGCCGACCTGTTCGAGGTTGAGGTCGGCGACGGTGTCTTCGAGGGGGAAGACGGGGTGGCGGCCGTAGAAGGCGGAGCCGAGCTCGCCTTTTTCTTCGCCGAAGAAGGTCATAAATACGATGCTGCGGCGGGGGTGCGGCTTGAGGGAGGCGAGGGCTTTGGCGAGTTCCATGACGGAGTCGGTGCCGGAGCCGTCGTCGTTGGCGCCGTTGTAGATGAGGTCGGCGCCGGGCTTGGCGTCGCCGGATGGTTTCATGCCGATGTGGTCGTAGTGGGCGGTGACGATGACGCAGGTTTTCTTGAGATGCGGGTCGGAGCCGCGGAGAATGCCGATTACGTTTTTGAGCTGGACGGGTTTGGAGAGCGGGGCGGCGATGTGGAGGTCGGCGGTGGCGGAGGTGACGCCGTTGGGGAGGGAGTCGTAGAGTTTTGAGAAGTCCTTGCTCATGGTGCGGAGCATGGGCGGGAAGTCGATGGGGCCGCGCGGGGCGGCGGGGTCGACGAGGCGGGCGTTGCCGGAGATGCGCATGCCGCCGGCGCCGGTGAGGACTAGGAGGGCGGGTTGGGAGTTTCCGATGAGTTGGAAGGCGGCGTCGATGCCTTTCATGCCGCGGTGCGGAGCCTGCGTGAGGACGAGGCGGTCACGGAGGTCCTCGGGCTTGAGTTTGGCGACGGCTTCGGGGGTGGAGATGTCTAGTTTGACGACGGTGGCGTGGTGGAGGTCGATGGCTTGGGTGGTGGAGAAGGCGACTTCGTTGGGGTTGGCGGAGGTGACGCCGTTGGGGGTGGTGATGCGGAGGGAGAAGCCGTCTTTGACTGGGGTGAGGAGTTCGAAGTTGGCGATTTGGAAGTAGCCGTCGTTGCCGACGGGTTCGAGGCCGGCGCGGCGGAACTCGCTCGATATGTATTCGGCGGCGATGTCGAGGCCGGGGGAGGGGGTGTCGCGGCCTTCGAGGAGGTCGGAGGCGAGGAAGGAGAGGCGTGCGCGGAGGGCGGAGGCGGAGATTTCGCGCATGGCGGCGCGCTCTTCTGGGGTGAGTGTGGCGGGTTCGTGGGAGGGGACAGTGGCGGAGAAGGCGAGGGTGGCGAGGCAGAGGATGGCGAGGGATTTGGGTTGCATGAGGGATCTCTTTATTTTAGACGGGGGCGTTGGGAGGGTTAGGGGTTGATTTCGAAGCGGGCGCGCTTGAAGCGGGCTTCGGCGGTATCAGTTCTGTAGACAGCGGTTCCGAGCGTGAGGCCCCAGCCTTCGAGAAATTCCCTGTGGCCGCGGTAGTTGGCGACATGCTCGACGCCGTCGATGAGGAACCGGGCGGAATGGGTACGTGGATCGAATTCGAGGCGGTAGTTGTGCCAGGCGGGCTCGGCTTCGGGGAGGGTGAAACGCGGGCCGTCAAGGGCGCTGCCGATTTGCGTGGCAACCAGGGCGACCTGGCGCTGGGAGGCGTCGCGGATGAGGCACATATCATAGCGGTCACCGGCGGGGGTCAGTTCGATGCCCGCGCAGGCCGCGCCCTGAATGGCTTGCATGGTTGCTTCGAACTTCCAGCCCTTGCGGACGGCGGCGTATGCCTGTGCACGGGTGAGCTTGTGGTAGTAGTAGCCCTGATCTGAACTCAGCAGGCGGATCGCGTCATAGCCGGTACGCTCCTGATTTCGGGCCACGTGTTCGACGACGTCGAGGCGAGGGCGGAATCCGAAATCTTCCAGGTTTTGGGGAGCGAAATAGGCGATGACGGGGTCGTAGGAGGCCCAGCCGCGGCCCGAGAGAAACCAGACGGCGGCGGTTAAGAGGAGGAGGATGGCGAGGGCCGAGGCCCAGAGGCGGGGAGTGGGGCGGGCGAGGCGGAATTTTTCTTTCGCCTGGAACTCTGCGGCGAAGGCGTGGGGAGAGGGCTGGCGGTTTTCGGGGCGGAAGGAGAGGGCGCGGAGGATGGCGTGGGAGGGGGCGGCGGGGATGTCCTTGCGAAGTCGGGAGGGGGGAGTGATTTTGCCGGCCTTTTGGAGTTCGTAAAGCTCGAACGGGGTTTTGGGTGAGAAGGGGCGGCGGCCGGTGAGCATTTCATAAGAGACGGCGCCGAGCGAGTAGATGTCGGATTGCGGGAGGGATTGTCCCATGAGCTGTTCGGGCGCCATGTAGTGGATGGTGCCGAGGCCGGCGATCGTGTCGGTGGTGGCGCCGTAGGCCGGAGTCTGGACTTTGGCGATGCCGAAATCGATGAGTTTGGCGGGGATGTTTTCGCCTTGCGGAGGAAGGATGATGTTTTCGGGTTTGATGTCGCGGTGGATGATGCCGCTCGAGTGAGCGGCCTGGAGGGCGTCGCAGAGGATGGCGACGATGGGGGCGGCTTCGGGGAAGGGGAGCGGGCCTTGGCGAAGGCGGGAGCGGAGGGTGAGGCCGGCGACGTATTCCATGACGAGGAAGGAGCGGCCATCGGGGGCTTGGCCGACGTCGAGGACGCCGACGACGGCCGGGTGATTGAGACGGCTGAGGGCTTCGATTTCGTGGCGGAACTTCAGGAGGATGTCGCCGTGGTCCTCGCAGGAGGCGTGGAGAAATTTGAGGACTACATGGCGGGCGTGGAGCCGCCGATCGCGGGCGAGGTAGACGACGCCGCTTCCGCCGCGCCCGATTTCGCGTTCGACGAGGTAGCGGCCGACGAGGAGTTGGCCTTCGCAGGAAGGGGATTGCGAGGAGAGGGATTGGGCGGCGCGGTCGAGGAGGGTTTCGGGGCTGGGAGGGGCGAGGAAGCCTGTGGGAGTGGAAGCGTGTTCGGCGAGGAGGCGGAGGACTTCATCGCGGAGGTTGGGATCGGTGGGGCAGGATTGGTTGACGAAGGCGGCGCGCTCGGCTTCGGGGAGATCGAGGGCGGCATCGAAGACGGATTTGACGCGCTGGAAGCGTTCCGGGGTCATGGGCTGGGGTTGCGGAGTTCGGCGCGGAGCCAGGCGCGGGCCATTTCCCAATCGCGCTTGACGGTTTTGGGGGAGACGTGGAGGACGGCGGCGGTTTCGTCGATGGTGAGGCCGCCGAAATAGCGGAGTTCGACGACGTTGGCCGGGCGGGGGTCGAGTTGGGCGAGGCGGGTGAGGGCGGCGTCGAGGAGGGTGAGATCGATATCGGGCGAGGAGGGATGGAGGGTAGATGCGGCCTGTTCGATGACGCGGACGGAGATGGCGCGGCGGCGGGCTTCATCGACGAGGATGCGGCGCATGAGGAGGGCGGAGATGGCGAAGAAGTGGGCGCGGCTTTTCCATTGGATGGCGGTCTGGTGGAGAAGGCGCAGGTAGGTTTCGTTGACGAGGGCGGTGGGCTGGAGCGTTGCGCCGGGCGTGTGGCGGCGCATGTAAGAGCGGGCGAGGCGGTGGAGGTCGTTATAGACGAGGGGGACGAGGGTGTTCCAGGCTTCGGGTTGGCCGAGGCTGAGGCGGGCGAGTTGGGCGGTGATGGCGCCGGGGTCCGGACCGGCGGGCATCTGAGGCACGGGGTGGTCCTCGCGGAGAAATGACCCCTTTCGAGGGGGTGGTTCGCGTATGAGTATATCGCAGGAATTTGGCGGAAGGAAGGCGGTAAGCCGGAATTGCCCGCGGTGAGGTCCCGGACAAACGAACTGGAGGAGGGAAGTGGTGAAACGGACATTAATGGCAGTTACTTTCCTGCTGGTGGCTTGCGTTGGGTTAGTGTGCGGCCAACCTACGATAACGTCTGTTACAAATGTGTCGGGCGAGAGTTATCTCTGTCCGGGGGGCTTCGCGTTAGTGCATGGGTCCGGATTGGGAACGAGCACCAGCATCGCGGTAACGGCCGCGGGCAAGAAGGCGTACGTGAAATACGCCGCGAACTCACTCTTGGGAGTGGAGCTTCCAGTAGACGCACCGCAGGGGGCGACGACGATCCAGGTGGGTAATTCGCCGGCCTTCGACATTACTCTCGGCGAGTACTGTCCGGGGTTGCTTTCGAACAACGTCGTCAACGGGGAGGCGTATGTAATCGCGCGCCACCACAGTTCCGGGTTGCCGGTGACCGTCAGTTTCCCGTCGATACCGGGGGAGTTAGTGGACATTCTTGTCACGGGCTTGGGACCGACGACGCCGGTGTACGCGACGGGGACGGCGCCGGCCGACACGAGCGCCGTTACTAAGGGGACGCCAAGCGTGGAGATGGGCGGGTTGCCGGCCAAGGTTGTTTACTCGTATCTCGCGCCGAATAATCCCGGCGTCTATGTTGTGGTGGCCAGGACTCCCGCGACTGCCACGAACGGCAACCAGAGCGTAACGGTTAGCATCGGAGGGCTGACGAGCCACGCGGTGTTCCTACCGCTTACGACGGGAGGGGCGGTGGCGGGGGTGACGAATGCGGCGAGTTTTATCAGCCCGGCCTTGCCGAACGGGGCGATGGCGCAAGGTTCCATCGCGATAGCGTTTGGAAAGAATCTGGGTCCGGGCAGCCTAGCCATCGACGGCGAGCCGCTGCATCATACGAGCCTGGCGGGCACTTCGGTTGCGATCACCGTTGGAGGCACGACGGTGGCCGGGCTGATGTACTACACGTCATTCAACCAGGCGGCATTTCTTGTGCCTTCGAATACGCCGGTTGGAACGGGCACAATTACGGTGACCTATAACGGACAGGCGGGAGCACCTGCGCCTATCACAGTCGCTCAGAGCAGTGTGGGGATTTTCACGGTGACCTCGGACGGGCAGGGCGCGGGAATTTTGACTTACGGCGATTACAGTCTGGTTTCGGCGACGAAGGCGGCTAACTGCGGCGGAGCGAACACCACATGTGGCGCGGCGAACCCCGGCGATCTGCTGACGATCTGGGCCACGGGGCTGGGACCCGTGAATGGAAACGACGCCACGGGAGTGGGGTTGGGAGTGAACATGCCCCAGGTTCCACTTACGATCTGGTTGGGCGGGGTGGCGGTTCAGGCGTCGTATCAAGGGCGGTCCGGGTGCTGTATTGGAGAAGATCAGATTCAGTTTACAGTGCCGGCGAATGCGCCGCTGGGTTGCGCGGTGCCTTTGTCGGTGGAGACGGGCGGCAATATCAGCAATACCGTGGCGGTACCGATTGCGGCGGCCGGGAGCCGCACCTGCGTTCCGTCGAACCCGCAATTTGCGGCGGATATCGTTGCGCCTGTGAGTACGGGCAGCGGGCCATTTACTTTCGCCAATATCGAATTGAAGCGGCGGGACCATGATCCGGGGTTAGTGGACATAATGAATGCGGAGTTCGCCCGGTTCACGATCCCCTCTGCCGTTCAGCCGTTTCTTTTTGCTTACGTGGACGCTCCCCCGCCGGGATCCTGCCAGGTGTACGGCCATGTGAACGGCTTGACGGGGACGCCGATCAATATCGTAGGCGGGCTGGATGCGGGTCCGCAGATGACGGTGCAGGGGCCGAACGGGACGGAAAGTGTGCCGGGCAGCGGCGGCACTTACAAGGGCACGCTTAGCGCGAACGGGAGTTACTTATCGGCGGGAACTTACATGGTTAGTGTGCCGGGAGGAGGGGACGTAGCTAAATTCAGTGTACCGGTGACGATTCCCGCGATGCCGACGATGACGTACCCGACACCAGACGCGAAGAGCCCTACTGCGGCTACACGGGCGGATGGGCTGACGGTTACGTGGACGGGAGGACAGGCGAACGAGTTGATACAGATCGAAGGGTTCAACGCCACGGATAACACTTACAGTGCGGGGGCGGACTTTCTATGTACCGCTCCGGCAACGGCGGGTACGTTTACAATCCCGCCGAGTGTTCTTCTGGCGATGCCGCCCGGGAGTTTCGGTGGTCTGGTGCTCCGGTCCTATGTGACGCCGGTGAGCATAAGTGGGACGGGGTTGTCGATAGCGTACCTGAATGCGGATTATGCGTCGTTTGCGCCGCTGAATTACAAGTAGGGGGGATTGGGGATGGGCTGGTTATTGACGGCCCATGGGCCGGCGGTAGCTTAGTCGCGGCGGGGGATTCCGGTCCGGAGGCGATGTGGCGCGCGAATGGATAAGTTGTGGGACCAGCTTGGGCTTAGACGTTTATGGAGGAGCAGGCATGATGAGAATCTGGAACGCTGTGGCGGCGATGGCGATGGCTGCGGGGCCATTGGTGGCGGGATGCGGGAGTCCGACGGGCCAGCTGCTCGATTTCGCGCCGTGGGGAGATTTCGGGACCATCGGGCAGAGCGAGTGGGCGTGGAGTTTCACGCCACAGGGCGGCACACCGCCTTATACGTTCTCGCTGGCTTCGGGCGCAGCCAACATTCCGGGCTTCCGGATCGGCACCGCGCCCGATGCGCCGAGCTGGATTCCCGCCGGGGATGGCACGCTATTCGGGCAGGCGCCTGCGGGAGCGGCGGCGAACGCGGCGTTCACGACGCAGGTGCAACTGACGGACTGCACGGGCACAAGCGTCACGCATCCGGTGACGGTGCGCTTTTCGCCGATCGACTTCAATGTTCAATGGATGCCGTCGCAGGTGTCGGAGGGGCAGACGTTTTCTCTTCCGCTCAGCGGGATCGGCGGCACGGCGCCGTACAGCATTGCCCTGGTTGCGGGTTCGCTTCCGCCGGGCATAACGTTGAACACGTTGACCAATACGATCACGGGCGCGCCGGCATCGGGGTCGGCCGGGCAGTGGTATTTCACGCTCAAGATATCGGACTCGGGCGGCGCCAGTTTCGCGCGTGGATACGGCATGAACGTGATTGCACTGGGTGTAACCTCGCCGCGTCTGGTTACCGGCAACGTAGGGCAGAGCCTGAATTGGCCGGTTGTGGTATCGGGCGGGACGCCGCCATACCATTGCAGTCTGGATGTAAACAGCGGGTTGCCATCGGGTTTCTCGATCGATCCTGCGTGCGCGGTTACGGGTACCCCAACGTACGCAGTGAGCTCGGTATGGGGTTTCACTATCGATGTAACGGACTCGGCGCCGGTTCCCAACCGGGCGGCGTTCCGCTTTGGCGCGAGAGTGATGGGAGCATCGCCTCAGCCGCTGGCGCTGACGCCGCGCTACGAATCCGTGGAACTGATACCGAGCGCGACGCGCGGCGAGTACTATGAGGATCAAGCCGCAGTGGTGGGCGGAGTGCCGCCGTGGACTTGCACTCTGGCGCCCGGTTCGTCGCTGCCCCCCGGTGCGTTTCTGATTGATTACAGCACGGTGGACTCGCTTTATGACCACGGGGGCTGCTCCATAGCCGGAAGCGTATTCACTCCCGGCGATTATAGTTTCACTTTGCGCGTGACGGACTCTGCGAACAATTTCGTGGATACACCTGTGACGTGGCACGTGACGCCGCTTGCGGTGTGGAATAAGTATCCGCCGTACGGCTCGAACGTTCCGTATCTGAATCAGTCCTATTCTCAGGCGCTGCTTGTGTCCGGTGGAACGCCGCCGTACACGATCACAGGGCTCAAGCCGTACCCGGTCGATCTGACGATCGGTACGAATGATCCGGATGCGGTGCTGACGGGTACCGTGCTTGAGGTGGGCTATGGAATGCCGCTGGATTTCGCGGTCAGCGATTCGGCGGGAAATACGTTGACCAACGAGTCTGCGCTGGACTCTTTGGCGGCGCCTGGGATTCTTACACTCCACATAAATTTTGGTCCGGAGCCGGCGGCGACGACGGGTCAGTATTACGCGATCAATCTCGACGTATTCGGGCCGGTGCACAATCCTCCGTATACGGTGACCCTGCTTGCGGATCCCACCGGCCCGCAGCCGACCAGAACGGCGCTGCCGTCGGGGCTTAGCCTGGTGACGCCGTTTAGCACCTCATTTGATACGAACGCGGTAGCCCAAATTGTGGGAACTCCGACAGAGGCCGGCGACTTCTCGTATCTCCTGTCGATCAAGGATGCGGCGGGGAACGTAGGGCAGCGCGACATCAGCCTGCACGTGGCTCAAGCCGGGATGTCCGTTGATGTATCGGCGGATGTCAAGATCACGACGAGTTGGTTCACCTATAACCGGCGGGCAAAGACCTTCTCCGGGACCGTGACGGTGGCGAACAGTTCGCTGGTGACGTTGAATGGCCCGCTATCGGTTGTGTTGAGCGGGTTGACTTCCGGGGTCACGGCGTTGAATGCCATCGGCTCGACGGCGTCGGGACCGTATTACACCTTTAGCCTTACGCCGCTGGGGCCGGGGCAAGTTTCGAGTTTCGGCGTCGTATTCAGCGATCCCTCGAATGCGTTGATCGGCTTTACGCCCAAGACATATTCCGGGACGCCACAGTAGTCAGGAGGAGAATTCATGCTACGAGAGCTCCATACATTGGCGGCAGCCACGACTCTGTTGGTTGCGGCGGCTTCTGCGCAGGCGCGAGCGGACACCTTAGTAAATGTTTCGATCGATACGAGCTCACTTTCGGGACAGGCTGGCGGGATTTACTTTCAGTTTGACCCGGGGTTGAATGCAGATCCGGCGTCGGTAAGCATTGCGAATTTCAGCGTGGCGGCGCCGGGAGCACTGGATCCGGCTTCGCTGCTCAATTTTTCCGACGGTGGGGTTTCCGGATCGTTAGACAGCAACAACCTTACGATCGCAAATTCATTCGCGCTGAACGACTACGGGGAGGCTCTGACGTTTGGCTCGGGGATCACGTTCTTAGTGGATTTGAGCATACCTTCGGTACTAACGGGCGATTCCGGATCGGGACTCGTTATCCAGGTGACGGGCTCCGATCTGCTGACGCCTTTGCTGACCGCCGATCCGTCGGGGAACCTGGTGACGATGTCGTATGACACGACCGGCGCTTTAAGCGTGCTGAGCACAAACCCGGAGACCGCCCGGGTCTCGGTGGCTGAGACGCCCGAACCGGGTGGGGTTGTGTTACCCGGATTTGCGCTGGTTCTACTGCTGTTAAGCAGGAAAAGGCGGGTGAGCGGCCGGATTCTACCGCGTTCCGTTCCCTGATATGCATGGACCCAGGTTCCCTGGTGGCAGGTGGGGGGGCTTGGCGTCGGATGGCGTGGATGGGGGGAGGGTGTGTGGTGTGGACCGTGAGCGGGAATTAGTGGAAGGCGAGGGCGGCGAAGGAGACGACGCTTTTGGGGTCGATGTTCCATTGTTCGTAGCGGCGGAGGGTGGCGCGGGCCTGGGGTAGGGCTTTGAGGAAGGTGTAGAGGGGGGCGGAGCCGCACCATTTGAGGTCGTCGTGGTTTTGGCGGACCTGGTCCCAGAAGGCGGGGGCGTCGCCGGCGGCGAGGCTTTCGATGCGTTGGCGGTCGCGTTGTTCGACGTTGAGCATGTGGGCCTGGCCGGCGAAGGCGGGGAAGGGGTCGCCGTAGCGTGCGCCCATGTGGGCCATGTCGATGCCGAGGACGAAGAAGAGGCGGTTGGATTCGCGGGCGGCGATTTCGCCGAGGGTTCCAAGGAAGCGGTCGACGCCGGGGGCGTGTTCGGGCATGCCTCCGTGGTAGAGGCTGCGGGCGTAGGCGCCGCAGAGGATGGGGAGGATGCGGATGTCGGGGCCGAAGAGGTGCTGCAAAAACAGCACCTGAAACTCGATGGAGTGTTCGATGGCGTGGCAGTAGTCCTCCATGCGGACGGCGGTGGGGGCTTTGGCGGCGAGTTCGTCGACGAGGGCGGTGTCGCAGAGGGCGGCGCCTAAGGGGGTGCGGAAGGGCTTGCGGGTGAGCCCGAAGCAGTCGGGTTCGCCGTAGTGGGAGGTGCCGAGGATGACGAAGGTGCGGTTGGAGTAAGAGTTATCGAGGGCGCCGTAGGCTTCGCGGTAGGTTTGCCAGCCGCCGAAGGGGCTGACGTGGGGAGCGGCGATGCCGATGAGGGGCTCGGGGCTGGGCGAGGCGCCGCCATTGAGGTATTGGGCAAGTTCCTGGCGGGCGGCGTCGGGATCGTTGGGGTAGGCGGCGCCGGCGTGGGACGATTCGCGGATGGGGGCGGCGGCGAATTCTTTGATGCGCTGATCGCGCATGGCGGCGAAGGTGTCGTCTTCGAGGAAGCCGGCCTGGCTGAGGGTATCGAGGAGATGCTTTTCGATGTCGCCGACCTGGATTTCGCCGAGGGAATGGACGAGTTCCTGGCGGAGGTCGAGTGAAGTCTTTTCGCCATCGAAGCAGGCGAGGGAGGAGACGATGGGGGGCGGGACGAGGAGCATGGCCTCGGAGAATTTGTAGGGGTCGCGGATGAGGAGGCCGGGGCGCTCAGGGTCCTGGGAGGGGATGAAGTCGAGGCCGAGGCGGAGGCGGGGTAATTCGTGCGGCATGTACTTTCATGATGACATTGCGAGGGATGCGGGCACGGAGTGGTTGAAATGAGCCATAACCACCACCGCAACTTGGGTGCCATTCGGGCGTCCAATTGGGTAGGAGGCGAAGAGAATAATGAAAACGAAAATGACGGGCTCCTGGGTGGCGGCGATTTTACTTACGGCGGGGTTGGCATATGCGGACACTCCGCCGATGCCGCAGCCGGGAACGGTGAATTATGTGGAAGGTCGGGTCGTGCTGAACGATCAGACTTTGACGCAGAAGTCGGTCGGAGAAGCGACGCTCGACAGCAATCAGGTGCTGAGCACGACGGAGGGGAATGCGGAAGTGCTGCTGACTCCGGGCGTGTACCTTCGAATTGGGCACAACAGCGAGGTGCGGATGCTGTCGGCGGGGTTGGCGGACACGAAGATCGAGCTGCTGCGGGGGACGGCGTCGGTGGAAGTGACGCAGTTATTCAAGGAAAACAATATCGGAATGATTGTGAATGGCTCGCTGGTACGGATTACCAAGCACGGGCTTTATATGTTCCAGGCCGAGCAGCCGGCAGTGGCTGTAGTTGATGGCGAAGCGATGGTGTACAACGGCGGCAAGCATCCTTTGATGGTGCACAAGCTGTATGAGGCGCAGCTAGCGGTGAACGCGCCGCATAAGACGAAGAGGTTCAACAAGACGGAGGTGGAGAGCCAGCCGCTGTATCTGTGGACGAAGCTGCGGAGCGAATATGAGTCGCAGGCGAATGTGGATGCGGCGCGGGACGTGGAAGACGCGGGTCTGTGGTATGGGCCGGGCTGGTATTGGGATCCGTATTGGGACTTTTACTCATTCCTGCCGGGCGATGGGATTCTGTACAGCCCGTTTGGATGGGGTTTCTTCTCGCCGGGTTATGTTTGGGCGGCTCCGGTGGGTTACTACCCGTATCACGGGTATGCGGGATCGGGCGGTGTTGGGCCGGGGCGGAATAACCCTGGAGTTGTCGGGCGGAACGGCGGACGCGTTGGCGGCAACGTGATTGCGCGGAATGGCGGGTATGCGCGGCCGCTGATGCGGGCGCCGATGTCGACGGCGCGGATGGGCGGCTTTGGCGGCGGCGGATTCCGCGGCGGCATGGGTGGTGGGTTTCACGGCGGATTTGGCGGCGGCGGGTTCCATGGAGGGATGGCTCGCGGCAGATAATTCAGGTTTCACTTCTCCTCCCAGCCTGAGCCGGACCTTCGGGTCCGGCTTTTTTTATGTGTGTCGTGGCGAGCCTAGGGTGGAGATCGGAGATAGAATGGCGGCGGGAGGTGGTTATCAGTATGGACTACAAGACAACGCGGCGGTCGTTTCTGGCGGTGCCGGCCGCGGCGGCGGCTTATGAGATGATTCGCCCGGGCGAGGCGCGGGCGGCGGGTGGGGAAAAGTTGAAGATCGGTCTGATCGGCTGCGGGGGGCGCGGCACGCAGGCTGTGGTCGACAATATGCAGGGTGACGGGGGGACGGAACTGGTCGCGATGGCGGACTTGTTCGAGGATCACCTGGAGGCGAGCCTGAAGAAGCTGCGGGAACGGCCGGACATGCAGGCGTATCAGGACCGGGTCCGGGTGTCGCCGGAGATGCGGTTTACGGGGTTCGATGCGTATAAGAAGCTGATTGCGGCGCCGGTGGACGTGGTGTTTCTGGCGACGCCTCCGGGATGGCGGCCGATTCATTTCGAGGCGGTGGTGGAGGCGAACAAGCACGTGTTCTGCGAGAAGCCGTTCGGGACGGATCCGGTGAATTTGCGGCGGTTTATGGCGGCGGCGAAGAAGTCGGAAGAGAAGAAGCTGACGGTGGTTTCGGGGGCGCAGCGGCGGAGCGATCCGTTTTACCTGGAGCAGGTGGACCGGCTGCACCAGGGCGAGTTAGGCGGGATCATCGCGCTGAATGCTTACTGGGTGGGGACGCCGGTGATTCAGCAGAAGGACGGGCGGAAGCCGAATTGGGGAGAGTTCGAGTGGGAGCACCGGAACTGGTATTCGAACCTGTGGCTGTGCGGGGACCAGATTGTGGAGCAGCAC
>DAIDIH010000238.1 GCA_027459465.1 Bryobacterales bacterium | reverse complement strand
GACGCTGGAGGATGAGATCGACATCAGCCGGGGGGACATGATCGTGAAGGAGAACAACCGGCCGCTGATGGAGCAGGATGTGACGATGATGGTGTGCTGGCTGAACGACCAGCCGCTGAAGCGGGAGCGGGTGTATTCGCTAAGGCACACGACGAGGGATGCGCGGTGCCGGGTGCGGGAGGTGCATTACACGGTCGATGTGAACACGCTGCACCGGAGGGAAGGGGCGAAGACGCTGGTGCGGAACGATATCGGGAAGATTACGATTCACACGACGACGCCACTGGTGTTCGATAAGTACAGCCGGAACCGGAACACGGGGAGTTTGATTTTGATTGACGAGGGGACGAACGAGACGGTGGCGGCGGGGATGATTGCGTAGAGGGGGATGGGCGGTTAGAGCACTGCCTCAAGCAAATCCAGTGCGCCCTGGCGGTCGAGCATGTCCGTGTCAAACTGGCTTCCGAAGTCCAGGAGGCAGTCAATGCACGCCCTTCGACAGGTTTTGTCGTGTTGGTTGGAACCCCGAAGGAGCCGCTTTGCCTCTAGGAGCCAGTCGCGTCCGAGCTTGGCGAGTTCAAGGCAGTGCCCCGCGCCACCCGGGACCGTATCGTAGATGAGGATTGCCGTTTCTCTGAAGGCGGCGGGATTGCGCTGTGTGTCGAGTTCCCTGCTCTCGAGCTCAAGAATCCTCGCTCCGGCTATGACGAGCGCTCTTCCAAGCGACACAAGCTGGGACGTAGTGGCGAGATATGGCCATCCGATGACTAGAACGTCTGTTGACTCCTGGGCCGCCAGGACTTTGTGCCGCAGCACGGGCTTCGGGTTTTGATCGCGAGTCCAGCACCGAAGGGCCGGATTGGTCGAGAATATCGAGGCGTGGTTTTCAAACTCTTTGGGCAGTTGTGGCGGGTTCCCCTCGCGGTATGGGTGGTCTTCACTGGCGGCGAAGCCGCAGCGGGTGCAGACGGCGAATCCGTGCCCCTGAGTGCTCCATGCATCGCCTCCGGCGTTCCGTATGAGCAGCTTACTCCGCCCCGCTTCGTAGTAGGCAGCGGAGAGGCCCGGCACTGACGCAAAGTTTGGATCTTTGTATGAAGCGTCGGCGAGTGTGAAGTCGCTGGCCGTTGTTACTTGTACGTCTCCTACCCGTTCCAGGTAGCGCCAGGACGGCTTTGGCGGGTCCCATGCCGCCGTCGTGTAGCCGAATCGCGGGAACATCAGCGCTTGTCCCCGTCCTTCCGGAGGGCAGCCGCAGTCTTCTTGCTTGCATGCCTGGGTTGGAGATGTGGCGAGGTATTGATGGCCGTTTGTGCACTGGAGAGCCCAGTAGTTCAGTTGAAGCGCGTGATCTCGAGTGGCGTCCGTCCAGTGTTTCATGATGCCTCTCGACTCGACGATTTTTCCGCGGACGATAATCTGTGCTCCTGGCACGTACTCACGCAGGGCGAGGAGCGACTGCCGCTCGAGCCGGAATTCCTCTGCGACCGTGGATCGTTCAGGGCGATCATGACGTGAAACTCGGACCTGCAACCTCTGGATGTGGATGGGGAAGCCGTATCTCGGGAGGTATCCGGCATCCGCGAACCAAGCGATGACGGGTAGTTCGCAGAGCGCCTTGATCTGGTATCGGATCGAGTTCGCCTTCGCCCGCTCGGCAGCGAGCGCCTCGGGGCGCGGACGTGGTGCTATCTCGTTCCAAGCGTCCGCTAGGGACTTATAGTCGTCCTTCCAGTCTTCTATCGCGCGTGTGAACGCCTTGCGGGCCTCGGCGAGGAAGTCACACCATCCGTCGTCGGTGCCGGCGCTCGCGAGCGGCGTGCCATCGGCTACTCTTTGACATCGCTGACGTATCCCGGGTGCGTCACCGGTCAGGGTGTCAAGGAATTGGACAAATTGGGCCACAAAGCCGTTTGAGCCGGGCTCCCAGGCGGGCTTAGCGGGGCCGTCCCACTTCGGCGGCGCTTGGGCGCCGTAGAAGCAGCCCATGTTGGAGTATGCGTCCATTGCCCCCGTTCGGTCCGACTGGATCGGTGAGAAGAATTCCGCGAAGAACATCGCTTGCAGGTGTCGCCTGGCGAACTGAGGACGGTCGAGCAAGACGCGTGGCCGCCGCAGAGGTCGAGTGAGAAAGGCGTCGAACCGCTGAAAGACCTCTCGATCGAACGCTCTGTTCCTCGCGAATGTCACAACGATCGACGAGCCATCGGCTCTGCGCCCGGCTCGCCCAGCGCGCTGTATGTGGTTCGCGGGGCCGGGCGGCACGTTGCCGAGCATCACTCCGTTCAGGCCGCCGATGTCGATACCAAGTTCCATCGTTGTGGTTGATGACAAGACGTTCCTTGCGCCATCTTTGAAGAGGAACTGTCGGCGCTTGTTTTCGCTTGGACTGAGTTGTGCGGAATGTTCCTCGGCCCAAAGGCCGGACTGAAAGATCTCCGATTCTCGCAATTCGCGTCTTGGCCGACCCCAGCGCCGGTCCTCGTCGGCTTCGAAACTGGAGATCGGCCGCAGTTGGCCCAGGCATCCCTTGAGGGGTGCCCATCCGAGCACGGTTCGCGGCCAGAGCGTCGCTGTGTCGGGACATCGGTAGAGTTTCTGGGGTGAGCGCAGGTTGAGTTTGTCCAGGAGGATCTGGAAGGCCTCGTCGTGTACTCCCGGCGCTAGTTCGCGAGTTTCGGTTTTCAGCCACTGGAGTTGCCCCGCCTTGGCGCACGCGGTGAGCTGGTCGAACGCAGTCTCGAGCAATGTCGCTGCCAGGTTTTCTGGGCAGCGGGCCGCATTCAGCGCGTTCGAAGCGAACCAGAGGCGGAGCTGCATTGATGCCTTTGGGCGGTTTCCGTCTCCGACAAAGCGGCGCGCGGACCAGCCGCTCTTCGTGCGGCTGGCCCATCTCTCGTAGAGCGGTGACTCTTCGTTCCAGGTGCGTCCCTCCCGCGGCTCGGACCAGTTTGTCGCTCTGTCGGCGCGGACTGTGTCCGTCAGGGCGGCAAGGAGGTCCGGCCAGACGAATGCGAGGGTTTGGCGAGCATCATCCGTTGGGAGCAGGGCGGCGAGTCGCGGCGGTAGTTTGAGTTGATTCAGACCGGGATATACAAGCTCAACGAGCCCGCAAGCTTCGGTTGACACGGCGGTTCGCAGCGGGTTGTCAAGTTCTCCGGCGATAAGCGCTTCGGCATGAAGTGCAACGTTGCGGCGATTCCGATCCCAGTCTTTTTGGTGCCATTCCGGTTGCCTTTCGGCGAGTTCGCGGTCAAGGATCTCGGCGATGGCCGGATTCCTCGCCACCGACTCGGCGAAGTCCGGAAACGACATGCCGTCATGCGTCCCTTCTAGGTCGCGGCGGATCCGTTCTGCCTCCCGCCGAGCGCGGTCTCTGTCTGCGGGAGGAAGGTCGAGGTCCTCGGCCTCTGAGTCGTAGTGCCGTAGTTGGCGCTCAAGGTAGGCCTTGGACGCTGGTTTTGCGGCGTCGAGGGTTCGAGCCATCAGGGACCGGACTACCCATGTCTCGTGCTGGTTGGTCAGGAGTGGACCAAGCCGCGCGGCTTCGCCTCGAGAGTCGCTGAAGCACAGTAGTCTCCGCCCTTGCGCGGGCTTCCACTGGCGGGTAACGTCTGGGAGCGGAGGCATCCCGAAGAGCAGGGTTTCGGCCGCGACGCTCACGGCAAGCCGCTCCGAGCCGCGGAGCGGCCTGATGTTTAAGCCGTCCTCCGCGGGTTCGTCATCGGTTTGAGTGGTCCAGCTCGTCTTGCAATGGGGGCAGACTTGTTGATTGCAGGCCCAAGGATCGTCGCAGTCGACGCCGTGCTCGGGACATGGGGCGCGAAAAAGTCGCGTTCCAGGTCCTCGGCCCGCATACTTCCCGGTTTTGGGGTCGACGACAATGGCAGCCAAATTTGCTCGTCCGGAGTCGGGGACTAGGTAGTACTTTCGTATGCGCGCGCCGACCATGTGGCCGGGCTCCACTTCACCTTTCTCGCTGTTTTCGCCTCCGGCCAGTGCCCACTGCCCACACGCCACACATCGGTAGATGGGGAGGGTGATTCCGTCGCAGCAGTAGCACCTATCCGCCGTCGCTTGGAGGCAGCCCATTCCTCCGACCTTAAGGTGGGCGGGACCGTCGCAATCGCTGCGCAGGCAAAGTGAAAGGCCCTCGGGCGCCCGTGCGAGTAGGTGAAGGCGGTGGGGCACGAGCGGGGCGTCCTCCGGCCGCCTGCGGGCGGCCGCACTGAGCCGCAGTAGGAGGATGGTGGCTTTGCGTGAGTCCTCGTTGGAGTCGCCCCATAGCGCACGCGTCAGTTCGTCGAGGGAAACGATATCGCGTTGGTGGAGGAACTCCATGAGTTTCCTGACGGTCGGGACGTGCTGAAGCGCCTCGTAGAGTATTTGCGCGATGATTCCTCCCGAGGTTACCTCTATTTCCGAAAGACGCTGCGCGGGTAGCATCTCTTCGAGCAGGGCGATCACTGCGCCGGTCGCCTCCTCGTTGGGTTCGGCGAACTTGCCGTTGGGGGTGAGGGTCACGATCTCCGCGCTGTACCGCGCGGCTAGGCGATGGGCGTCTGGGTCCTGCGCGCCTGCTGATTCACGCGGTGGCGGGAGTTCTGCTCTGACGCCTTGGATTACCTCCACGGACTCGGTGGGCGCTGAAAATACCGTGGCGGCAAAGTCGCGGAGGTCGTCCGCCGTCCCGCCAAGCGTCGCCGAGGTAGCAATATGGGTAATGTGGTGTTCGACGGCTCGGCAGCGGTCTTTTACGCGGCGCAGGAGGAGGGTGATCTCGGCTGCGAGCGCGCCCGTGTAGAGGTGAGCTTCGTCGAGAACGATGTAGCTAAGAGCCGGGCCGAAAAAGGGCGCATCCTGCGGGCGGCAGAGCATGTACTCGAGCATCGAGTAGTTAGTGATAAGGATATCGGGCGTGTTACGCCTCGCGGCCTCGCGGCTCCAGGGGCGGCATGGAGTCCATCGCTCCTCCGGCAGTGCGTCCCTGTTCCGCTCGGGTGTTTCGCTCGTGAAGTGGAACAGGGTTATCGCTTCCTGTTCTTTCAGCAGCTCGTATAGCCGTGTCACCTGGTCTGTGACCAACGCGTTCATCGGGTAGAGGACCAGACACCGGATTCCGCTCTCACCGACAGCTCGTGGCCGATTCCAAAGGCTCGCGAGAATCGGGAGCAGAAATGCCTCGGTTTTGCCCGCCCCTGTGCCAGCGGTAATGACCAGCGATTTGGGCGCGCCTGGGGCGGCCGTGCGGACGCCCGTGCGAAGCGCGGCGGCCTGGTGGGTGAAAAGTCGACGATTTGCGGGGAATCCCCCCGTGCGGTCGAGATAATCGCAGAAGTCCCTGTCTACGATTCCCTCCGCAGCCAATGAGCCCAGGGTGTCGTCTGAGCTTTTGCTTGGGAAGGCTCCCTGTGCCCACAACTCGCTGACAAGCCCGCCCGTTTTGCCGGCGCCGCGCCAGATCTCCGCCGCCGCGTCTGCCACGGTGGTGTCCCGGACGTAGTTCTCTGAGATGGCTAAGTCGACGAGGCGCTGCCGTAAAGTGTCGGCTAGTTTTATTGCGTCGAGTTGGCTCACAATGTCGCGCCTTCCAGGACAAGCCGGAGAAGGGAGGCGGAGAGAAACTTACGGCCCGACCCTGTCTCATTGAGTCGCTTGAGTGTCGTCCACGAGGACGGATTCTGGACCGACGGGCGTCTTAGACTGGCCTCGAAGGACCTGAGATCTCTTTCGACGTCCTCCGGGCTGGCGAGGACCAGGCGCGCGCACTCCTGACGGAGGGCTGCTAGTCGAGCTTCGGGAAGGACTTGGTCGCCTCTAAGCGGAGGTGCTAGGAGGTCTTTGACGACATCGCGAACACATTTCTTGTACCTGTCTCCATGGGCTCTATATCTTGCGAGGCTGTAGGCCAGTTTTGGGTGTGTTGTCGAGAGCGCGTAGATGCGAGCCTTGAAACGCTCCTGGTCGGTGGCCATCGAGAGCCCTCGATTTGGGTGGACTGCGTCTGCAATCGACTCGGTGGTTCGTTCGCTTGTGATGGGTAAATTCCAGAGCAGTTCCCGGGCAACGGATTCCCACCCGGCGTCCAGCCGGTCATGGCACATGCCGGCAGGGAGGGGCTCTATCCCGAACCATCCGCGCGCCCACTCGACAGGTGCCCGGGTCATGGCCTCCTGGATCAGCGGCTGGAAGGACGGCGAGAGCACGGGGATCTTTAGCCAGCGGAGGACCGCGAAAACGCCGGACCTCGGTCCAGATCTTAGTGTCCGGACGATGCGTTCTCTCGACCACCAGGCCGCGATTCTCTCTCCGTCATAGGTCACGGCGAGCGCGGCGATTGAGCCCAGGTCAGGTAGCTTCCACACAAGGTTTTCTTGGACTGACTCGACCTGGTCCATGCCGACCGAGCTTGGGGCATCGGGGAGGTTTCGCCAGAAGTAGATCTTGTGGTGGCTGCGGCTCGGCTCCGTCGGGTTGAGCCAGCGCAGCATGGGGCGGGTCCTTCCAGCGAACAGGGATAGGAAATACGCGCGGCCCCGATCTTCCACTTCACGGCAGAGGGCGAAGTCTGATTGCCCGTCGAGGGCTAGCGTGAGCGGCGCACCCCAGCCGTGTAAGTCCCTCATGTTGAGGGTGTGCAGGCTCGCCCGCGACAATAACCGAGAGCCTTCGTAGATAGATGCTCCGCTGTGACCTGCGAAAATCCTTAGCCGGCCGTCCCCGCCGGCCCGATTGAGCGACCTGTCGTTTCTGAGGACTTCCCATTGGAGCGCTTCGCTGGCCTCCTTGGGATCCTCAGCCCACAGGACTCCTCGGAGCGGGAGGGAGAGTCGCGGTGCGGTCGTCCGACTGTAGTCAGGGCCGGCGATCCGCGCGCGGACTCGCTCCGTTCCCAGTGCAACGCCCAGGGACATCGTCACTGTTTCCCGGGTCTCCCAATGGCTCCCGGCTTTTTGAATTCGCACAGGGGTCGAGCCCACTGCTAGGTTTACATCCGATGCGTCTTCCGGAACCCCGCCGAGGCGGAGCCGGTAGGCGGAGCCTATGTCGCATGGATGTTCTCCGGCGGATTCGAGAACCGTACGAATTTGTTTCGTAGTCGGGCGTTCGAAGGAGCGCGGCTGCCAAAATATTTCCCCGTCACAGGTGGCGTGTAGGTCGGCGGGCCAGTTTGGCTCGATCCGATACAAAAGCCATCTTCGGTCCCTCTGTAACGGTTCTCTCCCGCTGATCGCGAGGTCAGTATCACAGAGTACGGCGTAGCTCGCCGTACGATCGAGCACAGAGCTGGTATCGCGGAGCGCGCCTCCATTTCGCATGTCGAAGATCAGGAGCGGTGCGGATAGGCCGAGGTCGGCAAGAGCGAGCTCATATATGAGTTCGCCGCGGCCGTTAACTATAGATAAGGATCCTGGGCGAAGGTTTGGCTTGCTCTCTCGTTGTTGGCACGTTAGGTCGCGCCTGCCTCGCCAGCGCCCGGTCTCGTCGGCGAACCAACGATCGACAGTTCGGCCATCAACGCAAAACTGTGCTGAATCTGTCTCGGCCAGGAGTTCTGTGATACGCTCCTCGTCGAGTTTGAGAATCAATTGCGGTTTGCTGCCGGGCTCCCACAGCAATCGCGGCTCGAGGATCGCGTCTGTGGTACGTTCGGCGGCTTCGGAAGAGGTCGGCGCAGTTACAACGCGGTTAAGCCGGAGCCTGGCGCAGTGGAGCAGGTCTTCGGTCCACTCCTGGCGGATCCAGCAGGACGACTGGAGTATTTCGGCGGTGTCTTCTTTCGTGGTCCTTTCGCGTCGTAAGTCTTGCAGCGCGCTCCACAGACTGGCAAAGGATTCAGACCTCAGGTCTGCGTATTCGGGCACTTCACCGTTGAGTATTCTGACTGAGAGTGGGGTGCCTTGACCGTCGAGCCACTCCGCGAGGCGCCGTTTTGCTCCTCGCAGCGTGAACCCGAACTGGAGCTTCACCGTATCGAAGTACTCTTGCGTGCCGTAGCGGTCGATTACGTTTCGGAGCCCGAGCCTGCGAGCGCCAGCCGCGATCGCCTTCTTGCACTCTGTCGTGGGCTGACCGGCCGCAAATAATATCCCCCTGGAGTTTCGATCAATGCCCAGTGCTCTTGTCACTGAGGGCCAGACGGCTTCCTCATTCGACTGGTCGCGGCACACTTCGGCCGCAAGCACTAGAAGTATGCCCCCAAACATTTCTTGGCGGGATGCTGTCTGGCCGTCGGGGAGTGGATCCTGCCATTCGCTGTTGCACCAACTCCAGGCGCATTCCCGTTGGTCCGGGTGCCGGTACCACGATGCCAGCGCGGAGCAGTCAGTTGGCCCGAGCCGGCCCTCGGCAACTGAGCTTGGGTTAGGAAGTCCCTCGAACCGCGCGAGGAGGTGGGAGAATACAGCATCCAGGCTCCACGATTCGCCTATCGCTTCGCGACTAGCCCCCGGAGTTGCCATTGAGGAAGATCCCAGCGTATGGCTGAGCGTCATTAGTGTAAGCCAAACCCGGTGCCCGAGTAAATTCAAGCGTGCCGGTTTCCGGTGCAGTATGTGGTGCGGCCGCAGGCGAGCGGGCATCCGGA
The DNA here is from genome assembly GCA_027459465.1 of Bryobacterales bacterium. Taxonomy (GTDB): domain Bacteria; phylum Acidobacteriota; class Terriglobia; order Bryobacterales; family Bryobacteraceae; genus JAJYKC01. The sequence continues at coordinate 196 of DAIDIH010000238.1, read as the reverse complement.
TTACCGGGGTTATGCGGGGCGGGTGGCGGGCGGGATCTTCCGGCCGGGGGATCATGTGGTGGTGCTGCCGAGCGGGATGGAGACGCGGATCAAGTCGATTGACACGTACGAGGGGCCGGTGGAGGAGGCGTTTCCTCCGATGTCGGTGACGCTGACGCTGGAGGATGAGATCGACATCAGCCGCGGGGACATGATT
>DAIDIH010000237.1 GCA_027459465.1 Bryobacterales bacterium | reverse complement strand
CCACCGCAATCTCCCCCTCGCCCTCATCCTCGGCACCCTCTCCGTCGTCGCCATCTACATCACCATCAACGCCGCCTACTTCTACGTCCTGCCCTCCTCCACCGTCGCCGTCACCGACCGCGTCGCCAGCGAAATGGTCCGCCGCTCCCTCGGCTCCTGGGGCGCCGGCTTCGTCTCCGTCGCCGCCATGCTCTCCATCTTCGCCGCCCTCAACGGCTCCATCCTCACCGGCTCCCGCGTCCCCTACGCCATGGCCCTCGACGGCCGCTTCTTCTCCTCCATCGGCAAAGTCCACCCCCGCTGGCACACCCCCAGCCACTCCATCCTCCTGCTCGGCGCCTGGTCCTCCGTCATCGTCCTCAGCGGCCGCTATGACCAGTTGTTCACCTATGTCATCTTTTCCAGCGCCATCTTCTACGCTTTAGCCGCTTCCGCCGTGATCGTTTTACGCCACAAGCGCCCCGATCTGCCCCGCCCTTACCGCACCCTCGGTTACCCCGTCATCCCCATCGTCTTTATTGCAACTCTTCTCGCCCTTATTCTCTCCACCCTCTTCAAAAGCCCCCGCGAATCGCTCCTTGGACTTGGAATTATCGCCGCCGGCGTCCCCCTTTATCTCTACTGGCGCCGGTCCGCCCGCTCCTAATCCTCCCCCGCCTCCCCTGGGGGCCTCCTGCAACTAGTACCCCTTTAGGGTATCCCGTGTTCGGAATTCCGAACAAAGTACTTGAATTTCGGACGAGGATGGACTATAACTGCTGTACAAGCGCTGTTTTTGGATCTCGCCATGTTCGCGTTTCAGAACGTGCGGCTCCCGGCGGAAGATCGATGGTTTAGAAAGGTAATTCGATGGACGTCATCAAGATGCTCGCCGATTTACGGCAGGAGCGGGAACAAATTGAAGAAGCGATTTTGAGCCTCGAGCGCCTCGCTCGCGGCCGCGGCAAACGGCGGGGACGTCCGCCCAACTGGATGCAGGAGGTCAAACGCCGCGGCCGCCCGCCCGGAAGCAAGAACAAACCCAAGCCCGAGGGCAAGGCGCTCGCCGGCGCAAAAGTCGCCGTCGCCTGAACGGCGCCTGCTCTTAACGAACCATCGCCACGGGGTAGAGGAGATACTTTTCTCGCCGCTCGATGTAATCGCGCAGCCGGGTAAGCGTGTCCTCAATCAGCGTCCCCACAGGCTTCGTACCCAGCAACCCATCGAGCGCAGCCTGGTTCCCAATGAGGAACCGGTCTGCGCTCCATTCCATCTTTCCCGGATACAACTCCCGTAACGCCGCCGCTAACTCCAGTCCGAAATCCACGCTGTTAAACCGGTCGCGGTCCGTAATCACAAACCGCACCCCATTCAGCCACTCGCCCGCCCCAGGGCCGGACGTCGGCTTAAACCGCGTCGGATACACGCGAATCCCCGGAATATACCGCTTGTTCAAATACGACGCCAGTTCTTCCCCATCCATCCACCGCGCGCCCACCTGCTCGAACGGAGCGTCCGTTCCCCGCCCCACCGAGTAGCCCGGCGTCGCCTCCAGAATCGCCAGCCCCGGATACAAAATCGCCGCGTTCAGGCTCCGCATGTTCGGCGAAGGATCCACCCACGTCAACCCCGTCGAGTCAAACCAGTCGCCCCGCTCCCACCCCGTGGCTTTAATCACCCGTAGGTCCAACTTCATATGCCGCTCGCCGCGCACATACTCCGCCAACTCGCCCAGCGTCATCCCGTGCCGCACCGGCACATCCGCGCATCCCACAAACGAACTGAGCGCCTCATCCAGCATCGGTCCCTCCACATGCACGCCCGTGATCGGGTTCGGCCGGTCCAGCACATAAAAGACGATGCCCCGCTTCTCAGCCTCCTCCATCGAATAAACCAGCGTGCACGAATACGTGTAAAACCGCGCGCCCACATCTTGTATGTCGTAAACCAGGGTATCGACGCCCTTCAGCATCTCCTCCGTCGGCCGCCGCGTTTTCCCGTGAAACAGGCTGTAAATGGGAATCCCCGTCGCCTGGTCCCGGCTGTTGCCGATATTCGGCTGATCCTCGGCCCCCGCAATCCCGTGCTCGGGAGAAAATATCGCCCGGATATCCACCCCCGCCGCCCGCATCACGTCGATATTCCGCTTCCCGTCCCGGTTCAACCCCGTGTGGTTCGTGATCAATCCAATATGCCGCCCCGCCAACACCGAAAAATGGTCCTTCTCGAGCACATCCACCCCGTTCTCCACCGGCGAATTCCGCTCAACCGTCCGCCGCGCCCCCGGCCCGGAAAGCGTCTCGTTATATCCGGTCAACTCCACCCCCGAACCGCTATACCCATACGCCGCCGCCACCACCGTCGCCACCCGCGCCCGCAGCGAAATCACCCCCGGCTTCCCCCGGTGCGGATGCACCGAATTCGTCAACAAAATCACGTACGTCCGGCTCTTCGGATCGATCCATAAATCCGTTCCGGTAAATCCCGTGTGCCCGTACGAACCGATCGGAAACAAATCCCCGCGGTTCGAGGAATACGGCGAATCGATGTCGAATCCGAACCCGCGCAGAATCGGCTGGTTCGCCGGCGTCTCCGGCGTCGTGAATTTCCGCACCGTCGCCGCCGAAAAAATCCGCCCGCCCGGATACGCGCCCTCGTCCAGCAGCATCTGCGCGTATTTCGCCATGTCCGCCGCGGTCGAAAACAGCCCCGCGTGCCCCGCCACGCCGCCCATGTACCGCGACGTCTCGTCGTGCACCACCCCCCGGAACGGAACCCCCGTGTCCGGGTCGATCTCCGTCGGCGCAATCCGCCCCTTGAGCGATGCCGGCGGCCGGAACTCCGTGTCCTTCATCCCCAGCGGCTTGTACACCGTCTCAGCCGCGAACTCGTCCAGCGTCTCCCCGCTCACCCGCCGCACAATCTCGCCCAGCAGAATGAAATTGATGTCGCTGTAAGTGAAATGCGTCCCCGGCGGATGGTCCGGCTCGGCTTCGAGCGCCTTCTGAATCCCCGTCTCGTACCCGCTCCACACCGGCTTCAACACCAAGTCCGGCGGCAGCCCGGAAAAATGCGTCATCAAATCCCGCAGTGTAATGTTGCTGTGCCCGTGCTCGAACTCCGGCAGATACGCCGTCACCCGGTCGTCCGGCCGGATCTTGCCCTCTTCAAACAGCTTCATCAGACACGGCGTCGTCGCCGTCACCTTCGTCAGCGACGCCATGTCGAAAATCGTGTCCTCCGTCATCGCCTCGCGCTTGGGAACCACTTCCCGCTCGCCGTAGGCCTTCTCGTACACGATCTTCCCGTCGTGCCCCACCAATAAAACCGCGCCTGGAATATCCCCCTTCGCGACCGAAGCGTTGATCGCCTCGTCCGCCGAGCGCTCCATCGCCGCCACGTCCTGCGCGGCCGCCAGGCGGCACACTCCCAACGCCGCCAGCGCGACAACAATCCCCCGCGCCCTCATTGCACCATCTTGGCCGCAACCGCGTTCAGCACTTCCGCCAGGTCCACGTCCTTCGCCGTGATCCCGCCCGCGTCGTGCGTCGTCAAATCCACCGTCACCCGGTCGTACACGTTCGTCCACTCCGGATGGTGCCCGCGCTTCTCAATCTCCATCGCCGCCGTCGCCATGAACCCGAACGCGTGCACGAAATCCCCAAACCGGAATTCCCGGTGCAGTTTGCCCTTCTCAACGCTCCATCCCGGCAGCTTCGCCACCGCCTCTTCGATCTCCGCCTGCTTCAGTTTCTTCATCGCCTATCATTCTATCTATCGGCCGTGCTCTGCCTCAGCATCGAATTCCCGGAGTCAAACGCAGCGCCGGCGAGTCACGGCCCTGCAGCCACTGCTTTCCAACGACGGCCGAATCGTAGACCTCGCGCCGATGTGCAATGCGCGTTATACGCACGGCCTTCGCCGCGTCGTCGATTATGCACACTACACGCCACTCACCGATGCGGACGCGCAACAGATCCTTAGTAGCCCTTGAGTTTTTTGCATCCAGCGGGCCGGGGAATCTCGGCCAGAGCTTCGAGTTTCCGGACGACTCGGGCCAACACGCTATCCGGCAGCGCTTCGAGTTCCTTCCGCGCGGCAGGCTTTACCTCGACGGCATAGCTATCCGCGCAGGCGCCCGCGTTTGACGAGGTCCGCTTTGATCTTTTCGAGCGGTATCCCCTTCCCCTTGCGCCGCGATTCCGAAATCAGCCCGTCCCCAAAATCCTCCAGCACCGCTCCATGTTTCTTCAGGTCGATTTGAACGGCGACCTTGCGGCCCTTCTCATCGGTGACGAATTGGATTCCGCTCATGGCTTGATTGTCTTCCAACTTGCGAATCTAAGGCAATCCCGCACCCTGTAGTCCGGTCGCACACGCGTCCACGTTCCGCGGGCGAGCGCAACCCCGTCATCCCGCCACCCATGCTCTGCTACCATCAATGCATGTTTCAGGGCCTCGAACACACCGCGCTCGCCTCGCCCGACCCCAAACGCCTCGCCCAGTGGTACGTCGATCACCTCGGCTTCCGCATCAATTTTGAATACGACGGCAACTTCTTCGTCCGCGCCCCCAACGGCTCCATGCTCGAAATCATCCCCAGCCTCGGTCCCGCCGCCAGCCCCGCCGAAATGCGCACCCCCGGCATCCGTCACCTCGCCATCGCCGTCGATAACTTCGACGAAAGCCTCGCCGAACTCCGCCGCTTGAACGTCCATTTCCTCGGCGAACCCTACTCCAATCAGGGCAACCGCCTCGTCTTCTTCGCCGACGCCGACGGCAATTTCCTCCACCTCATCGAACGTCTCCAGCCGCTGCCCTAACGAAAGCTTCCCCCCCACCGCGTGTTCCAGCGCACCTTCAAGGCATTTCAGTACCGCGACTTCCGCATCATGTGGTTCGGCGCCTGCACCTCCAGCATCGGCACCTGGATGCAGCAACTCGCCCAGGCCTGGCTTGTCTTTGAACTCACCAACTCCGCCTTCTTACTCGGCCTCGACTCTTTCCTCGCCCAAATCCCCATCTTCCTGTTCTCCCTCGTAGGCGGCGTCTTCGCCGACCGCATCGAGCGCCGCAAGCTCCTCCTCGCCAGCCAGGTCATTCAAATGACCTGCGCCTTCACCCTCACCGTCCTGTTCGCCACCGGCAAAGTTCACATCTGGCATATCCTCACGCTGTCGTTTATCGTCGGCACCGCGCAGTCCTTCGGCGGACCCGCCTACTCCGCCCTCATCCCCACCCTCGTCGAACCCGAAGACCTGCAAAACGCCATCGCGCTCAACTCCATCCAGTTCAACCTCGCCCGCATCGTCGGACCCGTCCTCGGCGGCATCGCCCTCAAAACTCTCGGCGCCTCCTGGTGCTTCGGCTTAAACGGGCTTTCCTTCGTCGCGGTCATGATTTCCCTGCTCGTCATCCGCACCCGCTTCCGCCCCAAGCCCACCACCGAATCCATGCTCGAAAGCATGAAGCAGGGCCTCTCCTTCGTCCGCTCCCATCCGGCCATGGTTCCCTTGATCGGCCTGGCCTTCTCCATGACCCTGTTGAGCGTCCCGCTGCTCGTCTTCCTCCCCGTCTTCGCCCGCGAGGTCTTCCACGGCGGCTCCAATACCTTCACCATGCTGCTCGCCTTCTCCGGCGCCGGCTCGGTCTGCGGCGCGCTCATCGTCGCCTACTTCGGCAAGATGAAACGCCAGGGCGCGGTCGCCCTCGGCCTCCTCATCGTCCTCGGCGTCCTCATCGCCGCCTTCTCCCAGTCCCGCCTCCTCCCGCTGAGCTGCCTGCTCATCTTCCTCTGCGGCGCCGCCCTCATCGGCGTCTTCGCCATGGTCAGCTCCCTCGTCCAGATCCTCACCGAGGACCGCATGCGCGGCCGCGTCATGAGCGTCTACACCCTCGCCTTCCGCGGCGGCATGCCCATCGGCAGCCTCTTAGTCGGCATGGCCAGCGAACGCCTCACCGCCCCCGCCGTCCTCACCGCCAACGGCATCTTACTCGGCGCCCTCGGCTTCTACTTCGCCGCCGCCCACCGCCGCGTAACTTCCCTCTAAGTCGCCTCCAACAACCCACGCGGGCGCGAACTACGGCCACGGCGCCCTGCCAGCCGCTGTCCGCCACCATTTCCTGCCCGCCCCGGACGGAACCTTCCCCACCATCGGCGTCCCGGGCGCAGCCGCCACTGCGGGCCATAACAGCGTCCCTATCGGCGCCAACCCGTCAGGAATCATCGTCGGATACTTCATGGATGCGAACTACGCCTGTCACGGCTTTGCCCGCACGCCGGACGGCGCCTTCACCAAGCTCGACCCTCCCGGCGAGCGCCGGGCCGCGGCACGTTCACCACCTTCGACCTCGCAGGCGCGGGGACTGTTTTCACGAAAGGCGCCAACCCGATGACCATCGACTCCGAAGGCGCCATCTTAGACTATTACCGTGGCCCAAACAGCCTGATGCACGCCAGCGCGCGGCTCCCCCAACTCCACCCGGCCGCCTTCCCTCCACGCGGAACCGCCCGCCTACTCACCCGCCGGCGCAACGCCAACCTCTGCTCCGGGTTGCTGCCATTCGAGCGATCCCGCGAGGAACGGTGGCGGATGTTCAGTTTTAAGAATTCATTGCGTAAGCGGACCGCCGTTTGTAGCAGCTCCCGCCTGTGCAGCCGTTATGATTCCCGGTCGCCAGAAAAGTCCGGATGCTCTGGTTCAGGCCAGTATGATAAGCGGTCAGCCGTTCGAGGCTCGTACTCACCAGCTCGGTGAGCTCCGTGGCGGTGTGGATCGTCTCCGTCAGGTAATGCTCGGTCTTCGAAAGGTGGTGTTGAATCCGGAAAACCTCCGAAAGATAATCGAGCGCTCCTTCGCAGTCGCCAATCCTGTTGCCATTCGCCTTCTCCACCGCTCCGCAGATCGTATTAATCTCAAACAGGTGAACGGCTGCTTTGCGCATCGCCTCCTGCGATTCCGACGCAATCTGCGACCCGTCTTTGTGCTTAGCGAGG
>DAIDIH010000236.1 GCA_027459465.1 Bryobacterales bacterium | reverse complement strand
CCCGGCTCAGATGCTCAACGTGGCCACCCGCTTCCGGCTGAGTTCCCAGTCGAAAATCGTCTTGGACACGAATACCGCCGTAAACACGTTCGCTATCAGGCCGATCACCAGCGTCACCGCAAATCCCTTCACCGGCCCGGTCCCGAACAAAAACAAAAACGCGCAGGAAACCACCGTCGTCACGTGCGTGTCGATGATCGTCAGAAACGCCTTGCTGAATCCCGCGTCCAGCGCCGCCGCCACGCCCTTGCCCGCCCGTAACTCCTCGCGCACGCGTTCGAAAATCAGTACATTGCTGTCAACCGCCATGCCGATGGTCAAAATGATGCCGGCAATCCCCGGCAGCGTCAGCGTCGCGTCGAAATATGCCAGCGCCGCGATCAGAATCACCGCGTTCAACACCAGCGCCAGCGTTGCATTGATCCCCGCCGCGCGGTAGTACACCAGCATCGAAATCACCACCGCGATCAGCCCGGCCAGGCCCGCGACATACCCTTCATGAATCGAATCTGCTCCCAACGATGGCCCCACCGTCCGCTCTTCTTCCACCACCACCCGCGCCGGCAGCGATCCCGCCGTCAGGTTCAGCGCCAAATCCGCCGCTTCCTGCTCGTTCGCCGCCCCGGTGATCCGCCCCGTATCGCTGATCCGGTTCTGAATCGTCGGCGCGCTGATCACGCTCCCGTCCAGCACAATCGCCAACCGGTTCCCGATATTCGATTCCGTGAACTGCTCGAACCGGTGCGCCGCTTCCTGCGTCAAAACGAAATCCGTCTCCCACCGCCCCGGCGTCTCGCCCTGGCCCGCATGCGCGCTGCGGATGTCGGTCCCGCGGATCACCGGGCTCATTGCCAGCAGGTAGTAGCCCGACGCCTGCCCGTCCCGCGCCACCGCGTGCACCAGTTTCGTGTTCAGCGGCAGCACCCCGCCGTGCTTGGCCATTGCTTCCTGCTCGCTCGAAAACGGCCCATCCTTCACTTCGTACAGCTCGAGCATCGCCTGCTCCTGCAGCAGCGCCTTAATGCGTGCCGGGTCGTCCACGCCCGGAAGCTGCACCAGCAACTCCGCCTCGGCTTCCGCCCGTCCCCGCTGCTGCACCGAACTCTCCGCCAGGCCCAGGGCGTTGATCTTCCGCTCAATCGTGTGCATCGTTTGCGTCAGCGTGTCCTGCTTCAGCTTGATCGCCTCGCTCGGCTTGATCGTCATCCGGTAATCCGCGCTCGACACCGGCGTCAGGATCCAGTCCGGAAACTGCTCCGCCACCAGATTCCGGAACAGACTCGTCTTGTCCACCGGCACCCCGTGAACGTTGATTTGAATCTTGTCCGCGTCGTCCAGCGTCGCCGGCGAATTCCGGTCCATCGGCGGCAGCACCACCCCCTGCTTCTTCAGCTCTTCCTGCAGCCGCTGCATCGTCACGTCCGCCGTCGCCATGAAGGCGTCCTGCAACTGCACCTGCAGCACAAGGTGGCTGCCGCCACGCAGGTCCAATCCCAGGTGAATGTTCTTCTGGAAATTCTCCTTCACCTGCGCCAGCGACGTCGGCAGACCGAAGATGCCGAACAAACAAAGCAGGATCGTAGCGACGATCACGCCGAATTTAATCTGAAGATTTCGTTTCATGTCCCTAAAACCCGGCTGCCGGTCTCCCGGAGCCTTTAGTCAAAGTAGCAGAGCGCGGCCGGCGCGGGCGCGCTACGCTTTCTTCTCCTCCGTCACCCGCGACGAGACCGCGGACCGCGCCACCTGCAATTTGATATTGTCCGGCTTCACCCGCAGCACCAGCGTGTCGTCGCTCGTGTTTATGGCGACGATCGTCCCCACAATGCCGCCCGTCGTTACCACCACGTTCCCCGCCTCCAGGCTCTTCAGCATCTGCTGCTGTTGCTTCCGTTGCCGCTGCATCGGCATGAATACCAGCAGATAAAAAACAACCGCGATCAGGATCAGCGGAAGAAAACCCATGATCGGGTTCGAAGACGGCTGCACTTGCAGAAAGGCTGCCAACATTGGAAATATCATTTGAAAGTAAGGCCGGGCGAGAACAACCGGGACCCCCGCCGCGCCACGCTAAACCGCAGAGACGGAACGCGCGGCGCTCAGATACGCCGGAAATCTCCCAAGCAGTATAGCCTGCCTGATTTGTCGCATTCTGTCAAGGTAGTGCCTTAGATTGTGTAATGTCGCTAAGATCGAAAACAGAATCTCCCCGCACTGAAACAGGTGCCGCAGATACGCCCGCGAAAATGTCCTGCACGTGTAACACCCGCACTCCTCATCCACAGGCCCCTCGTCCTCTTTATACCGCGCCTGCTTGATCAACACTTTCCCCCGCCGCGTGAACAGACACCCGTTCCGCGCGTTCCGCGACGGCAGCACGCAATCCATCATATCCACCCCGCATGCCACGTACTCGGCCAACTCTTCCGGCATCCCCACTCCCATCACGTATCGCGGCTTCTCCTTCGGCAGCGCCTTCGCCGTGTGCCCGGCCACCTCCAGGCTCACCTCCCGCGGTTCCCCCACCGACAACCCCCCGATCGCATACCCCGGCGCGCCCAACTCCACCAGCGCCGCCGCGCACTCATTCCGCAGCGCCACGTCCATCGAACCCTGCACGATCGGAAACAAAGCGCCCGCCCCCGGCTCTTCCTCCCGCCGCCGCCGGTAATGCTCCCACGCCGTCCGCGCCCACCGCACCGTCCGATCCACCGCCTTCCGCGCCCCCGCCGCCGTCACCGGATAGGGCGGACACTCATCGAGCGCCATCAATATGTCGCTGCCAAACGCAAGCTGCGCGTCCACCGTCGACTCCGGCGTAAACAGGTGCGCGTCGCCGTTTATATGCGACCGGAACAGTACCCCCTCCTCGGTCACCGTCCGGAGCTGGCTCAGGCTGAACACCTGAAACCCGCCTGAATCCGTCAGAATCGCCCGCGGCCACGCCATGAACTTGTGCAGTCCGCCGAACCGCCGGATCTGCTCCGGCCCAGGACGCAAAAAAAGGTGATACGTATTGCCCAGCAGAATCCGCACATCCAGGTCTTCCTCGAGCCATCGCTGCGGCAGTCCCTTCACCGTCGCCTGCGTCCCCACCGGCATAAACACCGGCGTCTCGACCACCCCGTGCGCGGTGTGAATCTTCCCGGCGCGCGCACCCGTCTCCGGGCACACGGCTTCAATTTCAAATCGCAATGCTTTAGTTTACCGGCCCCGGCCCACCCCCGTGGGTCCGCCTCAAAGCACGTTCACCGCCCGCGCCGCCAGCACCGCGATCACCGTCAGCGAAATCGCCGACTGCATCATCATCAGCGCCTTCGCCCACCTCGTCAGCGCCGCCGTATCGGTCGGCGAAAACGCCGTGCTCGTGTTGAACGCCAGAAACAAGTAATCCAGAAACTCCGGGGACCAGTCCGGATGCTCGTCCTCCGGCCGCGTCATCTGCGGAAACAAAAATGCGCTCGGATGTCTCGGCCCAAGCAAGTCCCGCTGGTTCGGCCCGCCCGCGTCCAGCCGCCAGTACCAAAACGCAAACACCAGCACATTGCTCAGCCACAGCATCGCCGCCGACTTCAGCAGCACCACCGGCGGCTCGGCATGCGACGGCAGCCCCGCAACCAGCAGCACCACCGACGCCGCAAGAAAAAACGTCAGCACCGCCGCCGTTCCATGCCCCAGCGCCTGGTTCAGCCCGTGCCGCCCCATCCTTCGGGCCACGATGCTCGCCCCCACCAGAACCACCACCAGCGCCAGCAGCAGCCACCGCGGCCCCGCCGACAGTGACTCCGGCAGCGCCAGATTCAACCCGCCGATCCCCAGCGCCGCCACCAGCGCCGGCCACCGCGGCTCCGCATCCCCTCTCCGCCCCCGCCGCGTCTGAAGTGAATTCACCCCCTCTCACCTTAGCCTTGGCCGGAACGGCGGCGCAATCGTTCCCTATCGATTCCTCAAACCCCTCTTCCGCCTCGCAATTCCCACACCCGCCAGCGCCAGGCCCACCAACGCAAAACTCGCCGGCTCCGGCGCATTCACACTGGCCGAGATCGTGCTCAACAAAATGTTGCCTTCTCCGGCTCCCACCGAGAAAAACAGATCTCCGCCAAGATTCGAGCCCGGATTATTCCCGCTGAGCGTGACTACCGCCGAGCTACCACTCGACGTGCCCTGATACAAGTAACTGCCGGGCTGCCCTTGCGTAGAGTTCAGCCAGAACGTAAAGTACTCGTTCGATTGGACGCTATCGATCGTTATGCTCCCGGCTACCGGCGCAATCGCATGAAACAGGTTCGTCAAATCCAGTTGCACAAACGTCCCGTCATAAATTTCGTGATCTCCACTCGGATCATTTGCGATCCCCAAACCTTGTTCCGACCCGCCGGCATTCTTGCCGTATAAATCCGTCGCCGAACACCCGGACGCCTTCGAGTCATTCACCGTACATCCGCCCAATCCGTACGCCGTAATCGTGATGTTCGGCGCTCCTCCGTTGTTTGTACTCGTGTACGTCTGCGACGTCCCGAGCGTCCCGGTCGGATTGTCGAAGTTCCATGTATAGGTAATCGTGCCGGCTTGAATTCCAGCCCCCATGCCTAACACCGCCACACCCAACGCCAAACGATATTTCACTTGTCCTTCATTCCTTAGGTTGAATTGGCCGCCACTCGTCCCACCGCAGCCTGCCCAAGCGTAACGAGCGGACTTCATACATGTAAAGATCTTTACGTACTAGATCCCTCCCAAAATTCGTCCTGAAATAGTAATGGTACTCCCCCACCGCTCCGCCCGAGCCCTCGGCATCTTACCCGATACTCTTCCGCGCCCCGATCGGCCCCCCTCCTACGCCTCCGGCTTGAGTGGATCCTCCGGCCACTTATGCTTCGGATATCGCCGCCCCAACTCTCGCCGTAACTTCGGATACAGCCGCTCCCAAAACCCCTCGAGATCCGCCGTCGTCTGTACCGGCCGCTGATTCGGCGCCAGCAGTTGCACCACCAGTTTCCCGCCGCCCACCCTCGGCGTCTCCCGCATCCCGAAAAAATCCTGCAGCCGCGACGAAATCCACGGGCTCTTGCCATCCTCGTACTGAATCCGTACCCTCCGCCCCCGCGGCAGCACGTAAAACTCCGGCGCCAATCTCTCCAGCAGACGCCTTCCGCCCGCCCGTTCCTCCAGCGCCGCCGCCATCTCGCTCCCCGCCGCCGTCAACTCCGCGAAACTCCGCCGCCCGTGGCACGCCTCCCGCAGCACTTCGCTCACATCCTCCTCGCGCAACGCCCGCGCTCCGCCCGCCGCCGCAAACCGCGAACGCGCTACCAGCCCCTTCACGACCGCAACCTCCACAAACCGCCCCAACCCCGCCCGTCCCGCCTGCTCCGCCAGCATCGCCGCCGTCTCCTCCGTCCCCGGCGCCGGCCCGCGCGTCTGCTCCAGCACGATCTTGCCTCGCCTTAGCGCCCGCACCTCTTCTACCCGTTCCGCCGCCGCGTTCCACTCGATCCCGCGCGTCTCCTCCGCCCCCTCGATCAGCATCTCCACTTCCACCGGGCACCACAGCCGAATCTGAGGCAGCCCCCGCTCCGGTCGCTCCTCGATATCGAGCGCCACCAGGTACTCCGGCACATGAGGTCCGCTCAGTCGCGCCTGTCCGCCCGCTTCGAGCAGGACCAGACCCTCTCCGGTCCCCGCCGCCAGCCGATCCGGAAACGCCTTCAGCGCCGCCTCCATCAGCGCCGCGTCCTCATGCCCCACCGCGCCCCCCCGAATCCCCGCCAGCCTCCGGATCTGCCGCGCCCCCTGCTCCACCGCATGCGGCATCGAAGCTTCCACCAACTCGAGCAGGTTCGCTGTCGGCCCGCTCACCCCCGCCGCCAACCATGCCGCCGCCCGCGCCGCCGCATCGCCGGCGCCCCGCTCCACCCCTTCCGTCACCATACGCGCCAGCCGCGGATGCACCGGCAGCCTCGCCATCTTTCTCCCAACCCCCGTGAGCCGTCCCTCGCCATCCAACGCCCCCAACTCCCGCAGCAACTCCCGCGCAGCGCCCACCGCTTCCTCCGGCGGAGCATCCAGCCACTCCACCTCGCCCACATCCCGCACCCCCATCGCCGCCAGATCCAGGCAAAGCTGCGACAACTCCCGCCGCAGAATCTCCGGCGTCTCCCCCGCCGGCCGCCGCCGGAAATCCTCTTCCGGATACAGCCGGATCACTCGCCCCGGCCCCGTCCGTCCCGCTCGCCCCGCTCTCTGCCGCGCCGACGCCTGGCTCACCCGCTGCACCTTCAGCACCGGCAACCCGCTCCACGGCGAATCCTCCGCCACCCGAGCCAGCCCGCTGTCGATCACCGCCGTCACCCCCTCCACCGTGATCGAACTTTCCGCCACGTTCGTCGCCAGAATCAGCTTCCGCTCCGGCCCCGGCGCTACCGCCCGGTCCTGCTCCGCCGCCGGCATTCTCCCATAGAGCGGCCGCACCACCATCCCCGCCGCCCGCGCCACTCCTTCCACCGCCCGCGCAGCGCGCTCAATCTCCGCCACCCCCGGCAAAAACACCAGCACCCCGCCGCTCCCGCCCGCCAGATCCCGCACCACCTCCGCCACCCGCTCCTCCACCGGCGCCGCCGAATACGGACGATGCTCCACCTTCACTGGAAACACCCGCCCCTCCGCCTTCACCACCGGGCACCCGCCCATGTATCGCGCCACCGGCGCCGCCTCCATCGTCGCCGACATCACCACAATTCGCAGGTCCGGCCGGCAGCTCTTCTGCAGCCGCCGTAGCATCGCCAGCGCCATGTCCGTGTCCAGATGCCGCTCGTGAAACTCATCCAGGCACACCACCGCCACGCCCTCGAGCCGCGGATCCTCGAGCAGCCTCCGCACCAGCAACCCCTCGGTGACAAACTTCAGCCGCGTCCCCGCGCTCGTCACATCCTCAAACCGGACCTGATACCCTACCTCGCCGCCGACTTCCGCGCCCCGTTCCTCGGCCACGAACCGCGCCGCCATCCGCGCCGCGATCCGCCTCGGCTCGAGCACCACCACCGGACCCACCTCCAGCAGCGCCGCCGGCACCCGCGTCGTCTTCCCCGCGCCCGGAGCCGCTTCCACCACCACATCGCTCCCGCCGGCCACCACGCGCACAATCTCGCCGAGATGCGCGTCTATCGGCAGCGCCATCGCCCGGCGCGTCATTTAATCGCCACACCCACAATCTGCGGCGATGCCGGCCCGAACCGCAGCCGCAACTCCTCCGCCCGCACCTCGCCGAACCCCGCCCCGCGAATCAACTCGAGCGTGTCCTGGTCCAGCCGGCACCCATCCGCCATCGCCCGCCACGCCGGCCCGAGCAGCGCCTGCCCCCGCCGCCGCCAACTCCCTTTCGCCGCTCCCACGTGCTCGAAAAACACAAACTGCCCGCCCATCCGCAGCACCCGCACCGTTTCCTTCAACGCCGCCCGCACATCCCCCACCGAGCACAGAACTAGCGTCGACACCACCGCATCCACGCTTGCATCCTCGAACGGCAGCGCCTCCGCCGCGCCCTCGCATACCTCGCCCTCGTGCCCCGCCGCCCGCGCCGCCTCCCGCAGATACCGGTGCATGAACGGATTCGGCTCCACGCCCCTCCATCGCACACCCCGCGCGTAGTACCGCAAGTTCGGGCCCGTCCCCGGACCAATCTCCACCACATCCCCACGCAGGCTCCCCAGCAAGTCCCGCTTCCGCTCCGCCATCATCCGCTCGATGTGCGGCGACACATGCGCCATCGCCCACGCCTGCGCATGTTTCCCCAAGCCCCGCTTCATCCCGCCAGCGTCCGGAATCCGGCCTCTTCCTTGAAAGCCTCCAGCGCGTTGTACACAATCGGGCAGTAACACGCCCGGTCCGCCATCTTCCACATCCGGCGCAAAAACGATCCCGCCCCATGCACCAGGTGCGGAAAGTCTTTACACGTATCCGGCCGAGCCTCGTACACCGAGCACAGGTTCCCCTCCAAAAACACGCACCCGCCCTCGTCGCGCTTCAGAATCCGCCCCTCGTCCTCGCTCATCTCGGTGTATTGGCTCAACACCTCGCGCTCGCGCATCCCCAAAAACTTCGCCAGCCGCTCCACATCCCGCTCGCTCACCTGCGCCGTCGCCACCTTGCAGCAGTTCGCGCACGCCGTGCAGTCGATCTCGCCCGCAATCTCCTCCGCCATCCGCTTATACCGCCGCTCCACGAAGTTATGCCGCTTCAAATACGCGCGAAACTTCTCGTTCTCGCCCCGCTTCCGCTCCCCCAGCCGTCGAATCTGCACCAGATCGGTAACCACATCCTCAGCCTACCGCGCCGCCGTGCTTTCGCCCACAGACTCATTTCGGGTCCTTCCGGTAGCCGAGCGCCGCCGCGATCGGCCAGTCGATGCTTTCCTCGACAACCTCGCGCAAACCGGCCGATAGCTGCTTCATGTAGCCGCGTTTGCGATAGAAGGCCGAATTGAAGCGGGTTTTGCGCAGCGCCGGTTCGGAGTCGTCCCAGTCGGTGGCCTCGGCGTTCTCGGCGAAGAGGCGCAGCTCCGGATGAGCGCGCGAGAGGCCGAAGAGGCGTTCCAGTTTTTCGAGAACGCCGGGTGTGTCTTCGACCAGGTCTTCGTGGCGGAGCAGAACGCTGCGGGAAGGAAAGCGGGCGAGGAGGGCGAGCCAGGCGCTGTAGTTGCGGTTGTATTCGCGGCACCCGGCGGCAAGATTGCCCCGGTAGGATTGCTTCATGCGGCGGCCAGTCGGGGACCAGACGGTCCAGCCTGAGTACCGGGCCAGACTCGCGGCCCAGGCGTAAGGGTTCTTCGCGGAGACGGCGAAGCCGAGCCTGCCGGTGCGAACGCTCGCCGCCACCTGCTTCGCCGTCTTGCGCAAGTACGCGATTTGGCGCTCGTCATTCTCACGCGTCGATTCGGCGGGCGCGGCGAGAGTAGTCGCGCGCACGAACTCCCAATCCGGATCGGAAACGGCGAGCGACATCTGGAGAAACCGCTCGAAGTCCACCGGCGGCGAGTGCTTGTCCCCGAGGACGTGCATGAGAGGAAGGACGTCGGGATAGTTGGCGAGCAGCAGTGCGCGGACGTAGTTTGTCCCGGTCCGGCGCGCGCCGTACTGCTTGAGGCAAGCGATGGTTCCCGTGGGCGCGGTTGCGGATGTGCGAGCGGCTTGCACTGCCGATCAGTGTATCGCCGGATTTCGCCGGAAGCGGCGCCGGGAAGGCGCACAGACCGTATACTGCTGGATTGAAGAAACGAATCCTGTTGGTGCATCAATTTCTGCGGCCGCCGGGAGGAGCGACGGCCGTGGCGGCGTGGACGATCGAGGTGTTGAAGGACGAATACGACGTGACGCTGCTGACCGAGGGCGAGCCCGATGTCGAAGGGATGGACCAGTTTTACGGGACGAGTCTGCGCGGGTCGAATTTCGCGGTGATCCGGGTGAGCGGCGCGGTGCGGTTTTTGTTCGGACTGGATCCGGACAAGAGGAGCATTCAGCCGGTGGCGTATCTGATGCGCTTGTGCCGGCAGTACCGGAAGAATTACGACGCAGTGATCGCAACCGGCACCGAAGAAATGGATTTAGGCGGTCCGGGATTGAACTACGTGCATTATCCCTACCTGGCGCGGTTCTGGGAAAAGTACCGCGACAGCGGCGCGGGATGGACGGGTTGCCTTCGCGGCGAAACCAGACCGTGGATGCTGTTGGCCGGAATCCGGGTCGATCGTATCAAGCAAACGACAATGCTGGCGAACTCGGACTGGACCGCGCGCCAGGTCGAGAAGGGATACGGCATTCGTCCCCGGACGCTGTATCCGCCGGTGCCGGCGCCGCCCCGACTGCTTCGATGGGAGGATCGGGAAGAAAGTTTTTTGTCGGCTGGCACGCTGAATGCCGGCAAGCGGATGGATTGGATCATTGGCGTGCTCGGAAAGGTGCGCGAGCGGCATCCGGGGATCCGTCTGCATCTGGCGGGCCCGCGGGATACCGGCGCGGCGGCCGGCGCGTTTTACCCGCGATTGCGAAAATTAGTCGAACAGCACCGGGACTGGGTGGAGTTGCACGAAGGCTTGCCACGAGCCGAACTGTTCAAGTGGATGGGGCGCTGCCGGTATGGGATTCACGCTCTCCGGCAGGAGCATTTCGGAATCGCCCCGGCGGAGATGTTGATGGCGGGTTGCGTGCCGTTCGTGCATGACAGCGGAGGGCAGGTCGAAATTGTGGGCCGGGATCCGCGGCTGTGTTACGAAGACGAAGACGCGGTGGAGAAGATCAGCGCCGTACTCGCGGACGGAAAAATGCGCGAGGCGCTCCGCGAAATGCTGGCGGCGCGGCGGGAGTTGTTCACCCTGGAGCGGTTCCGCGCCGGGCTGCGGGCGGCGGTGGAGGAACTCATGCGCGACTCATGTGGTTGACATGGCCGCGGATGGAGTCCATGAAGCGTTCGGGTGAATAAAGGGTCTTGCGTGGCGCGAGGTACGAGGCGATGTTGGCCTGGAGCGCGGGATCGCGAAGGACGCGCACGATTTTTTCCACGGCATCGGTAGCGCTGTCGTAGGTGAGGCGCGGGTCGCCGCCGACGATACCAGGGGGACCGCCGCTGTTATGGACGAAGGGGATGCAGCCGGCGCGGAGCATCTCGGCCACGGCGATGCCGAAGTGTTCGTCGATCATGGCGTGGAGACCGTATTTTTGCGTCGCAAGGAGCCGCGCGACGGCGGCGCGCGGCATATTGTTGTGGAAAGTGACCCACGAGGCGTGTTCTCGGATGGCGCCGGCCGTCCTGGCGGCATCGACGGCATCGGACCGGTCCCGGCTGACGCTGCCGGCGATGTGAAGGCGGAGTCGGGGAAACAGGCGGCGGACCTGGTCAAGAAGTCCGATGCACCAGGGGACACGTTTTCCGGCGCCGAGGCGCCCAACGAGGACGAAGCCGTCTTCGCGCTGGTCCCAGGGCGTGTCGGGGAAGTCGCCGGCAGCGGGGGGATTGACGATGTGGCAGTCGATGCCGTACACGCGCTGGACCCATCGGCCGGTCCAGTCGGAGTTGACGAGCGTGCGGTTCTGGCGCATGCGGTCGAATGAGAAGTTGGCCATGAGCATCCAGGGGCGGATGGAGCCCCGGAAGAAGGCGGCGAGTTTCGTCGCGGGGGCCAGATCGAGGTTGTGGCGCACGTTCGGGTAGACGTGGGCGAGGTGTGGATAGTGGATGTACTGGAGGGCGGGAGGGCCTAAGTCAGTTTCGTTGTCGGTGCCGAAGGCGCAGTCGAATTGGCTGCGCAACCGCTTGGCTTTGCGCATGAGATAGCAGTTTGGCTGGATGGTGGAGGGGTCGGGATCGAGACGGAGGATGCGGCCGGCAATGGGGTGGACGGAGAGGGACCGGATGGCGGAGGGGTCGATGTTGACGCCGTAGTAACGATTGAGGGCGGCGGCGTCCCAGGGCGCGGACGACAGAACAGTCACTTCGAAGTCGTGCTGCAGGGCGTGGAGAGACCAGGCGAGGACGGAGCAGGCGCCACCGTGGGCTGTGACCGTGTTGTGAACGACGAGGACGCGTGCGCGGTGGGGCATCGGTCAGGTCTTGGCCTTGCTGGGCGTGCGCTCGAAGACCAGGTCGAAGAAGGTGACATGCGAGGACCGGGCGCGGCCGATGCCGAGAATATCGCAGAGTTCGAAGCCGAGCGAGTCCATTTCCGCGATGAAGGGAGCGAAGCGGTAGCTGCCTTCGAAGCGGGGCAGGACGCTGACTTCGGATATGATGAACTGGGTGCCGGCCAGCGTGGAGGAAGCGCCGCGCAGGATTTCGAGTTCGGCGCCTTCGGCATCGATTTTCAGGCCGAAGGGACCAGGACAGCCCGCCGAGGCGATGACGCGGTCGAGCGTGTCGACCGGGATGCGGCGGAGGATCGCGGCGTCGCCGGATTGTTCCAGAGGGTGGCGGGTATAGAAGGAACTGCGCAGGGCGTCGCGGGGTTCGATGCGGATTTCGCGTTCTCCGGGTTCGCGGCCCAGGGCGACGGGGAAGTGGGCGCCGGGGCGGGTCGCGAGGATCGAGGCGATCTCGGCGGAGAACTCCTGCAGCGGTTCGATCAGAAGTAAGTAGGCGTTTGGGAAGGCGGCGTAGAGTTCAGGCGTGCCGCGGGCGGCGCCCACGTCGATGAGGGTGGCGGGTTGGAAGCCGAGGCGCTGGATGTATTCGGGGTGCCAGTACGCGCGGTCGGGGAGCCATCCTCCGGTCCGGGGATAGACGCGCTGGACCAACCAGCCAAGGGAGATGAGCTTGCGGTGGATGAGATTCTCGAATTGCCGGCGGTTCATCGTGGGGTAGGAGCCTGAGCGCAGAGCTTGACGTACAAGGCAAAGAGGCGTTGGGCGATGGCTCGCCAATCATATCGCGCCTCGACGAGCGCGCGGGCGCAGGCGGCGAGGCGTTGGCGAAGGGCGTTGTCGCGGAGCAGGCGGATTACGGAGGCGGCAAATTCCTCCGGGCGGTCTGCGATGAGGAGGTGACGATCGTGCTCGGCAGCCAGGCCTTCGCATCCGATCGAGGTGGAAACGACAGGCACACATTGCGCCATGGATTCGAGAATTTTCAGCCGCGTGCCGCCGCCGGCACGGAGCGGGACGACGGTGACCGCAGCCTGTTCGTAGTAGGGACGCAGGTCGGCCACCGAGCCGGTGACTTCGATCCAGGCGTCCGCTGCAAGGCGGCGGACGCAGGGCGGAGGCGCGTGGCCGGCCACAATGAATTTAACGTCCGGAACCTCGGAACGGATGCGGGGGAGGATGGAACGCGAGAAGTAGATCGCGGCGTCCGCGTTGGGTGGGTAGCACATCAGGCCGGTGAACAGGAGCGCCTCGCCGCCGCCCGCCGGGAGCGGCCGGAGTTTGTCGCAGTCCACCCCGTTTTCGACGACCACGGGACGAAGCGGCGCCCGGAGCGAGGTGACGAGTTCGCTCTCCCGCGCCGAAACGGTCACAATGGCGTCGTATCGCCGGACGTAGTGCGCCTCGGCGCCTCGCATGGCCCGGGATTTCAACCGGTACGCGGCGCCTGTGACGGGGTTCCGCGCGATACTCGCCATCCGGTGGTACTGATGGAAGGCGACGTTATGCAGCGACAAAACGGTGCGGGCGCCGAGCGAGCCAGGCAGGCCGTCGCGGTAGGCCGCTAGCAGCGAGTGTTCGATCTGGACAATCTCAGGTCGCTCGGCCAGCGCGACTGCGGCCAGGCGCGCGGCCGCCTCGGGATGGAAATTCCGCCACGCGCCGGCGGGCGTCCTCGTGAGACCGCCGAGAGGAGGCAGGCGGCCGGGCAGCGCAAAAGTCTCGATTCGCTTGCAGAATCGGGCGAGTTCACCCGGGTCGGTTACACCGCCGGGCGGGATGAGGCTGAACAGGACGATCTCCGCCTGCCCGGAGATCTCGCGGATGAGGTGATAATCCCGCTGGCGGAAGCCGGTGTCCGGAGGATAGGGTAACCCGAACGTCACCCAGAGAATCTTCATGCGTCGATGACCCGGGCGGCGGGGCGGAAAATGGCGCGGGTGCGGGAGAAAACGTGCCAGACGGCGCCGGCGGCGACGCCGAGTCCACTGTAGAGGTAGCTGAACCAGCACATCAGCGCGGAAGACAGCGCGAACGGCAGGCCGCCTTCCCGATAGGTGAGCGAGAGGAATTTCGCGTTCAATCCCAAGAAGACGATGGCCAGAGTGGCGTCGGCCCACGCGTGGTGGAAGATGAACGGGCAAAGGAGCAGCAGAAAGGCGGCGGGGACGCTGAGAACGTTGTTCCAGCGGGTGTTGAGGTCGTTGCGGAAAATGCCCCGGACGAGCATCAGGCGGGTCCACGGAATGGCGCGGCCCGCAACGTCGGAGCGGATCAGGCTCCAGAAGGAGTAGCGCTTGCAATGGGTGAACTGCAGATCCTTACAGAGGCGGATGCGGATCCCCGCGCTCCTCATGCGGTAGCCCAGTTCGATGTCCTCCAGGTAGCGGAAGTCCGGGTCGAAGCCTCGCACTTGTTCGAAGGATTCGCGCCGGATCGCTCCGAAGCCGCTGCAGAACGTCGAGGCTTCCGCGCTCGAATTTTGATGAGTGAAGTAGTGGACAAGGTTCTTATAGCGGGAGAAGAAGTTCTCGGGAAGGGTGTGGGTTCCGTAAGAACCGAAGAGCGCGGAGACGGCGGGGTGGGCGGCGAATTCGGCCGCGGCCGCGCGTAGCGTGCCGGGCCGGATGAGAATGTCCGCATCGAGGAAGAAGAGAATGTCGCCAAGAGCCATTTCGGCGCCTGTGTTTCTTGCCGCTGCCGCGCCACGGCGGTGAGGAGAGGAAATCACCCGGATCGGAAACTGACCCGCAATCGAAGCGCTCGCGTCCGTCGAGGCGTCATCTACGACGATGACTTCGAAGTCGGGATAGTCTGAAGCGAAGACGGACGCAAGGCACGCGCCCAGAAACTCCGCCCCATTGTGGACCGGGATGACAATCGAGATTTTCGGCGCGCGCACTGTGTCGATGGCCGGCATGGATTCCTAGCTGTGGCGCCACCAGCGCCGCGTCAGCGACTGCGCCGCCAGTTGCAGCGGGACCCGGTTCGCCAGACGAATGCCGAACCTGTGCCGGATGGATTCAGTCGCATCCAGAAGCCACTGGTAGGCCCAAAAGCGCCGGGAGCGGTAGTAGTACAGGATCCCGTCAACCAACACTTCCCTCCGCAAAGCCCCGTCCCGCTGCATCTGCATCGCCCACGCGATGTCTTCCGAGTAGCTTACATCGGGGAAGCGGTAGCGGGCGGCGATCTCGCGGCGGATCGGATTGAGGTGATAGGGCGGGCGGAAGTAAGTGTGGCGGACGCTGAAGTAATCCGCGTAGCGGACAGAGTGGATGAATTCGCGCGGGTGGCGGCCGCGGAACGTAATCTCGCCGCGGATGCCGATGCAGTCGACCTCCGGATTTTCCCGAATCGCCGTCAAGATCCGCGAAACGTAGTCTGCGCTCACGGTGTCATCGTCGTCGATGAAGGCGACAAAAAGCCCCGCGGCGCGGGCGACGAGTTGATTCCGCTTCGAACCCACCGAGTGAACGCCCCAGTCGGCCAGATGCAGGATTTCAACTTCGGAGTCCCATCCGCCGTCGCGGATCTGTTGGCGCAACGCGGCGTAAAGTGCGAGGAAAAGGCCGCGGCGGGCATCGAGAGTAGGGATGAGCAGGCTCAGAATCATGCCGCGCGTGTCGATTCGGGTTTCAGTCTAACATTGGGCGAATGCGGCTGCTACTTTTTGCCGCAGTTCGCGAAGCCGCCCTCCGCCCCGTAAAATAAAATCTTATGTCCTCACTGCCCGACAAGTTCTATCGCATCGAGAAACTGCCGCCCTACGTCTTCGCCGTCATCAACGAGATGAAGGCAAAAGCGCGCGCGGCACAACTCGACGTGATCGACATGGGCATGGGCAATCCGGACGGTCCGTCCCCCCGCGCCGTCGTCAACAAGTTGATCGAAGCCGCCCAGAACCCGCGCAACCATCGCTATTCGCTCTCGAAAGGCATTCCCCAGCTTCGCAACGAAATCGTCAAGCGCTACCGCGCCAACTACAACGTCGAACTCGACCCCGACACCGAAGCCATCGTCACCATCGGCGCCAAGGACGCCGTCGCCCATCTCCTGTTCGCCGTCATCGGCCCGGGCGACACCGTCGTCTCCCCGAACCCCGCCTACCCCATCCACCAATACGGCGTCATCATGGCCGAAGGCCATGCCTGCATGCTCCCCATGCCCAGCCCCGCCGAGTTCCTCAACGGCCTCGAGTCGCTCTATCGCACCTCTACTCATCCGCCGAAGATGATCCTCGTCTCCTTCCCCCACAACCCGACCACCCAAACCGTCGACATCGATTTTTTTCGCAACCTCGTCTCCCTCGCCGCCCGCAACGGCACCATGATCGTCCACGATTTCGCCTACGCCGACTTGGGCTTCGACGGCTACCGCGCTCCCAGCATCCTCGAGGTCGAAGGCGCCAAGGACATCGCCGTCGAAATCTACTCGCTCTCGAAAAGCTTCAACATGGCCGGCTGGCGCGTCGGCTTCTGCCTCGGCAACCGCAAATTAATCGGCGCCCTGGCCCGGATTAAGAGCTATCTCGACTACGGCGTCTTCCAGCCCATCCAGATCGCCTCCATCATCGCCCTCCGCGAATGTGCCGATGATACGCAAAAAATCCGCGCCACTTACCAGGCCCGTCGCGACGAACTCATCACCGGTCTCAACCGCGCCGGCTGGCCCGTCGAACCCCCGCGCGGCTCCATGTTCGTCTGGGCCCCGCTCCCCGAGCGCTACCGCCCCCTCGGCTCGCTCGAGTTCTCGAAGCTCCTCATGCAGAAAGCCCTCGTCGCCGTCAGCCCCGGCATCGGCTTCGGCCCCTTGGGCGAAGGCCACGTCCGCTTCGCGCTCATCGAAAACAACCAGCGCATCCGCCAGGCCACCAAGGGCATCCAGCAGTTCCTCCAGGCAGACTGACTCCGGCGCCCAATCGAGTAACTCGCCCGCTCCGGTCTCCTGCCAGCCCACGCTCAACGCCCACCCCTTCGAACGCATCTCCGTCTTCAACAAAGAGCATCCCGCCGCGGTGTCCTGCCGCTAACCAGGTTCCGGGTGTAACCTGAGCTTAGGTCGTGCTGGTCACTCGTCCCATGACTCGAGCCATTCGCCTCAACGCTCTCCTCCTAACGGCCGTCTCCGCCGGTGTACTCTTTGCTCAACCCCACACGACCCCGATCGCCATCGACAATGGCCGGCTTCGCGTCTCCCTCGACGGCGCCCCCTCCGGCGCCAGTTACGTGCTCGTGTTTCAGCCCGAGTCGCACCGCTCCGCCGCGGCCACTTTCGGAGACGCCATCTACGGCCCGCCGGCCGATTGCACCGGCGCCGGCTGCAATAACCTGAGCGCCCTTAGCGCCATCTCTCCCTGGCCCTCCGACAGCGCCATTGTCTCCCCAGGGCGCGTCTCCGTTCTCCATCTCAGCCATGCCCGCGGAACCTTCGCCGCTCTCCTTCGCCTCCCGCCCGGCACGCTTCTCTCCGTCACCGTCAACGGCTCCGAAATTCCCCTGCCCCCTCTCGGCCAGGGATTGATTCTCCGCGACGGCGTCGCCTACTCGAAACCTGTCCGCGGATTCGGAACGCTCCTCCGCTACCTCGCCTCGCCCAACTCCTTCGAGTAACCCCCGCCCGCTGTGATATCTTGGCTCCCGGTCCCATGAAAGCCGCCCTTGCCGCAGTTCCCGCCCTCCTCGCCGCCGCCGCCCTCGCCCAAACCCCTCCGCCACACCAACGCAAGCCCCAGGCCCCCTCGCCCGACGGCAACCCCTACTACCGCCTCTCCGTCGACGCCACCCCCATGGACGGAGTCCCCAAAGGCGAAATCCGCGGCCCCTTCACACTCCCTAGCCAGGCTTACCCCGGCACCCAGCACACTTACTGGGTCTACGTCCCCGCCCAATACGATCCCTCCACCCCCGCCAGCCTCATGATCTACAACGACGGCCAGGCCTTCATGAACCCCGATGGCGACGTCCGCGCCCCCATCGTCATGGACAACCTCATCTTCCGCCGCGAAATCCCCGTCATGATCGCCGTCTTCATCAACCCCGGCCGCCGACCCGACCAGCCCGAACCCACACTTACGAACTGGGGCGACCGCGACACCAACCGCCCCACCGAATACAACACCCTTGACGATAAGTACGCCCGCGTCATCGTCGACGAGTTACTCCCCGTTCTCTACAAGACTTACAACATCTCGAAGGACCCTGACGCCCACGGCATCGGCGGCTCCAGTTCCGGAGCCATCGCCGCCTTCACCGTCGCCTGGCAGCGCCCCGATGTCTTCCACAAAGTCCTCTCCAACGTCGGCAGCTTCACCAACCTCCGCGGCGGCGACGCCTACCCCGACCTCATCCGGTCCAGCGAAAAGAAACCCATCCGCATCTTCTTAGTCGACGGCCGCAACGACAACCGCGCCCTCTACGCCGACGGCACCTACGACCCCCGCCGCGACTGGTTCCTCCAGAACGTCCGCATGGAACAGGCCCTCACCGCCAAAGGCTACGAAGTCAACTACTCCTGGGGCATCCAGCGCCACGGCCAGAAAATGCTCTCCACCGTCTTCCCCGATATGATGCGCTGGCTCTGGCGCGACTACGGCGTCTCCACCGACCCCCGCGACATCCCCTCCCGCGAACCCAACACCGGCAAAAAACAGC
The DNA here is from genome assembly GCA_027459465.1 of Bryobacterales bacterium. Taxonomy (GTDB): domain Bacteria; phylum Acidobacteriota; class Terriglobia; order Bryobacterales; family Bryobacteraceae; genus JAJYKC01. Next base: position 2,536 of record DAIDIH010000236.1, on the reverse strand, counting down.
CCTGATATCCAGCAGTTGAATTCCGCGTGGGCTTCCGCTCCGGCCGGACATTCACGACCACAAACGAATCAGAAATAGAGAAACGGCTTCAGCCGGTACTCGCGGCTTCCCGCATGAAGGTCGCTGCATTCCGACCGTGGATCGTTAACCTTGATGCCCCTATCCGTACCCTCAGCCTTGAGCGCAAAACACGTAGAGAAGACGTCAAGTCGTCGGACCATCACCAGGCCAGGAAGCAGGAGCCGTTCTTGACGAATTACGACGCCCCAATCGGAAATTGCTCCATAGTCGGTTCGATAGAACCGAACGTGAGTTCCTTTCCAGTCTAAGTCCGCAAACTGATCGTCTGCGTCCGCAGCAATGCAAAAGCCGAGCAGAAATGCAGCCGAGTAAACGAGCAGCGGAATAACAGCGGCCAGTGCGATCGCTTTGCTCCACCATCGTCCAACCCGAAAGATCGCAATCAAGGTGAGCCAGGGAAGACACAATCCCGCAGCCAGGCCGGCAACAACGTTAACAGCCGGCCACTTGAACAGGACTACGGGATGCAGCAATTGCAGAAAAAATACCGCGCTTCCGCCACCGAACAGCGCAACACCCTTCCAGCCCGTCACGAAAGTTCGCCAGCACACGGCGCTCACGTCTTCGATCGTAGTAGCTCTGAGATAACGCCGCAAGGGCCCACCCGCTACGAGCCCGGTCCCTTGCACCATACAGCCCTAACGCCCCGCCTACCCGGCCACGGCAATCCAAGGCGTCTCGATCCGCAACAGGCCGCCCCAGAAGAGGCCGGTAACACGCAGGCGGCAACCCTGCCGGACGAGGGCCGTAAACAGAACTAACTTGTCGCCGGACATGTAAACCAGCTCCTTTACCGGAAATGTAACCACTGTCGTCTTCCCGGCGCCAACATACAGGCCCACCGGTATCATGGCGCCTTCGGGCGCGGCTCGGAGCAGTGCCCGGTCAAACACCCGGATCTCGGCCCGCGTGCCATCGCTTCGCACCGCCGAAAATTGCGCGAACTCCCGCTCTCCTCCAAACCCCTCATGCCCCGCTTCCGGATCCTTTGGGATCGAACTAACATTCCGCACCAGAACCCGAACCACCCCGCCCTCCGCACCACTTACGTACTCGATCCCTAACTTCAGACCGTCCTTCGCCTCGCCCCACGCGGTCTGCCCGCGCGCCGCGAGCGCCAGCACAAGCGCCGCCGCAACTGATATTCCCCAAACCCTCACGTGCGCTTCCTCAAATCCCAGTGCGCAGAACCCCCGCGGCCTCACCCCTCAACGGTTGGCGAGCAGCACCTTCAGCACGCCCTTCTCCTCCGCCCGGCAAAACGCCCGCGGAGCTTCCTTCAGCGCCATCACATCCGATATCATCGCTCGCACCTTCACCTTCCCCTTCTTGAGTAACTCCAGCGCCGGCTCCATCCGCCCGCACCGCGAACCCATTAACGTCAACTCGTCCACCACCACCGGAGCCGTATCGAGCGCCACCTTCCCATGCACCGTCGATTTCATCACCACCGTCCCCAGCGCCCGCGTCATCGCCACCGCATCCTCGAGCGCCTCCGCCGACCCCGTCGCCTCCACGACGTAATCGAACCGCGCCTTCGGCAACTTCTTCGCCACCACCGTCTCCACACCCGCCTTCCGTGCCAGCCTCAGCTTCTCCTCATGCCGCCCGAACAACACCACCCGCAGCCCCGAAGCCTGCAATACCTGCGCGATCAGCAGCCCCAGCTTCCCATCCCCCAGCACCCCCACTTCCGCCCCGCGCGCAAACTTCACCTGGTCCAGAATCTCGCACGCCGCCGCCACTGGCTCGGTGAACACCGCCTCTTCGTCGCTCACCCCCTTCGGAACCACGTGCAGGTTCCGCTCCGGCAGGGTGAAAAACTCGCTGAACGCACCTGGATGCTTCACAATGCCCAGCACCGTCCGCCGCGGGCAATGCCTCCGCCGCCCCGCCCGGCACCACTCGCACGCCCCGCACGCGAGATTTATCTCGCCCACCACCCGCTTGCCCACCAACCCCCGCGTCTCCGCCTCGACAACCTCCGCCACAAACTCATGCCCCGGCGTCCCCGCAAACCCGTAGTAACCCCGCCGCAGCTCGATATCCGTGTTACAAATCCCGCCATAAATCAGCCGCAGCACAGCGAACCCCTCCCGCCGCCGCGGCCGCGCCTTCTTCCGTATCTCCACCCGCCCGCCTTCTAAATGAACCGCAATCACGCCACGCCCTCCGCCATCGTCATAGTCAAAGGTTTACCACGCGCGTCAAACCGTCCCGCCAACGCCCCTGCGCCATACTAAAGGATTCACCATGCAAGCTGAACTGTCGTGCTTTGAGCCCTCCTGCCGCGCCCGCTTCCCCATCACCGGAGTCCTCTACACCTGCCCGCAATGCGGCGGCCTGCTCGAAGTCGCCTTCACCGGACCATCCCCCGACCCCGCCGCCCTCAAAAAACTCTGGCGCGAACGCCGCATGTCGAACCACCCCCTCGACTCGAGCGGCGTCTGGCGCT
>DAIDIH010000235.1 GCA_027459465.1 Bryobacterales bacterium | reverse complement strand
CTGTTCCGCAACATTGTGTTTCTTGCGCCGGGGCGTGCGATCCGGACGCTGGTGGATTCGAGCGCGGCGTACTTCGCGCGGGGCGAGCCGGAGCGGATTCAGGCGACGATTACTTACTCGGATCGTTCGGGCGCGAAGTTCTCGTCGACGATAGCTCACGATCTGAGCATTTATCGCGATGTCGCGGTTTTGGTCAACGTGGAGAGGACGTGACAGTATGGCTGTCGTTCGCGATCTCCCGTATGGGAACCGACATTTTCGCGTCGATCTCGGCGCGGGTCCGCAAGCTGCTGTCGTGTTTGCGGAAGTGGTGATGCCGGACATTTCGATTGACGTGATTGAGTACCGCAACGGGGCGGCGAAGGATTCGGAAGTGCAGAAACTGCCCGGCCTGGCGCGGTATGGCAACGTGACGCTGCGGCGGGGGATTATCGGGGCGCTGGATCTTTACAACTGGATTGACCAGGTGCGCAGCGGCAACGTGAATGCGCGGCGGACGGTGACGATTACGCTGCTGTCCGAGGACCTTTCGACGGTGGTGCTGACGTGGAAGCTGGTGCGGGCGTGGCCGGTGAAGTACAGCTTCGGTAACCTCGATGCGAAGGGCACGGACTTGGCGATCGAGGAGTTGGTGTTGGCGCATGAGCGGCTGGAGATGGAATGAAAGGGGAGGGTGGCGACCCGGCGGCGCGGGTGTTTGCGGCGAATGAGCGGGTGAACCAGTTACTGATTGAGCAACTGGCTCCGGCGGTGTGGCGGGCGAAGGGGCCGGGGAAAGTGCGGACGGTGGCGGCGATTTTTTCGCATATGCATAATGTGCGGTGTAAGTGGGTGAGGCTGAATGCGCCGCATTTATCGGTTCCAGAGCAGTTGCGGCGGGGGGAATCGACGGTGGAGGAGACGCGGGCGGCGCTGGGGGAGAGCGGGGCGAAGTGCGTCGAGATGATCCAAGAGGCGCTGGGCGGGAGGATTAGTAAGTTTCGGCGGGATGGGTGGGCGAAGCCGTGGCCGGTGGGGATCGCGATGGTGTGTTACATGGTTTCGCACGAGGCGCACCATCGGGGGCAGGTGTGTATGCTCGCGCATCAGCTTGGGTTTCCCGTGGGGGATGAAGTTACTTCGCGGATGTGGGCGTGGGAGAGGTTGTGGCGGGAGGGGAAGTGATGGGCGTGTAGGTTTGGGTGGTTAAGAATATCTTGGGCCACTTCCTAGCGGGTGCGGCTTCTGTCGACGGCGCGGGCGCTTGTCCCCGCGTGGCCTTCGGGGTTTAATAGGGGCGGCCCGATTTCGCCTCCGCCGTGGAGCGGGATGGTGACGGCCCGGCCGTCGGGATGGATCCAGCGCTCGTGACTGCCAGTCTGGCGATTGCGCTCGAAGCCGAGGCATTTGGCGACACGGCGGAAATCCGCGGCGCGTGGTTCCTTCTTTACAACGCGCACAACGGGCCGGGCAGTTTGCGCCGCTCGCGGCCCTGTGCGCCAGGCATTCACAATAGCCGTGCTGTCGGCTGGAAGGGGAAGCCCTTTGGCGGCGTATTCGGCGGCGAGGAGGTCGAAGACGCGTTCGAGTTCGGCGAGGGCCTGTTCGCGCGTCGGCATAAGAACGTAACAACCCGAGATGGCGGGAATCTCTGCTACCCAGCCATCGGGTTGGTTGCGATATAAAACGACCTTGTAGTCGTCGAGACTCATTCCACATCCAGCTTACGCCGCCTGAGGTTAGTGTTCCATGGCGGCGACGGGTGGGCCAGGTTTGGCGAGGGCGGCGGTGAGGTGGGTGTTGTGGAATTTGCGGGCGAGGTCGAGGGCGGTGAGGCCCTGCGGGGTGCGGGCGTTGGGGTTGGCGCCGGATTTGAGGAGTAAGTCGAGCATGGCGGAGTCGCCGAAGTCGATGGAGGCGGCGTAGAGGAGGGCGGTCATGCCCTTGTGGTCGGTGTGGTTCAAGTCGGCGCCGTGGGAGATGAGGAGGCGGGCCATATCGGTGCGGTTGGCGATGGCTGCCCATTGGAGCAGGCTGATGCCGTCGGCGTCGACTTCATTGACGTTGGCGCCTAGGTTGAGGAGGGCGGCGGTGGTGGCGGTCTGGCTGGAGGAGGGGAGGGCCATCATGGGCGTGTCGGGGAACATGCCGACGAGGAGCATTTTCTCATCGAGGCGGTCGCCTTCGTGGAAGAGGCGGGGGAGGACATCGTTGTTATTGGAGTAGGCGGCGAGGAAGAGGGCGGAGGCGTTGGCGCGGGGTGCGCCCTGGCCTTTGGGGAGGCGGACGTGGGCGCCGCGGTCGAGCAGGAGGTTCATGGCGGCGGAGGAGTTGGGGTACTGGGCGGCGACGAGGAGGGCTGAGAAGCGGTCCTTGGAGCGGGAGTCGGCGTTGGCGCCGCGGTCGAGGAGGAGTTTGAGTTTGGCGGTATTTGGGGCGGCGAGGAGGAGGGCGGGGAGGCCGGAGGCGGTGACGGAGTTGGGGTTGAAGCCGGAGTCGAGGAGTTGGCGGACGTCGTTGGCGGAGCCGAACAGGAGGGTTTCGGCCCAAGGTTCGAGGTTGCGGGGTTGGGCTTCGGCGAGGGTGAGGGGAGCGGGGTTGGCGGCGGGGAGGGCCTGGGCGATGGCGATGACGGCGAGGCATTCGCCCATGGAGGAGATGAACTGGTCGTGGCCGTAGGGGTGGCCGGTTTCAAAGTACGGCGGGCTGACGGGGGCGGGAGGGTGGAGGCGGGAGACGACGTGCCAGGAGCCGTCGGGGGCTTGCGTGTGGAGGAGGAAGGCGAGGCCGCGCTGGTAGGCTGGGCCGGTGGTGGGGAGGGCGGCGGCGGTGTGGAGGGCGATGAGGGCTTCGCCGGTGGAGTAGGCGTCGGACGGGCGGCCGTCGAGGGAGTTCCATCCGCCGTCGGGTTGCTGGGTGGCGAGGAGGGCGGCGGCGAGTTTGTGGAGGGCGGCGGGGGAGGCGGCGGTCGAGTGGAGACCGAGGAGTTGCTGGGAGCGTTCTTCGGTGGAGCGGGCGGAGTGGGAGAGGAGCCAGGCGCGGGCGCGGAGGAGGCGGGATTGGGTATCGGCTTTGAGGCTTGGGTGGGAGTAGAGTTGGATGGCGCGGAGGGCGGTGGCGGTGGCGGTGAATGGGCTGTAGGACTGGGGCGGGCGCTCGTCGTAGGTTTCCCAGTGGCCGTCGGGCTGCTGGCGGGCGGCGATGAGGCGGGCGTAGACGGCGGTGACGAGGCTGGGCTGGAGACCGGCGGCGTTGGCGGCGAGGAAGGCGTAGGCGTCGTCGATGGCGGGGTCGATGATTTCGTAGTATTCGACGGCGCGCGGGAGGTTGGAGAAGTAGGAGAAGGCCGCGGCGGCGTCGGCGTGGGCGGCGGCAGCGTCAAACGGGATGCCGTGTTGGCGGGCGGCGTGGAAGGCGAGGGCGGGCAAGTATTGCTGATGGCAGGAGTCGCAGCTTTGTTTGTGATACCAATCCTGCTGGCTGTGCTGGATGACGGCGAGGGCGCGGGCGGCGCTTTGGCGGAGTTGGGATTGGGGGATGTCGCCGGCGTGGAGGAGGGCGAGTGAGCAGACGAGCGGCAGCAAAGTTTTCATGGGCGGGCTCCGAATTGGCCTGGCTGGATGTCCGGCGGGTTACCGGGATTCTCCAGTGGTGGGGCCTAGTCTGGCATGAAAGAGGGCGGGGAGCAAGGGGGTGGGCGGAGGGTGCGCGGGTGGGGGATAATCGGTTTATGAAATTGCGGTTGCTGCTTCCGTTGTTGCTGTTGGTGCTGCCGGTGATGGCGGGGCCTCCGATGACGGAGCTGACGATTAAGGTGACGAGCGTGGCGGGGAAGCCGGTGGCGCATGCGGACGTGATTGTGCGGTTCAAGGGGAACCATTCGATCAAGCGGCTGGGGCGGAAGACGCCGGTGAGCTGGGAGATGCGGTCGAACCAGTCGGGGGTGGCGAAGATTCCGCCGATTCCGCAGGGGACGATTGAGATCCAGGTGATTGCGAAGGACTACCAGACGTTTGGGGACGACTTCGAGATCAACGAGCCTACGAAGACGGTGGAGATCAAGTTGAATCCTCCGCAGCGGCAGTATTCGGTGCAGTAGGGGGGCAATTCTGTTGCTGCAGAGGGCGGATGCGGGCGAGATATCACAACGCCTCCGCGGGGAGGTGTGTGTGACGCAGGTCGAGGTTCCGGTTGGGTAAGCTTCGGGTTCTGGCCGGCGATCGCGCTGCTGAGTGATCCGGTGAATAGGGGCACCCTGCCCGGCTTCGGAGCCAGTCGGGTGTGACGAGGGAGCGTTGCCGAGGCGATCATGCCGGGAATTGCGTGATCTGGGCTTAGGGCCGGAGCGGACTCAGTTCGGATACAGGCTGTTGCTAAATGTGTTAGGACTATTTCTCAGTCGTCCCGAAGGAAGGGCTGGAGAGATGCAACCCCGTAATCCCCGCGACACCTTCGATCTTGAACGCTACTATCGCGAGTTCCCCGAGGCGCTTCGGGGAAGGTATGACGGACGAGATTTCGGCGAAGACTTCGACTGGATTGAGAAGCGGTTTCAGCGAGTCAGAAGCGATTTGACTCGTGGTGGGGACATTACGGTGGATGACGTGATGGCCATCTTCGATCCGAGGCTGCCGTACGTTTGCGACTGGACCAAGCCAGATAAGCAGGACTTGGCAGAGAGGATGGAGAAGCGCGACGTTTCCAGACTGCTGCGGGACTTGAATGGAGGATACGATCGTGGGCTCCTTGGGCAGATCATAAATGGCTTTCGCGAGCTGAGCCTAACGGCGCTCGTCCTGCACCACGTGTACCCCAAAACGTACAGCATGTGCAGCCACCATATTGCGGCGTCGCTTTGTATTACCGGGCCTAAGAGGGCAGGTACGGTAGCCGAGTTCTATTTGGACTTTTGCAAGGAGCTAAAAGTGTGGGGTGAGCGCTGGGAATTGACTGTGGTTCAGGCCGAGTTCGGACTGTGGACGTGGTATTGGTTTGCGAAGCGCGGCCCGAAGGAGGCGCGGAAAGAGCACCAACGGAATTTCGAGCGGGACTCGTGGGTAAGGAAGCGGAGGACCACTAAGATCGAGGAGTCGCTCGAGGTGGAGGACGCGATGAGGTTAGCACGGTTTCTGGTGAATTCAGATCGCGATCCTACTTTGGGAGCAATCATTGCGTGGCGCGAGTTTGAAGTGAAGGCGCGCTACCTGTTTCAGGTTTGGCTCGCGGGGGGCGGTCCGAAGGATCCGGAAATGGCAGAGGTGCTCAAGAGGCTTCCTGAAGCGCCAGATGTTGATTACAGGAAACTGTGGAAGGATCGGAATAGCGTGATGCACCAGGATAGGAAACTGGACCCCGAGACAGCTAGGGGGGCGTGGATGGAGTGAGCCGGTTTCTCGAAGCGAATCAGAGGAAGCTGGGCCCGAGTTGACTCGCTGCGGATGGGAGCCGCGGAGCACGATGCGGTGTTGAGGTGTGGGAAGCAGACGGAGATACACTTTGGGTATGGACTGGAGCCGATGCGGCGCGGTGGACCGAAACCCGGGGAAGTTGGGTGGGGCGTGGTGTTTTCGGGGAACGAGGGTGCCGGTGGCGGCGCTTTTCGAGCACCTGAATCAGGGAGCGAGGATTGACGAGTTTGTCGAGTGGTTTCCGTCCGTCAGCCGGGAGCAGGTGCATGCAGTTCTGGAGTTTGCGAAGGGTTCGCTTGAGGCGCCGGCGGCAGTGGCGTGAAGATCCTCTTCGATGCGAACACGCCCGCGCCGCTTTCCCGGTTCTTGCGCGATCATGATGTAGTCCGCGCGGACGAACTCGGATGGCAGGGCATGGAGAACGGCGAGTTACTTGATGCCGCGGAAGGCGCTGGTTTCGACTTAGTTCTCACGTGCGACCAGAACGTTTCCTACCAACAGAATCTTACGGGCCGTAAGGTGGCCTTGCTGGTGCTGTCCTCAAATCATTGGCCGACGCTGCGGGCGCTCGCGTCGCGCATTGCGACGGCCGTGGACTTCGTGCAGCGTGGGCAGATTGTCCGGCTTGACGTACGGGAGTTATAGGATCGCCGGGTGATGGTTACGGCGGTGAGTTAGCGGTCTAAGTGGCGGTCGAGGAATTGGGCGACTTCGTCGAGGGCGGCGCGGGATTCGGGGATGGAGTTATCGAGGTACTGGGCGTGGGACTGGCCTTCGAGGACGATGAGTTGGGCGTCGACGCCGGCCTGGAGGAGTTTCTGGTGGACGCGGACGGTATCGCTGAGAAAGAGGTCGCGGGTGCCGGTGACGAGGATGGTGGGCGGGAAGCCGGAGAGGTCGCCGTAGACGGGGCTGAGGAGGGGTTCCTTGAGGTCGTGGGCGCCGGCGTAGAGGCGGGCGCCGGCGGCGAGGCCGCCTTCGTACTGGACGAGGGTGTTGTCGATGTATTGGTTGGTGAACTCGGTGTCGCCGGTTTTGGTTAAGTCGGCCCAGGGGGTGCCGGCCATGAGGGCGCCGGGGAGGGGGAGTTTGAGGTCCTTGAGATGGAGGGTGGTGGCGAGGGTGAGCCCGCCGCCGGCGGAGGTGCCGAACAGGGCCATGCTGCGAGGGTTGTGAGTTTGGATGAGGGATGCCCAGACGGCGGCGGCGTCGTTGACGGCGGCGGGGAAGGGTGCGTCGGGAGGCATGCGGTAGTCGACGGAGACGACGGCGATGCCGGTGTGAGAGGCGAGGAGGATGGCTTCCGAAGTTGCGGCCATACCGGCGAAGGCGACGTAGCCGCCGCCGTGGACGTGCATGAGGAGGCGGCCTTTGTTTTGGGGCGGGACGAGTTCGGGGGTGACGTAGAAGACGGGGACGCCGGAGATGGTTCCGGGCTTGACGGAGACCTTGAGTTCGCGGGCGAGGCGTTCGGCGTGCTTCGCTTCTTCGGCGTTGGGGCCGGCGAGGGATTTCTTCCACTCTTCCGTGGTTTTGGGCGGCGGGGCGTTGTCGGGACGGGCGGGACGGGCGATGACCTTTTGCAGGGCGGGACTGACGTCATCGGGGACGGGGATCTGGCGGGCGGGGACGGAGCGCGGGGCGAGAGTCTGGGCCGCGAGGGGGAACGCGAGAAGCGCGAGGGCGAAGGATCGTTTCATCTGGAGCATGATGGCATTGGGTTAGCGGGTGGCGCAAGGAGGGTTCGGCGGGACGGGCGGGAGGTTATCGGTGAGGAAGTCCGTGAGTAAGTCGAATAAGTCGATGGTAGTGCCGGGGCCTTCGCTGATTGCGTGGGTGCGGTTGGGGTATTCCATGAAGCGGAACTGTTTGTCGAGTTCGACGAAGCGGTTGATGAGCATCTGCGAGCCCTGGAAGTGGACGTTGTCGTCGCCGGTGCCGTGGACGAGGAGTAACTTGCCCTGGAGGCCGTAGGCGAAGTGGATGGCGCTGCCGCGCTCGTAGCCTTTCGGGTTGTCCTGGGGCGTGCCCATGTAGCGCTCCTGGTAGATGGTGTCGTAGAGGCGCTGGTCGGGGACGGGGGCGACGGCCATGCCGACCTTGTAGACGCCGGGGGAGCGGAACATGAGGTTTAGCGTGTTGGTGCCACCTCCGCTCCAGCCCCAGACGGCGATGCGATCGGCATCGAGATACGGGCGTTGGGCGCGGAGGGCGCGGATGGCTTTGGTTTGTTCTTCGGCGGCGAGGGGTCCGACGGAGCCGTAGATGACTTTGCGCCAGGCGCGGCCGCGGGGGGAAGGGGTGCCGCGATTATCGAAGCTGACGACGATGTAGCCATCCTGGGCCAGGGCGCGGTGGAAGAGGCCGCGGCGGCCCTGCCAGGCATCGAGTACGGTTTGGGCGGCGGGTTCGCCGTAGACGTAAACGAGGACGGGGTATTTGCGGCGGGGGTTGAAGTTGGCGGGGCGGATCATCCAGCCGTCGAGGGAGACGCCGCCGCCGATATCGACGGTGAAGAATTCGCTGCGGTTGGCGAGCAGGGGCTGCATTCGGGCGCGGACTTCGTGGTTGTCGGCGAAGGTGTGCACGAGGCGGGAATCGGGGAGATGGATGAGTTCGGTTCGGCCGGGATCGTCAAAGGTGCTGAAGGTGTGGATGGCGTATTCGGCGTTGGGGGAGATGCTGTAGCGATGAAGGCCTGGCTCGTTTTCTGGGGTGAGGCGGACGGGCGGCCTGGGTGGGGCGACGGAGGCGCGGTAGAGATAGCGTTGGGTGGCATTCGTCGGGGAGGCGGTGAAGTAGATGAAGTTAGACTGGGCCGGGGTAGTTAGTAAGTCGATGCAATCGAAGCCGCCGAGGGTTAGTAAGACGGGGTTCGAGCCGTCGCGGGGGACGAGGTAGGCGTGGCGCCAGCCGTCGCGTTCGCTGAGCCAGAGGAAGGAGTTGCCGATGGGGCGGATTTCGTTGACGTCGACCCAGGCTTTGTCGGTGTCCTCGAAGAAGGCTTTTGCGGCGCCGGTGGAGGAGTCGGCGAGGAATAAGCGGGCGGTGTTTTGCGGGCGGTTGAGTTGTTCGATGACGAGCTGGTTGGAGTTGCCGGCCCATTCCATGCGGGCGATGTAGTTATTGCGCGGGTCGCCGGGGATTTGCATGGAGGTGATTTGGCCGGAGGCGATGTCGACGACGGAGATGGAGACGGCGGAGTTGGTGGTTCCGGCCTTGGGATAGGGGATGAAGCGGATGGCGGGATAGAGGGAATCGGTGTAATTGATGAGGGGATACTGGCCGACGAGACTTGAGTCGAAGCGCCAGAAAGCGATGCGGCGGCCGTCAGGGCTCCAGCGGAAGCCGTCGCGGACGTTGAGTTCTTCTTCGTAGACCCAATCGGAGGTGCCGTTGATGAGGGTGTGGGAGCCGTCGCGAGTAAGTGGGGTGACGGCGAGGGTGGAGAGGTTCTGGAGATATAAGTTATTGGCGCGGACGTAGGCGATGGAGGAGGCGCCGGGGCTGAACTTGGCGAACTGCATGGTGGAGGCGTCGCCCGGGCCGCCGAGTTTGACGAGGGATTTGGCGGCGAAATTGTAGAGCCAGTAATCGCCGCGGGTGTGTCGGCGCCAGACGGGTTTGGTGTTGGTGAAGATGAGTAGCCTGGTGCGGTCGTTGGAGAGGCTGTAGCCGTCGAGGGTGAGGGGTTTGGCGGCGCCTTGTGGGATGAGGTCGCGGGCGGAGACGAGGACGCTGCGGGCGCCGGAGGCGGTGGTGTACTGAACGAGGTCCTGGGCGCCGGCGGGATCGGAGGACTTTTCGACGACGGTGTAGGCGGCGCCGTTGTCGAGCCACTCGATGTCGGGGGCGGGAGCGAGGTCGAAGTCGTGGGTGACGAAGATCCGGTGGAGGAGGGATTCGAGGGAGGGGTTGACGGCGGCGGAGGCGGTGGAAGCGGCGAGGAAGAGGGTGGCGAGGAGGGACGGCTTCATGGGGAGAATGATGGCATCGGGCGGGGAGGGGGCGCAAGCGGCGGTGCGGAGGCGGGGGCTGCCGGGCTGAGTTGAATCAGTGGCTCTCTCTCGAGGTGCGTCCGATGTTCCATGGGCGCGTCCTGCGCGTGACGGAAGCGGTCCTGCTCAAGTGCGGGCTTCTCGTGGAGAAAGGCGGACAGCATTTCGCCACTCGACGGCTCGGCTTGCCGGGCACGAATTCGAACTGGTCGTTTAGGAAATAAGCCTGGCCAGCATGGCACAAGGAAAAGGTTTCGCCGGGCGCGTGCTGCACTCCTTCTGTGCCGTGGGAATGGCCTGGTAGGGTTGGTAGGGCCGGGCTGAAGTCTCGAGGGCCGATCTGGCCGGATGAATTCCGCCTAGTTCCGGTCCAGGACGAGCACGGCGAGTTCGGGGTCGTTCGCGAAGTGGGCGATCCGGATGGCTTCGCGGCGGAGCACGAGTTTAGCGTCGTTGGTTGGCTGGGCCCAGCGACGGAGCCAAACGACCTTCGGGGGCGGGCCTGATGTCATGGCCATTTCGTAGAAGTCGGCGTCGGTGGTTACGACCATGAAGCCTTCTGTCTTGGCGAACTGCCAGATGGCTTGATCCGGGCTCTCGGATAGGCCGAGTGCGACGACGTGGGCGGAAGCGGGGTAGAGGTCGCTCAGGCGAGGGATGAGTTTCCGGGACAGGTTCTCATCGAAGAGGAGTTTCACAAGGCCACGCGGCGGCCGCGTCAAGGCCCACCAAGTAAGTTTCGCTGGCGAGCTTTTCGAAAGTCTGTTGTAACGCCGCTTCAAGAAAAGCGGCTCGGCCGAACAGATGCCCGCCTTTCGCGATGTCCACGGCGCGGAATTGGCCTGCCCATTCGAAGACATCCTGGAAGATGTAGCGATGGATCGCTTTGAGATGCGCGGTATCGAACCTGCCGGAAAGTGGCGCTTCGATCAACTCGGCGAGGCGCCGATGCGTGGTGCGGGCCTCGAAAGCCGCGAGATCCCGCGCATCAGTGAGGCCGCGGAGATTTTTGAGGACGGTCGTGCCGGGGTAAAGATACGGATCCGAACTCTCGGTTGTTGATCTCATCGATGGCTTGTCCTACCTCGGCCAGAGTCAGTTTCCCATCAATGTACCGCTTGTACAGCCCTTTGCTGCGTTCGTCGAGTTCGAATCCTTCCAGGCGCACGGAAGCCAGGGCCTCCTCGTAGATTCGCGTTCGTTCGGCCGTTTCGGCGGCTGTGATCGGCTTCGTTGTAACTGCCATCTTTTTCTATTTTACCTTTGCAACAGGACCTGCGGGAATTGTGCGATGTTCAGGAAGCCCCGCCAGATGAGGGTTTTCCCAATCGGCGTCTCATCTGCCCGGCAGCAGATAGCGAAAGTCCGGCAGCACGTTGAACGGCTCAATGGATTTCGGCATTGCCTCCCCTATCATCACGATTCGGTTCGACTCTCCATGGCCCAGAAGACGGCTGCCCCCGCGGATGTGCGCAATGGCTTGAGGATTGAGAGCCATCAAGCCGGCACACGTCCCATCCGCCGTGACCGGATCGTCGGCCAACACGATCCGATTCAGCTTGCGAAGTTCTTCCCGCAACGGACCGTTACCCTCCATCGCGTCAATCGCATCGGCGATGACGAAATGGATTGGCACTGTCGCACAGACGTCCAGAATGCTTTCATGGATTCCGTGCCAGTGCAGCGTGTTCTTCGGCCAGCCATACTTCATCCCCGGAACGATGCCGAACATATTCTTCATGCTGAGCGTAACCCCGGTCCAGTGGTGGGTCTTGATCTTCGGCATGGAAACAACGAGATCCGCCCTAAGAGCGGTCTTCGGCAACCACAGCTGGCCGATAACGCTGTAATCCGCCTTCGTCTTGACTCTCACGAGCTCATCCCGGTTCAAGTCCACGAAGGGGATTCCGCGATCTCGCAATTCGCACTCAAGGCCGGTTTGGTTCAGGACCAGCTCTGTGTCGCGCTCATGGCCTGGTCCCTCGCCAACCACGACGCCTTTGGCGCCGAGCCGCCGAAAACAATCGGCGGCGGCTCCGATCAGCTTCGGATGCGTGTTTACTGCCTTTCCGGGCACGCGCTCGACGAGATTGGGCTTCAGTAGAACGGCTTTTCCGCGAACACCCAATTGAAACTCCCTAATGACGGGAAGCAAAAGCGTTTCGAGATCGCACGAGTAGTCCGCGACCGTGAGAATCGAGACTCGGGAATTCGGGCGGCGGACATCGATACCTTGGGTTCCTCGGATCCACGCCCATGTCGAGGCCCCGCCGGTGGCCGCGGCCGACGCTGCAACGAACTGTCGCCGGCTCGTTGTCATCGGATCAGAGCAAAGGGATGGATCGTCTCGCCGCATCGGAGCGCCAGTGCAGCGACGGCGATCGCAGCGTTGTTATGGACGTGAGACCCATCACCGATCCGATTCGCGAGCCTGCGCTTCAATCCGCCGACCGGAATTCCATAGAGGAACAGGCTAAGGGTCGACCACGACAGTCTCCAGGTTGTCGTGAGACTCTCTACCCGCAGTTGCAGCCACGCGAGACTATCCCGAATGATCTGGTTGGGAAGTTCGTTCTGCAACGCAATCAGCGCGATCGCGTCGGCTCGATATGCGAGGCGAGCGGCGCACCATAAACGATTCTGTTCCCTGCATTCCAGCCGCCGCCCACGCGGGTCCGATCAAAGAGCATCTCCACGCCTGTCCGAATCCGTTGCCGTGCGGCCTCGGACGGCGTGCACGAGACGAACTGCTTGAGCGCGACGAGCGCGAATGCTGTCGGGATCACCCAACTGCTCGCCCCAGGCAACCACGGCCAGCCATACTTGTCTGGATCGAACTGTGCTTGGGTGTCCACCAGCTTGAACTTCCCGCGCCAGAGCCAGTGTGCTTCACGGCCGTGGTGCTCGATCAGCGAGTGAGCAGCTCGTTCCACTGTGGGCGAGATCCCGTTATTGATAGACAGCGTCAGCACAGCGAGAGCAGTAGCCCAAGAGCCATCCGGATCACCAACCAACGCCGGCCAACTCCCGTCCTGATTCTGCCAGTGAATGAGATCCCGAATCATCGGCAAATCGGCTCCCCTCGATTGAGAAAGGGCGAGACTTGCCAAACAGGCCGCTTCAATACTGACCTGGCTACTTGCGCTATAGGGCCAGCCTCCATCTCGCAAGCGCCGCCGCCACAATTCGCGATAAAGCCGCGCCGCATGCGAATTCGTCACCACACCTGATTTGTACGCCATGCATCGGAAGCAGGCAAACCATGCTCTTGCGTCCATGGACAGGATGTGTCGCACCGCTGCCGAATTCATTTGCGGCTACATGCTGGGGGCGTTTTGTTTGACGGAAACTCGATCTTGCTTTATGAACTATGTGTGTGCCGAAAAGGTGTCGGGTTCCAGCCATAGGGGTCGATCTCGTGAGCGATGACGTTCTGATCAATTGCAAGGATGCCGCGGTTTTGCTGGGAATTAGCCCACGGACTTTAGAGCGATACGTCGCCGAGGCACAGATACCTTACATCCGTCTTCCGCAACGCGGCGAGAGAGCGCCGATTCGCTTCTCACGATCGCAACTCAGGAAATGGCTCGACCAGCACATCGTTAAACCATCGCCGCTCTCGAGGTTCAGAGGAAACACACATGCCGGGGAAGTACGTGAAGACGAAGTATCGGGGCGTGTTTCTGCGTAGTGGGATTGCTTACATCCGATACGCCGTGCCGGGGAAGAAGAGAGGCTCCGTCGTATGGGAGAGTACGGGCCAAAGAAACATTCAGCTAGCCGCTGAGAGGCTGCGGCAACGCAAAACCGAGATTGCCGAAGGGCGCTATTTTCCAAATCGCCGCTTCGAAAGAGCCCGCTTTGCGGAGCTGGCTGAGGACTGGTGGGAAAATCGCCTTGGCGGTCACCCAAATCCGGCCATTGATGGTTACCTGAAAACCGGCCAACGGGAGGACCACTCAGGACGTTAGTTCAGGCGGGGCGTTAGGCTCCGTCCTTGTGAGCAATGTCTTGAGCGAAGAAAAGCAGAAGCAG
>DAIDIH010000234.1 GCA_027459465.1 Bryobacterales bacterium | reverse complement strand
GTTGCGTTCGAGGTAGCGGCGGACGCCGGAGGCGGCTTCGAGGCCGAAGGCGCTGCCGCCGGCGAGGGTGACGGCGTGGATGCGTTCGGTGAGGTGGAGGGGGCTGAATAGGGTGAACTCTTCGGTGCCGGTGGCGGAGCCGCGGACGTCGACGCCGGCAATGGCGCCGGATTCGCAGAGGATGGCGGTGCAGCCGGTGATGCCGGTGAAGTCGGAGGCGTGGCCGACACGGATGCCGGGGATGTCGGTGAGTCCGCGCATGGAGGAGGGCTCGTGAGAGGGCGCCGCGAAGCCTGTATGATAGCATCGGAATTCATGAATACGGGGGCTTGGAGACGGCGAGGGGAGAGAGCTCGCCGGTGAACGAGTTTCTCAAGGCGTGGATCTCTGAGTGGCAAGAGTTCTGGTTTCTGACCGGGCGCGCGTTTGCGAACATATTCCGGGCACCGCACTACTGGGACGACGTGGCGCTGCAGATGGAGGCGATCGGGGTGGGGAGCCTGCCGATCGTGATGCTGACGGGGTTTTTCAGCGGGTTCGTGATCACGATGCAGATGTCGCGGGCGCTGAACACGTATGGGGCGGTCGGGCAGGTGGGGCCGATCGTGATGATCACGCTGGTGCGTGAGTTGGGTCCGGTGCTGACGGCGCTGCTGGTGGCGGGGCGGAACGCGTCGGGGATCGCGAGCGAACTGGGGTCGATGAAGGTGAGCGAGCAGATCGACGCGATGCGGGCGCTGGGGACGGATCCGATTCAGAAGCTGGTGACGCCGCGGCTGATCGCGACGTGCGTGGTGCTGCCGCAGCTTACGATTGTGGCGGATTTTCTGGGGATGGTGGGAGGATTCGCGATCTCGTACTTTTCGCTGCGGATGACGGCGTCGCAGTACTGGACGCCGGCGTATCAGATCCTGGAGTTCAATGACTTCGTACAAGGATTGCTGAAGCCGTTCATATTCGCGATGGTGGTGGCGCTGGTGGGATGTTTTTACGGCCTGAAGACGAGCGGGGGGACGCAGGGAGTGGGCCGGGCGACGACGCAGGCGGTGGTGGTGGCGTCGGTTTGGATATTCGTGCTGACGGCGTTCATCACGCGGATCTTCGTAAACCTGTGAGCGCGGAGAGGGCATCGGCGGACGGGCCGGCGGAGGCGACGGTGCTGGAGTTCGAGGGAGTGGACCTCAGCTTCGATCACAAGGTGCTGGACGGGGTGAATTTCCGGATGGGCGCGGGCGAGACGCGGGTGATTCTGGGCGGGGCTGGGAGCGGGAAGAGCGTGCTGCTGAAGGCGGCGATCGGGCTCTTGCGAGTGGATTCCGGCCGGGTGGTGCTGATGGGAGAGGACATCACGGGACTTAAGGAAGAGGATCTGTTCGCGGTGCGGGCGAACGTGGGGGTGCTGTTTCAGGAGGGCGGGCTGTTCGACTCGTTGACGGTGGGCGACAACGTGGCGTATCCGCTGGAGAACCAGCAGGTGCGGGGGCTGGGGCCGGCGGAAGAGGTGCTGCGGCGGGTGACGGAGGCGCTGCGGTTCGTTGAACTGGAGCATACGCTGGAGCAGTATCCGGCGGAGTTGTCGGGCGGGATGCGGCGGCGCGTGGGGATTGCGCGGGCGGTGGTGACGGAGCCGCCGCTGGTGCTGTACGACTCGCCGACGGCGGGGCTGGATCCGATCACGGCGAATTTGATCATGGCGCTGATCGCGAAGGAGCGGGACACGAAGGGAGCGGCGAGCCTGATTGTGACGCATCGTTATCAAGACGGGCAACTGATGGCGGATTTTCGATACAATTCCGAACAGGGCAAGTTGGTTCGGGCCAGCGGCGATCCATCGAGGGAACCCCGGACGATCTTCATGGTCATGCGAGATGGCCAGATTGTCTTTGAGGGAGATAAGACGGCGCTTGAAAAGTCGGCCGACCCTTACGTAAGAAAATTCGTGCGACGGTAAGCATCCGATGCCAGTGCAGACAAAAGCGAACTGGGCGCGGCTGAAGGTCGGCATCTTCACCATGGCCGCGATGACGATTCTCGGGGTGGCGACGTTTCTGGTGACGGGCGACCGGACCATGTTCGAAGGGCACGAGACGGTCTACACGTACCTGGACGACTCGGCGGCTTTGGCCGAGGGAGCGCCGGTGACGCTGAACGGGATAACGATCGGCAAGGTGCGGCACATCGGGCTGTCGGGTCTGCCCGATCCGGAGAAGCAGGTGAAGGTGGAGATGGCGATCCGCGAGCGGTACCGGTCGAAGATACCGGCCGACTCGGAGACGGCGCTCAGCGCGGCGAATCTGTTGGGGACGAAGTTCATCAACATTACGCGAGGGAAGTCGAAAGCGGTGGTGCCGGACGGCGGGACGCTGCCGAGCCTGAACACGGCGGAATTCGAGGATGTGGTGAAGCAAGGGTACTCGATTCTGTCCTCGCTGCAGTTGACGGTGCGGCAGGTCAACGACATCGTGGGGCAGGTGGAATCGGGCAAGGGCAGCATCGGGCAACTTCTGGTGAACCGGGAATTGTACGACCGGCTGAACAACATTGCCAAGCAGGTAGAGATCATCACGACGGCGTTGAACACGAGGGAAGGCACGCTGGGGCAGCTTTTGTACCGGCCGGATATGTACAACGACGTGCGGGGGTCGCTGAAGCGGGTGGACAGTCTGCTGGAGGAGCTGCAGCAGGGCAAGGGGACGGCGGGGAAGTTTTTGAAAGATCCGGCGGTGTATGACGAGTTGCAGGGGGCGGTGAAGGATACGCGGCAGATTCTGGATCAGGTGCAATCGGGGAAGGGGACGGCGGGGAAGCTGTTGTACTCGCAGGATCTGCACGACCGGTTGTTGGTGACGCTTGGGAAGCTGGATGAGACGCTGGACCAGATCAACAGCGGGCGGGGCACGATCGGGCAGTTGCTGCGGAATCCGGAGTTGTACGATTCGCTGAACGGATCGTCGAAGGAGCTGCACGCCATGCTGAAGGACTTCCGGACGAACCCGAAGAAGTTTCTGCGCATCAAGCTGGCGCTGTTTTGAGACAACTTGCGGTCAACGCGGACGACTTCGGCTTCACGCGCGATGTGAACGAGGGGATTGTGCGGGCGCATCGCGAGGGGATTCTGACGGCGACGACGCTGATGGCGACGGGGGCGGCCTTCGAGCACGCGGTTGCGCTGGCGCGGGAGACGCCGACGCTCGACATCGGGTGCCATCTGGTGCTGGTGGGCGGCGAGGGGATGCCGGCTACGGTGGCGGAGCTGGTGCGGGCGGTGGCGCTGGGCCGGGTGCGGGTGTACGAGGAGCTGTCGAGGCAGGTGAAGCGGATCCTGGCCGCGGGGGTGGCGCCGACGCATCTGGACACGCACAAGCACACGCATCTTCTGCCGCCGGTGCTGGACGCGGTGACGCGGATCTCGGAGGAGACGGGAATCCGGTGGGTGCGGCGGCCGTACGATTTTCCGTTGCATGTGGGCGGGACGCCGCTCGCGGCGCGGGTGGCCAACCGGGCTTTCGGGCTGGTCCGAGGGCGGTTGACGCGGGTGCTCAAGAAGCGGGGCTGCCTGATGACGGAGCACTTCGCGGGGTTCCGGCTGACGGGGCGGTTCGGGCCGGCGGAGTTGGCCGAGTTGATTCGCGCGCTGCCGGAGGGGACGACGGAGTTCATGTGCCATCCGGGGATTTGCACGGAGGAGTTACGGGCGGCGCGGACGCGGTTGAAGGAGAGCCGGGAGCGGGAGTTGGAGGCGCTGATTGCGCCGGAGGTGAAGAAGACGCTCGAGGAGAGCGGGGTGGCGCTGGTGAATTACCGGGAGTTACCGCGGGGGGAAGCGGCCTGATTCAGTCGAACAGGTGACCGAGCTTTTCTCGCTTGGTTTGCATGTAGTGTTCGCTGGCTTCGTGGGTTTCGACGATGGCGGGGACGCGTTCGGCGACATGGACGCCGCCGCGTTCGAGGGCGGCGATTTTGTCGGGATTGTTGGACAACAGGCGCACCTGGGTGACGCCGAAGTAGCGGAGGACCTGGGCGGGCATGGTGTAGCTGCGGAGGTCGGGCTCGAAGCCGAGCTGGACGTTGGCCTCGACGGTGTCGGCGCCGGAGTCCTGGAGTTCGTAGGCGCGAAGCTTGTTGAGGAGGCCGATGCCGCGGCCTTCCTGGTTTTCGTAGATGATGAGGCCGCGGCCTTCGGCGGCGACCATTTCGAGGGCGAGTTCGAGTTGCTGGCGGCAGTCGCAGCGGAGGCTGTGGAACACGTCGCCGGTGAGACACTGGGAGTGGATGCGCACGAGGGGAGGGGGTTCTGAGGCGACATCGCCCATTGTCAGGACGACGGCTTCCTCCTGGGGTTCGGAGGCGGCGCCGTTGGTGGGGATGGAGCGGAAGCCGTAGATGCGGAAATGGCCGAAGCGGGTGGGGAAGTCGGCCTCGGCGACCTTTTCGACACTTACGGCGGGGATGGGGGAGGCCTGCATTTTCTGGGATTTACTCCCTTTCATTATAATGGTCGATCGAACGGGCGTTCGTTTCCTTCCTGGCGGTGCTTGAACAACAACATCTCGTCACGCTGCTTGTGAAGCTGGCTGTGGCGGCTTCGTTTGCGAGCATTCTGGTGCGCTTCAGTGCGTTTCAGCGGATGTTGATGCGCGAGGAGCGGACGCTGCTGCAGCGGGTGAAGCTGGCGCTGGCGTGCTCCTCGCTGTTCGGGGCGGGGGTATTCCTGCGGGTGATCACGCCGGCGTACACGGCGGTGGACCTGGGGCTCGAGGGGAGCATGTTGTCGGGGATGGTGGGCGGGTACGTGACCGGGTTGCTGACGGGGGTTTTGGTATCGATTCCGGCGATGTTTCACGGCGAGCTGATGTCGATGCCTTTGTTTGCGGGCGTGGGCGTGATGGGCGGGATGCTGCGGGACATGGCGGCGGACAAGGAAGACGTGTGGCGGTTCTCGCCGTTTTTCGACCTGAGCCTGTACCGGTCGTTCCGGCAGAGGCAGGCGTGGGGACGGACGGCGTTTCATTTTGCGTGCGGGATGGCCGCGCTGTTTGCCGAGTTTTTGCGGATGACGGTGGCGCGGCTGTTCGGCGCGAAGGGCGTGTTCAGCCTGATGGAGAGGTGGGGCGATCCGGCGACGGCGACGGTGGCGGCGATTTACGCGACGACGGTGCTGTCGATCACGATTCCGATCAAGATCTGGAACAGCACGCGGAACGAGAAGAAGCTGGAAGACCAGCAACTGCGACTGAACCAGGCGCGGCTGGCGGCGCTGACGAGCCAGATCAACCCGCACTTTTTGTTCAACACGCTGAATTCGGTGTCGTCGCTGATCCGCACGAATCCGGAGCAGGCGCGGAGCGTGGTGTACAAGCTGTCGAGTATTTTGAGGCGGCTGCTGCGGAACACGGAGAATCTTTCGCCGCTGCGGGATGAGCTGGCGTTCATCGACAATTACATGGCGATTGAGATGGTGCGATTCGGGGAGAAGCTGCGGTTTGTGAAAGAAATTGAAGCGTCGGCGGAGGACATGTTGATTCCGAGCATGCTGCTGCAGCCGGTGATCGAGAACAGCATCCGGCATGGATTGGGGAACAAGGTGGACGGAGGGACGATTCGGGTGCGGGCGTGGCCGGAGGGAGGAAGGCTGCACCTGTTGATAGAGGACGACGGGGTGGGGATTCCGGAGGCGCGGCTGGCGACGCTGTTCCAGCAGGGGATTGGGGTGAGCAACGTGAACGAGCGGCTGAAGGTGCTGTTCGGGAGCGATTACCGGATGTGGGTGGAGAGCCGGCCGGGGGAGGGGACGCGGACGGGGATTGAGATTCCTGGGCAGCGTGCTCCGGCGGCGAGCGCGGTGCCGGCCTAAGAGAGAGCGTTCCTAGATCGCGCACAACGGCGCCGCGCGGCTGACGCCGGTCGCGGCCCTGTGGACGTTTCTTTCTGCGGCGCACAACGGAGCCGCGCGGCTGACGCCGGTCGCGGCCCTGTGCGCTATAGTCCCTCGGCGGCGGAGGCGGCGCCGTATTCTTTGAGTTTGTTGAAGAGGGTTTTGAGGCTGATGCCGAGGATTTCGGCGGCGCGGGTTTTGTTGTTTCTGGTTTCGGCGAGGGTGGCCAGGATGAGGGCTTTTTCGGCTTCGTCGACGGTGGTTCCGACGCGGAGGCGGACGGCGCCGAGTTCGACGGAGGGTTCGGCGGCGGCGTTGGCGGCGCCTCCGAAGCCGGGCGGGAGGTGGTTGCGGAAGATTGTGCCCTCGCCGGCGAGGATGACGGCGCGTTCGAGGACGTTGCGGAGTTCGCGGACGTTGCCGGGCCAGGAGTGGCGGGCGAGTTCGTCGGCGACATCGGGGGCGACGCCGGTGACGCGGGCTCCGTGCTTGCGGTTGAGCGTGGCGATGAGGGCTTCGGTGAGGACGGGGAGGTCGGTGCGGCGGTCGCGGAGCGGGGGCAGTTTGATTTCGAAGACGTTGAGGCGGTAGTAGAGGTCTTCGCGGAGGTGCCCTTCGCGGACAGCGGCCTTGGGGTCGCGATTGGTGGCGGCGATGAGGCGGACGTCGACTTCGGTTTCCTGGCGTGCGCCGAGGCGGCGGACGCGGGAGTCTTCGATGACGCGGAGGAGTTTGGCCTGGGTGCCGATGGGCATTTCGGCGAGTTCGTCGAGCAGGAGGGTGCCTTTGTTTGCGAGTTCGAAGCAGCCGGCGCGGCGTTCGAGGGCGCCGGTGAAGGCTCCTTTTTCGTGGCCGAACAGTTCGCTTTCCATGAGGGTTTCCGGGAGGGCGGCGCAGTTGATGGCGACGAAGGGGCCGCTAGCGCGGGGGCTGAAGCGGTGGATGGCGCGAGCGACGAGTTCCTTGCCGGTGCCGCTTTCTCCGGTGACGAGGACGGCGGCGCGGGAGGGGGCGACCTGGCGGAGGAGGGAGAAGACTTCCTGCATGGCGGGGCATAGGCCGACGAGTTCGCCGAGGGAGCCTTTGTACTGCAGTTCGCGCTGCATGGTTTCGGCGTCGCGTTGGAGGCGGCCCTGGTTGGCGGCGCGTTCGAGGAGGACTTTGAGGACGGAGGACTGGACGGGTTTTTCGAGGAACCAGAAGGCGCCGAGATCGTGGACGGTTTCGAGGGCGGTTTCGATGCTGCCGAAGGCGGTGAGGACGATGGCGGCGGGGCCGGGGTCGGGGAGGCGGCGGAGGAGTTCGTGGCCGTCGATGCGGGGCATGTTGAGGTCGGTGACGAGGACGTCGAAGGGGGCGGCGGCGAGTTTTTCGAGGGCTTCCTGGCCGTCGGCGGCAGTGTCGACGCGATAGCCCCAGGCGCGGATCATCGCAGCCAAGCCGGAGCGCTGGCTTTCCTCGTCGTCGGTGACCAGGACGCTGGGTCCCGCGGTTTGCGGTTGGCTCGCCATATTTTTTCGATTTTAGCGGCTATTGGCGGTCCGGGCCGAAGTCTTTGATGCCGGCGAGGTTTTTGGCGAGGCGTTTTTTCTCTTCGAGTTTCATGCGGCGGGCGATCTGGATGCGCTGGGCTTGCGGGCTGCCGGCGCCGTGGAGGGATTCGGTGAGGTAGCCGACGGCGTTGCGGCCGAGGGTCATGTTTTCGATGAGGCGGACGGCGCGGGCGCGGTCTTCGGCGGAGACTCCGTCGCGGCCTTTTAGGTACTTGCGGAGCGTGGGGCCGGTTTCGGGGTTTTCGAGGTCGCGTTCGGAGGGCATGGTGGCGGCGAGGCCACCGGCGAGGTCCTGGGCGAGGCGGGCCATTTCGTAGGGGAAGCGTGTGACGTTGTGCTTGCAGACGTTGGCGAGGAGGTCGTC
>DAIDIH010000233.1 GCA_027459465.1 Bryobacterales bacterium | reverse complement strand
GCCGCCGAAGCCGATCAGATCCTCGCTCCGCTCCGCGCGCCCTGGACTTACGATCCCCCCTCCGAACCCCTGGCCAGTTTCCTCCGCGAAGCCAAGGCCGACATCCGCACCGCCACCGAATCGTCCCGCGAACGGGCCGATGCCGCGCCTCCCGGAGGCCGCCGCCCGCGCGGCATCGGCCTCTACTGGCTGCCCATCGATCCGCTCGTCTGACCTTGGGGCGTGACTTACTCGTAACTCGGGCGCAAACAGAACGTCAAACTGAAAGATTTCATACTAAGTCCATGGCTGAAACAAAGTACGACGTAGTTATCGTAGGTTCCGGCGCCTCGGGCGGCATGGCCGCCTATGTCCTTGCCCGCAAAGGCATCAAGTGCCTCATGCTCGACGCCGGCCCGGCGCCGGACCTCACTCGCGACCGCACCCTCAAAGCCGTCTACGATCTCCCCTACCGCGGCTTCAAAAAGCCCGGCATCCTACCCCACGTCCTGCAGGCCAACGCCTTCAACTCCAACGTCTGGGCCGACGAGACCCAGAACCCCTACACCTACGACGACGGCGACCCCTTCAACTGGGTCCGCGTCCGCCTCGTCGGCGGGAAGAGCCTCTTCTGGGCACGCATGTCCTTCCGGCTCAGCGACTACGAATTCAAGGCGCGCGACCACGACGGCTATGGCGAAAACTGGCCCATCTCTTATTCCGACCTCGCCCCTTACTACGACAAAGTCGAGCCGATCTTCCGTGTCGCGGGCCGCAAGGAAGGATGGAAACAACTCCCCGACGGCATCTTCCTCGAAGACAACTCCCCCGACTCCGTCTGCGTCCAGCAGTTCAAGACCGCCGCCAACAAAGCCGGCATCCCGGTGACGAAGATGCGCCGGGCCACCGGCCAGGGCATGCTCGCCAGCAGCTTTAACTTACTTTTGCCCGACGCTCTGGCAAGCGGGAATCTTACTCTCGTATCCAACGCCGTCGCCCGCGAGGTTACTGTCGACAAGAACACGGGCCTCGTCAACGGCGTCAATTTCATCGACCGGCACTCCCGCCGCGAACTCCACGCCTCGGGCCGCGTGGTCGTTCTCGGCGCCTCGTGCCTGGAAAGCACCCGCCTGCTGCTCAACTCCGGCATCGCCAATTCCAGCGGCGTCCTCGGCCACTATCTCTTCGATCAGTTCTACATCACGCGCACCGTCGAAGCCGTCATGCCCGCGGCCTGCGGCGGCAAAGCCAACCGCCACTTGATCGGCGGCGGCGGTTACTGCCCCCGCTTCCGCAACCTCGACACCAAGGCGAAAAACTTCATCCGCGGCTACGCCCTCGACTTCGGCTCCGGCGGCACGCCCGACCCAGCCGTCATTCCCGAATACGGCGCCGCCCTCGAATCCAAACTCGACTACTACCGCGGTGCGGGCTTCTCCGTCACCACCATGGGCGAAGTGCTGCCGCGCTTTGAAAACTTCGTCACCATCGACCGCAACACCATCGACGCCTGGGGCATCCCCGCCCTCCACATCTCGGCCCGTTACTCCGCCAACGAGTTCAACATGGCCGCCGACGCTGTCTCCACGCTCGACGAGGTCTGCCATAACGCCGGCTTCGAGGTGCTCGCCAAGCACGACAAAATGTTCCCGCCCGGCTACAGCATCCACGAACTCGGCACCTGCCGCATGGGCGACGACCCGAAAACCAGCGTCCTCAATAAGTGGAACCAAAGCCACGACGTCAAGAACCTGTTCGTGGTCGACGGCAGCAGTTTCGTCACCGGCGGCTCGCAGAACCCCACCATGACCATCCTCTCCCTCTCCATGCGCGCCTCCGAATACCTCGCCGAAAGCCTCCGCAAGGGCGACCTGTGACCGCGCGCCTCGCCCTATCTCTTGCCTTCGCCGCCTGCGCCCTCGCGCAAACACCCCCGCCCGCGCAACCCATCCCCTTCAGCCACAAACAGCACGCCGGCGCGCTAAAACTCGCCTGCAAAATGTGCCATCAGGCCGCCGGCGCCGGCGAACGCATGGCCTACCCCGCCACCTCCATTTGCATGCAATGCCACTCCGCCATTGCAGCCGATAAGCCGGACATCCAGAAACTCGCCGCCTTCGCGAAGGACCAGAAACCAATCCCCTGGGCACCCGTCTACCGCATCCCCTCCTACGTCGACTTCAGCCACAAAACCCACCTCGCCGCTGGCGCCGAATGCGAGAACTGCCACGGCCCCGTCGCCACCCGCGACGTCCTTTCGCGGGAAGGCGACATCTCGATGGGCGGCTGCATGAACTGCCACCGCCAGCACAAGGTCAGCATCGACTGCACGTTTTGCCACGAAGACATGCAGCAGGAACAATAGCATCGGCCGCTCGGTCTCAGCGGCAGAACCCTACCGGGACGCCATCCGGCTCAGCTTGTAGCTGAGCTCGGCTATTAAGGCCTCGTCGCGGGCCCTGCCGAATTGCCGGATCAGCCGGATCGAATCCTCGCCGTCCACGATCAACATTTGGCTCATCAATTTGTCCGCCGGAAGCAGCCCTTCGGCATACTCCTTGCCGAGCAGAACCGGGAACGTATAACCGCGCTGCTTCAAGAAGGCTGCGAGCTTGCTCCGGTCCTCGTCGACGCTGAGCGTCACGACCTGTACATCGCGCCGGGCCTTCGTGGCGTTGAAAGCCGACTGAATCGCAGGCAGCGTCGTCCAGCAAGGCGCGCACCACGAAGCCCAAAGGTACACCAGTGTGGCCTTACCCCGGAAATCCGTGCTCGTCCACGTCCGGCCGCCCATGTCTTCCAAACGCATTTCAGGGAGCCTGTAGTCGACCGCAATCCACGGCTCGAACGGCATCCCGCGAAATCCCTTCGGCACACCGTCCGGCAACGGCGGAACCGCGGACAGTGCGGCCCAGCCCGCGCTGGTGCCACCCAGGCGGTCCCACAACTCGCGCGTATGCTGAACCGGGCCGTTGTACTCACGGCGGTAATATGGATTGGCGATCACCTCCCGATAGAAGGCGACTGCATCCGCGGGCCTGTCTTCCGCCTCGGCCAGTTGACCGGAGAGCAGGAAGTATTTCGCGCCGTAGTCGGGGTAGGTCTCCAGAGGGTCGTCGTCGAAGTACCGTTTGAAGTCCCCGTCAAGCCAGCCGTGCAAACGATCGATCGTCTTTCCTGCGTCGCTGAACTCCTTCCGTTGAATCTGCGCCGACGCAAGCGTGCCTAGCAGGCCGAATGGTCTGGCGCTCGACTCCGCTCGCTCCAGAAGTTCGGATAGGGGGGCATCGGGTGGTAAAGCGGGGTGTGGTTGAGAGTCAAGCCATGCGATCTCGGAAGCCGCGAGGGACTCACCCTCCTTCAGGTTTACTCCGGCGGTCACCCAGTCGTATGCCGCCAGAGCGGCGAAGGTGTGCGGCGGGTTTAAGCGAATCAGATTCTCGTCAACCTGCTTCCATAAGTCACTGTCCCGCGAACGAGTCTCGAGCAGCGCTACCCGCCGCTGGTTCCAGGCCATCCGGCTATCCGGCCATTTCTTAACCCACTCGGCGGATACGTCGAGAAGCGACTTTCCCCTGGCGGCCCAGCCGTCTGTTCGATGGCTTTGGTCCCACGCTTGATATGCCGCGACGGCGGGATCGTTCTGCGCCGCGAGAACAACCCCAAGGAAGACGAGCACAAGGACAGCCTTCATCGGAGCCTCCTGCCTTCTTTTGACGCCGGCGCTCACGGAAACGTGGAACGAATCCGCCTACCCGCCGGTGAAATAATTCCGCGCGCCGCACCCCGGACACACATACCGCGACGGCCCGAACCGCCGCCGCTCGACCGCGCCCCGCGCCTCCAGCCACGCTGCCGCGTGCCCGCTCCCGCACCGGATGCAGACATTTTTCGCCGCCTCTGTTCCGGGCGCACCCTCCGGAAACTCCCCGAAATAATACGCCCACCCGTAGACGCTCCACCGCGTGCCCAGCGCCCCATCCAACTTCCGCAGCGCCCACGTTCCCACGCGCAGGAAACCCTCGCTTCCATTCCCAAGCAGCATCAATCGCCGCGGCGCCCGCGCGCGGAAATTCTTTCGGTTCAGAAAGGAAAACGAAGCGTACAGCACCCGAGTCGTGGCCGGATTCCCTGCCCCGAACAGCCGCGGCACATCCTCCGCGCTCACAAACGCGTTCACATGTCCGCCGCCCCGCCCCAGCCATCGGTACACGCGGTCCGCCAACGTCGAAGCGTCCGGCACGGCGATATACAGATACCCGTCCGCGCGCAACACCCGAAGCATTTCGCGCACCGCGCCCGCCAGATCCGCAATATGTTCCAGGCTGTGGTTCGACACGATCGCGTCAAACGAGCCAGAGGGAAAGGGAAGCCGCGCCGCATCCGCCAGCACGAAATTTTCGGGCGCCGCGGCGGGCCTCTCCGCGTCCACCCGGACCACGCGCGCCGGCGTTGCGCCGGGGGGGAAACTTCCCGGTCCGGAGCCCAGGTCGAGCACGCGCGCCCGCTCGTTCAGCCGGCTCAGGATCTCGTGCACCGCGGCCGTGCTGTCCTTACAGCAGTTCTTTCCGCCCCTCGCGCTCGAGCCGCTTCACGAGGTTCGAAACCTCCTGCGCGCGGTCCCGCGAGGCGATCAGCAGCGCGTCCGGCGTATCCACGACAATCAGGTCCCTCACGCCCAGCAGCGCCACCAGCTTGCCGTGCGCTTCAACATAATTGCCCGCGCTTGTTTCAAACATTGCATCGGTTTGGCGTGTGGCGTTCGCCTGCGCGTCCTTGGGAAGCAGTTCGTACACCGCGTCCCAGCTCCCCACGTCGTTCCACCCGATGTCGCTCGCCGGAATCCCCGTGATATTCCTGGCGTGCTCCAGCACCGCGTAGTCGATGCTGATGCTCTGGCAGAGCGGAAACGTCTTCCGGAGCGCTTCCGCGAACCGCTTCGAACCCACCGGCGGCAGAGCCTCCAGCAGGGCCGCGGTGGCCGGCTGGAACTTCCGCATCGCCTCCATCACCACCGAGGCTTTCCAGAAAAACATGCCCGCGTTCCAGTAAAAATGACCCGCCTTCACGAACCGCCGGGCCAGCGCCGCGTCCGGCTTCTCGCGAAACCGAAGAACCGGAACGGCCTTCGGCGCCTCGCCCGATTCGGTCCCCTTGGGAAACTCGATGTAGCCGTACCCCGTCTCCGCCCACCGCGGCTTGATGCCGATTACCGCGATGTTCCCCTTTGCCGCCTCCGCGAACGCCGCCGGCAGCAGCTTCCGGTAGGCCGCCGGCTGGGAAATCACATGGTCCGCCGGGAAAACGCCGAACACCGCTTGCGGGTCGATGGTCTCCAGGATCCGCGCCGCCAGCCCGATGCACGGCGCCGTGTTCCGCGGCGCAGGTTCCGCCAGGATCTGCCCCGCGGGTACCTCCGGCAACTGCCGCACAATCTCTTTGCGCAGCACTTCGCTCGTGATGATCCACAACCGCTGGGGCGGAATCACCGGCTTGAGCCGGTCCACCGTCTCCTGAATGAGCGAACGCTCGCTCAGAAAACGCAGCACCTGTTTGGCGCAGGCGGCCCGGCTCCGCGGCCAGAACCGCGTCCCGCGCCCGCCTGCAAGAATCAGGCCGTACCGAGCCGGTTGTCTCATATCCGATAAGTGGGCGGCCTACTGGAGCGGATAGCCCTGGATCAGGTTCAGGGTCCGGCTCCAGCGCGTCTTGGTGAAGAAGTGCTCGCCCAGGTCGATGAAGTGATGCAGAGTGTAGTCTTCGAGGTCCGCCGTGGGCGCGTCGTAGGACCACAGAATAATCGTCGGCTTCCCGATAATGTTCTCGCGCGGGACCAAGCCCCAGTACCGGCTGTCGAGCGAATTGTCCCTGTTGTCGCCCATCGCGAAGTAATGCCCCGGCGGCACCACCAGTTCCCCGTTCACCACGTCGTGTTCCAGCATCTGCTCGGCGCGGTCGCTCATCCGCTCGTCTCCGGCGGGCTCGAACGGCGCCGCGGGGAAATTGTCGCGATACGGATCGGGAAACGGAAAGATGTGGATCACATACGGCTCCCTCACCGCGTGCCCGTTCAAGATCAGTTGCCGGTTCTCGAGCTTGATATGATCCCCCGGCACGCCGATCACCCGCTTCACGTAGTTTTCCTGCAGCAGCGTCGGATGCCGGAACACGATGATGTCCCCGCGCTTGACGTCCTCATACGGCAGCAGGTACTTCGAGATCGGCCCCGACGGCGAATAGGCCAGCCGGTCCACGATGAGGTGATCCCCCGTCAGCAGGGTGTTGTGCATCGACGACGTCGGAATCGCCATCACCTGCGCCACCAGCGATGTGCCGAAAATCAATATCAGAATCGTCACCGACCATTCGGCGACAAATGAGCGCGGCGGCTCTGCCGGCTTGGCGTCTTGGTCGGTCTTCGCCTTCGGCGCGAGTTCAGTTTTTGTCCGTGTAGCCATGTAGCAGTAAGAAAGTGCGGCTCCAGCGTGTCTTGGTGAAAAAATGCGTTGCGAGGTCCGCTACGTGCCCAAACTTGGATCCCGTCCCGGCCAAGTCCGCGGTTGGCGCGTCGTAAGACCAGTAAACCATCAGCGGCTTGCCGATGATGTAATCCCGCGGAACGAATCCCCAGTACCGGCTGTCGAGCGAAAAATCGCGGTTGTCGCCCATGGCGAAGTAACTGTCCGGCGGCACCACGATCTCCCCGTTCACCTGGTTGTTCTGCAGCATCGCGATGCCGCGCGGGTCCAGATGCAGGTCCGGATCGCTCGGAAAATTATCCCGGTAGTTGTCGATGTAATTCGTCTTGTGCACCACGTACGGCTCGTTTAGCTTCACGCCGTTGCGGTAAACCACCTTGTCCACCAGCTTGATCCTGTCCCCCGGCACGCCGATCAGCCGCTTCACAAAGGTTTGCAGGGGATCTACGGGGTACCGGAACACAATAATGTCGCCGTGCTTCGGCTCCTCGAACGGCAGCAGGTGCTTGCTGATCGCCCCGGCCGGCGAGTACGTCAGCTTGTCCACCAGCAAATGGTCGCCAATAAGAAGATTGTTCTCCATCGATCCGGTCGGAATCACAAAGGCCTGCACCAGCGTCGTCGTCCCGAACAGCAGCAGCAGAATCGTAATGGTCCACTCCGCCACGGCCCCACGTCCGGGGTCGGGGGTCACCGCGGGCGGAGGCGGCTCGGGAGCCGGCGGCTCTTGGACGACAGGGTTCAAAGCACCGGGATCGGGATCCATGACAGCGAAACTTCAGTGTAACAGCCTGTAGCCTCCACCCCCTTCGTCTCCCGCCGTGGTTCCATGGAATGAGTGCGCGAAACAATCTCTTACATCGAATCCCGCGCCTCCCTCCGCCCCTGCGTCGCCGTGGTCCTCGGCAGCGGCCTCTCCGGCTTCCTCTCTTCCGTAGAAAATCCCCAGGAAATCCCCTACGCGGACATTCCAGGCTGGCCCGCCTCCACCGTCCCCGGCCACGCCGGCAAACTCGTTTTCGGCACGCTTGGCCGCACCCCGGGCGCGATCCTCGCCGGCCGCAGCCACCTCTATGAAGGCCACGACGCCAAGAGCGTCACGCTCGGCGTCCGCGTCCTCGCCGCCTTGGGCGTCAAGACCCTGATCCTCACCAACGCCGCCGGGGCCATCCGCGAGGACTTGACGCCCGGCGAACTCGTCGTCCTCTCCGACCACGTGAACCTCCAGGGGACGAACCCCTTAATCGGCCCCAACGACGATTCCCTCGGTCCCCGCTTCCCCGACATGACCGATGTCTACTCGCCCCGCCTTCGAGCGCTGGCCCGCGACGCCGCGGCCCGACTTGGCTTCCGTGTCCGCGAAGGCGTCTACGCCGCCATGCTCGGCCCCAGCTACGAAACCCCCGCCGAAATCCGCTTTCTCCGCGCCATCGGCTGCGACCTGGTCGGCATGTCAACCGTCCCGGAAGCCATCGCCGCCCGCCACGCCGGCCTGGAAATCCTCGCCATCTCCTGCGTCACCAACTGGGCGGCCGGCGTAAAACCCGGCGCCATCCACCACGCCGAAGTCCTTGAACGCGGCAACGAAGCCGCGAGCCGCCTCGCCCGTCTCTTGCCACTGGTCGTTCAAAGCCTCGCCGCCCCGGAGCCCAGTCATGGATGAACTTTTGCGCGCCGCCCTCGCCGCCCGCGAATACGCCTACGCCCCGTTCTCCCACTTTCGCGTCGGCGCCGCGGTTGAAGACGAGAACGGGCGGATCTTCACGGGCTGCAACGTTGAAAACGCAACTTACGGCCTCACACTCTGCGCCGAACGCGTCGCCGTCTTCAAAGGCGTCTCGGAAGGCGCCCGCCGCTTCCGCCGCGTCGCCGTCGCCGCCGCCCCCCAACTCGTCACCCCCTGCGGCGCCTGCCGGCAGATCCTGTGGGAATTCGGCGGCGACATGGAAGTGATCCTCGTCAACCCGGCTGGGGAAACTCTCACCCTCCGCATGGGAGAACTGCTCCCGCGAGCCTTCGATGCGTCGAATCTGGATTAGCCTTCTGCTGCTCGCCGCCGCGCGCGCCGAATCGGTCGACGCCATCTGGACCGCCCGCTGGGTTGTCACGGAGAATGCCCATCGCGATGTCATCGAAAACGGCGCCGTCGCCATCGCCAACGGACGAATCGCGGCCGTGGGCCCGCGCGCCGAAATCACCCGCCGCTACCAGGCCCGCCAGACCTTTTCCCGCCCCGAGGCCATCCTCATGCCG
The DNA here is from genome assembly GCA_027459465.1 of Bryobacterales bacterium. Classification (GTDB taxonomy): domain Bacteria; phylum Acidobacteriota; class Terriglobia; order Bryobacterales; family Bryobacteraceae; genus JAJYKC01. The sequence continues at coordinate 16,551 of DAIDIH010000233.1, read as the reverse complement.
GGCCTGATCAACGCCCACACCCACGCCGCCATGTCGCTGCTGCGCGGCATCGCCGACGACGTCAAACTGGAGGACTGGCTCTCGCGGTACATCTTCCCCGCCGAAGCGAAAAACGTTTCTCCCGATTTTGTTTATTGGGGCACCCGCCTCGCCTGCCTGGAAATGATGCGGGCCGGCGTCACGACCCTGGTTGACATGTACTACTTCGAGGACCGCGCCGCCGACGCCGTCAAACAAGCCGGCCTGCGCGGCGTCATGGGCGAAACCATCATCGGCATGAAGAGCCCCGACTCCGCCACGCCCGCCGATGCCCTGCGCTTCACCGAGCGCTTCATCGAGCGTTTCCGCAACGACCCTCTCATCACCCCCGCCGTCGCCCCTCACGCCCTCTACACCAATACGCCGGAAAGCCTCCGCGGCTCACGCGCGCTGGCCAACCGCTACCGCGTCCCGCTGGTCATCCACCTCGCCGAGACCCGAACCGAAGACCAGACCTCCCGCGCCAAATACGGTCTGTCGCCGGCCCGCTATCTTGACTATCTCGGCGTCTGGAACGGTTGGAGCATCGCCGCGCACGGCGTTTGGCTCGACGCGGCCGACCGCAGCCTGCTGAAGAGGCGCGGCGCGGGCATCGCCCACTGCCCCTCGAGCAACATGAAACTCGCAAGCGGCATCGCCCCCGTGACCGCCATGCTCGCCGAAGGGATGAACGTCGGACTCGGCACGGACGGCCCCGCCGGGAGCAACAATGATTTCGACCTGATGGAAGAAATGAACCTCGCCGCCGATCTGCAAAAAGCCGCAACGGGCGATCCCCGCAGCCTCCCCGCGGCGCAAGCCGTCGACATGGCCACTATCCTCGGCGCCAAAGCGATCGGCATGGATGGCCAAATCGGATCGCTCGAGCCCGGCAAACGCGCCGACCTCATCACGCTCCGCCTCGACGTGCCCAACGCCATCCCTCTTTATCACGTCTACTCGCAGATCGTCTACGCGTTGAAGGCCTCCGACGTCGAAGACACCGTCGTCGAAGGACTCCTGTTAGTCGAGCACGGCCGCGCGCTTCGCGAAGATACCTCCGCCATCTACGCAAAAGCCCTTCAGTACCAGAACCAGATTAGTTCCAGTCTGAAACAGTAACTTCCTCGCGCCGGAGAGTTTGTCCCTAGGGTACTTACTATCCTTGTGTCCAAAGTTCCAGACGCCGCGCAGACGGCGCGACAGGCGGGACAGGTGTGTCCGGCCGAAACATTGGGGGCGGAAAGAGGGAATCGATGATGCGCAGAACGATGGGGTTTGGCTTGTTCGCTGGAGTCGCGGTCTGCATGGCCTTGGCCGCGCACGCCTCCACGATCACCAGTACGTTTACGGATCTCACGAGCTGGCAAAGCGCCGTCAGCGGCGTAACTACCGTTACCTTCCCCTCCGGTACCTCCGGCAGTTATTACGACATTACCTCACCTTACACAATCGCCGGAGTAACTTATGCACAAACGCCTTCCACCCAGGCCATGGTGGTCCAGGATACCAGCTCCGCCGCGCCATGGTATTACCAATACAACATGGGCTGGGCCGTGTTCTCGATGGCGAGCACTACGGCCACCAACCCGAAGATCACCATCACACCGACGTCCGGAACCACCGCGCTCTCGTTCGAACTCGCCACGCAGAATAACTTCGGCGAACCGGTGGTAGTTACTTTCAGCGACGGCTCCCAATACACCCTCAGCTCCCCCTCCACCACGGCCGCAGTCCCCGTCTTCTTCGGCGTCACTTCGAGCGCGCCGATTCCTTCCCTCTCGTTTACACTGGCTTCGGGGGATAACCTCGTTAACGGCACGCAGATCATCCTCGGCGACTTTTCCGAAGGTACGGCCAGCGCCCCATCGCAGACCCCCGAAGCCGCTACATTCATTCTGATCGGCTTGGGGCTCGCGGGGCTGCGCCTGTTCGGCCGGAAGGCCGTGGCCTGAGCTTTGCCCGCTCGAAAACAGCTACTCGAGTGTCCGCAGAATCCGGTCCTCTTCCTGCTGCTCCAGTTGCCGGACACGCTCCCGCGGATTCGAAGACAACACCTGATTCTCCAGGTCCATCGGATCCGGCGGCGGCGGGGGCGGCTGCATGTGTATCGTTTTGCAAGCCGCCTGATGCGGCCGGAGGGCCGTGGCCGTGAATGTCATCTTGCAATAAGGGCACTGGCGCATCACCGGCGGACGCCCGAGTTTCCCCTTCGGCTTCAGCAGTTCAAGCATCTGCTTGGCGGTAAGTTTTTTCATCTCGACTTCCTCTCCCTTGACAAAAAGTCCGTTCGCGCGTTTGAAACCTTCAACGCCTGTGAGTCTACCAGCGGCATCCAACCTGCCCGCCCGCCGCGTTGCCGTAAGTCATTGAACCAAATAGCGAAATACTTCTGATCTTCGTTGTGAACGCCCTCGGCCCGCTCCGCTGCCCTTGCTGCGGTTCCCGGCGCAGGGTTCTGAGCGAGCTAGCGCAGACCCGCCGCCGCCCGCCCCGCATATTCCGCACTCGGTCAAGCATCCCGGCGCTCGCGCATTGGCAGACAAAGTGCCTTGACAACTGTGGCGGATCCATGCGCCAGGGAAGCTCCGATGCTCCTGAAACAAATCCATCGCTTGATTCGCGCCGGCCGGCTACTCGACGGCATCGACCCGGCGCAGTTGCGAAGGCTGCTGTCCCTGGCGCACGAAATAGCGTTCAAGCAAGGCGAAGTAATGTTTCAGGAGGGCGACAAGTCGTCTTATCTCTACTTACTCGTCTCGGGCGACTTTGCTCTCGAACTCTCTACGGGCGCCGGGCCCTACCGCGTGGAGACGCTCGGCCCCGGCGACGATGTCCTGTCTCTCTGCGATCACAATCCTGAGATCGGATACGTGCTCATGCGGCGTCTCGTCGAACTGATCTCCGACAGGCTCGATTCCACCCGCCTCCAACTCGTCCGCCACGCCGTCAAAACGGGGTCCACCGCGGGGAGATAAGCTGATGACATTGGACAACGCCGCCCAGATGACCGATCCGAGGGACGACGCTCTCGATCGCGCCATGGCGCGCCACCAGTACTCCGGCGACGCGCTCATCGAAGTCCTGCACGCCGCGCAGCAACTGTACGGCTATCTCTCCGCGCCGCTGCTGCGCAAAATCGCCCGCCGCCTCATGCTGCCTCCGAGCCGCGTCCTGGGCGTCGCTACTTTCTATCACTTATTCCGCTTCGCGCCCGCCCAACATCACTCAGCCGTCGTCTGCCTCGGCACCGCCTGCTACGCCGCCGGTGGGACCGATCTCATGGCCACGCTGCGCTGCCACAAAGGCGCCGGCTGGACCATCGAGGCCGGCCGCTGCGTTGGCTCCTGCGGCCTCGCCCCGATCGTGATCTACGACGGCAAGCCCATGTCGAAAGTCACCCGCGCCCAACTGGAAGCGCGTATCAAGGAGACGCATGACAGCGGAGACACTGCGCCAGACGCGGGACGCTGAACTCGAACGGCGGAAAGGCATAAAGAATCGGATTGCCTGCTGCACGGTCGCCGGATGCGAGTCGGCCGGAAGCGGGGAGGTCCGCGCCGCCCTCGAACGCGAAGCCGCCGCCCAGGGCCGGACGGGAGAAGTTGAAGTCTGCGGCACGGGCTGCATGGGATGGTGCTCGCGCGGCCCTCTCGTCCGCTGTTCCTCGAACGACACGATATACGCCGAAGTGACTCCAGCGGATGCACCGGCCCTCGTCAGCGGCGACCCGGGCCGCTTCGAGGGCCGCGCCCTCACTGGCGATCACCCCTTCTACGCCGGCCAGCGCCGCCTCATCCTCCGCAACTCGGGCCACGCCGATCCCGAACGCATCGCCGACTACATTGCCCAAGGCGGCTACCAGGGCCTGCTCAAGGCGGTCACCACCATGACTCCGCCCGACATCGTCGCCGAAGTCAAACGCAGCCGTCTCCGCGGACGCGGCGGCGCCGGCTACCCGGCCGGGCTAAAGTGGGAACTTGTCGCCCGGCACCCTTCCACGGTTAGCTACGTTGTCTGCAACGCCGACGAGGGTGACCCCGGCGCCTTCATGAACCGCAGTGTCCTTGAAGGCGACCCGCACCGCGTGCTGGAAGGGATGGCCATCGCCGGCCGGGCCGTAGGCGCCCAGCAGGGCTACATCTACGCCCGCGGCGAATCCCCCCTCGCCATCGAACGCATCCGCACCGCCATCGAACAGGCCCGCCGGGAGGGCCTTCTCGGCTCGCGCCTCTTCGACAGCAACTTCCAGTTTCAGATCGACCTCCGCATCGGCGCCGGCGCCTACGTCTGCGGCGAGGAAACCGCCCTGATCAAATCGATCGAAGGCAAGCGCGGCCAGCCCGTGCCCCGCCCGCCGTATCCGCCCGAGTCCGGCCTCTGGGGCCAGCCCACGCTCATCAACAACGTCGAAACCTTCGCCAATATCCCCGCCATCATCGAAAACGGCGGCGATTGGTTTGCCTCCATCGGCGCCGCTTCCAGCCCCGGCACCAAGGTCTTCGCCGTCGCGGGCCGCGTCCAGCGCACGGGCCTCGTCGAAGTTCCCATCGGCACCACCCTCCGCACCATCCTCTACGACATCTGCGGTGGCGTGCCCGAAGGCTACGAGTTCAAAGCCGCCCAAACCGGCGGTCCCGCGGGCGGCTGCATCCCCGCCCAGTTCCTCGACCTCCCGATGGACTACGACTCTCTCACACGCATCGGCACGATGATGGGCTCCGGCGGGCTGATCGTGATGGACACCTCGACGTGCATGGTCGATGTCGCCCGCTTCTTCATGGAATTCTGCATGGACGAGTCCTGCGGCAAATGCATCCCCTGCCGCGCCGGCACGGTTCAGATGCACTCGATCCTAGAGCGCATCACGCGCGGCGAAGGCACCGAGGCGGACTTCTGGATGCTGGAAGAACTTTCCGCTCTCCTCCGCGAAGCCAGCCTCTGCGGCCTCGGCATGGCAGCGCCCAACCCCGTGCTCAGCACCATGCGCCACTTCCGCGGCGAATACGAAGCCCACGTCCGCGAACGCCGCTGCCCGGCCGGCCACTGCCCGATCCAGGCCTCCGAGGAGGTCCACTCATGAGCGTACGAACCCTCGAAGTCGACGGCAAAATGATCACGGCCCTCGAAGGCCAAACCATCTTCTCCGCCGCCTGGGACTCCGGGATCCACATCCCGCGCCTCTGCCACTTGGGCGGCCTCTCCGACGTCGGCGCCTGCCGCCTGTGCCTTGTCGAAATCGACGGCCAGAAGCGCTTGCAGCCCTCCTGCATGACCAAAGTAGCCGAAGACATGGTGGTCCGCACGAACACCCCCGCGCTCCGCGCCCACCGCCGCCTCATCGTCGAACTCCTGCTCGCCGAACGCAACCATGTCTGCTCCGTCTGCGTTCTCAACGGCGCCTGCGAGCTCCAGGACCTGGCCGCCCAACTCGGCGTCGACCACGTGCGCCTGCGTCCCCAATACCCCAAGCTCGAAGTCGACCTCAGCCACGACCGCTTCGGCCTCGACCACAACCGCTGCATCCTCTGCACGCGCTGCGTCCGCGTCTGCGACGAAGTCGAAGGCGCCCACACCTGGGACGTCGCCGGCCGCGGCAAAAACTCCCGCGTCATCACCGACCTGGGCGAGCCCTGGGGCGAAAGCGCAAGCTGCACAAGCTGCGGCAAGTGCGTCCAGGTGTGCCCGACCGGCGCCCTCTTCTCCAAAGGCAAAACCGTCGCCGACATGCGGAAGGACCGCGGTTTCCTCCGCTACATCGTCACCGCCCGCGAAAAGAAACTCTGGATCGCCTGACGCAAAAATGCCCGCTAAACCCAAACTTGCTACTGTCTGGCTCGGCGGCTGCTCCGGCTGCCACATGTCCTTCCTCGACCTCGACGAGCGTCTGATTGAACTCGCCGCCCTCGCCGACGTCTGCTACTCCCCGATCGCCGACGTCAAACACTTCCCCGAAGGCGTCGACATCACCCTGGTGGAAGGCGCCGTCGCCAACACCGACCACCTCCGCGACATCCGCACCATCCGTCACCGCACCAAAATCCTCGTCGCTTTCGGCGACTGCGCCGTCACCGGCAACGTCACCGCCCTCCGCAACCTCTTCGCCCTCGACGACGTCCTCCACCGCGCCTACAACGAACTCTCCGTCACCGGCACCATCCCCTCCCTCGACGGCATCGTCCCGCGTCTTCTCGACCGCGTCCTCCGCGTCCAGGATGTCGTCACCGTCGATCATTTCCTCCCCGGCTGCCCGCCCTCGGCCGAATCGATCTACGAGTTCGTCGCCGCGCTGCTGAACGGCGAAACGCCCTCTCGCGAAGGAAGGAGGTTCGGAGCATGAACCGCTGCATCCTGATCGAACCCGTCACCCGCATCGAAGGCCACGCCAAAATCACCATCGTGGTGGACGAAACCGGCGCCGTCTCCTCCGCCCGCTTCCACGTCACCGAATTCCGCGGCTTCGAAAAAATCTGCCAGGGCCGCCCCTTCCAGGAAATGCCCGGCCTCATGGCGCGGGTCTGCGGCATCTGCCCCGTCAGCCACGTTCTCGCTTCCTCCAAGGCCGGCGACATGCTTCTCGGCGTCGAAATTCCCCGCGCCGCCGAAAAACAGCGCCGCCTCGTCAACTACGCCCAGGTCCTCCAGTCCCACGCGCTGAGCTTCTTCCACCTCTCCGCCCCGGACCTGCTGCTCGGCTTCGACTCGCCCCCCGCCAAACGCAACATCTTCGGCCTCCTGGCCGAAGATCAGGACTTCGCCCGCCGCGGCATCCGCCTCCGCCAGTTCGGCCAGCGCATCATTGAAACCGTCGGCGGCAAGCGCATTCATCCGGGCTGGAGCGGACCCGGCGGCGTTTCCCGCCAGTTCACCACCGCCCAGCGCGACGAAATCCTCTCCTGGATCCCCGAGGTCCTCGAATCCATTAACCTCGCCCTCGGCCGCCTGAAATCCCTCCTCGACACCTTCCCCGAAGAACTCGATCACATCGGCAACTTCCCCTCGCTCTTCCTCGCCACGGTCAATGACGAAGGCGGCCTCGAATACTACGACGGAACCATCCGCATCGTCGACGCCGCAGGCAACTGCATCGCCGAACACCTCGATCCCACCCGCTACTCCACCTTCTTGGGCGAGGCAAGCGAAGATTACTCCTACATGAAGTTCCCTTTCTACCGCCCCTTCGGCTACCCGCAGGGCCACTACCGTGTTGGCCCACTCGCCCGCCTCAACGTCGCCCGCTTCGCCGGCACGTCGCTCGCCGACCGCGAACTCCGCGAATTCAAGCAACGCGGCGAAGGCGCCGTCTGCCAGTCGTTCCACTACCACCTCGCCCGCCTGATCGAAATGCTCCACTGCGCCGAGCGCATCGAGGAACTCATGGCGGACCGCGACCTGTTCGACGACACCATCCAGGCCAAGGCCTCGCTCAACCGCCGCGAAGGCATCGGCTCCTGCGAAGCCCCGCGCGGCACCCTCTTCCATCATTACTGGGTCGACAAAAACGGCCTCATGACCAACGCGGACCTCCTGATCGCCACCTCTCAGAACAACCACGCCATGAATGCATCGGTCGAACAGACCGCCCGCCGCTTCCTCAAACCCCTCGAAGAAAGCAACGATTTCGAAGAAGGCATGCTCAATCGCGTCGAAGCCGCCATCCGCTGTTACGACCCCTGCCTCTCCTGCTCGACCCACGCCCTCGGCCGGATGCCGCTTATCGTTGAAATCGTCAAAAACGGCGCCGTCGCCGGCCGCCTCACCCGCCCCCGCGCATGAAGGCGCTCTTAGTCGCCATCGGCAACCCGCTCCGAGGCGACGACGCCGTCGCCCAGGCAACGCTCGAATTTATCCCACCCTCCCCCGGCCTCGATACTCTTTCACTTAATCAACTTACTCCCGAGTTATCCGCCAAAATCGCCACTTACGACGTAGTTGTCTTCCTCGACGCCGACTTACTCGCCTCCGAAGTCACGCTGACGCCCGTCGAACCCACCCCGCCGCCTCCGTCCCTCACCCACGTCTCCACCCCAGAAGAAATCCTGGCCCTCGCCCGCGGTCTCTACGCCTTCCCCGGCCGCGCCCTCGCCTGCCGCCTCCCCATAACCAGCCTCGCCCCCGGCGAACCCCTCACCCCCCAGGCCCAACACTCCGCCGCCCAGGCCGCCCAACTCCTCCGCCAAACGCTGGCTGCGCCCATTTCGAGTTAAAACGGGAGAAGCCATGCCCGCCGCGCTACTCATTCTCGCGCTGCTCGGTCTAAGCCAGGCGCCGGTAGCCACCGTCGACCTCACCGCGCCACCCCCCGATCCCGGCCCACAGGACGTTATCGTCCCCCAGCCTACCGTGTTGTCCGGATCGTTCACTCCACGCGATCAATGGACCGAGCAGCGGAAGGCCGGGTTTCCCGTAACCCTCCACTTGCTCCGAGTCGTCCCGAACCCCGGCGCGGGGCCGTACCATGACGCCGCTCTCGAAGTTCTGCTCGCCAACACCGGCGCGAAACCGTTCGCCCTGCCCGTCGGGCTCGACCGGCCGGAACCAGGCATCGCTCCCGCCTCCGGCAACCGCCACGTCACCTTCACCGTCTCCATTGCCACGGCTCTCGGTTCCGAAATCATCGGCGGCGCTCAGGCGAGCGGCTCCAGCGAAGATCCCGTAACCTTGAAACTAGTTCAACCGGGCGAAAGCGTCCTCTACCGCCTTCCGCTGGACACCACCGTCGCCGCCGGGTGGCTCGCCTCGCAGCAGATCCCGCAAGCAACGCTCTCCGTGAAAGCGGGGCTTGGGGTAACCTGGTCCACCAGCGACGGCGAATACCAAATCACGCTAGGCAAGCCAGCCTCCAGCGCGAACTCCCTCGACTGGAGCCCGCCGGCCGACCAGCGGCGTTTCCCCTCGCCCCTGGCGCCCCTCGCTCCCTACATCCTCGCGCTCGATCCGCCGCCCATGGCTTACATTGACCTCACTTCGCCACACGAGCCACGGGAACCCGCCGCGTCCTACTCGCCGTCCGTCCACTGCGCCGTCTCCTACATGAACCCGGACACCCCTCTACCCCTCGATGTCCGTCTCGTCCGCTATCCCGACACCGATTATCCGGACATCTACAGCCGGGACGTCGAGGTCGCGCTCACAAACGCGGGCGATGTCCCACTTTCTATTCCCGCCGGAGGCGACGACGAGTCGATCCTCCTGGCCCCAGGCGCCCGCCGGCGCTCCCTCGCCATTTACCTGACGGTGAACGGTGCGGAGCCACCCATGTTTGGTTCGGCGCGGTCGGACGCGAACAACGAGTTCCCGGATACCGCCTTGCTCCTCCCTCCCCGCCAGACCGTCATCTTCCGCGTGCGTCTTGACACCCGCTTTGCACCCCAGGCACCAACCAACCGGCTCGGCGCAGTCGTCTTTTTGGAACGAGTAACTTCCATCCAGGACAGTTACTGCTCCGGCCGGGTCAGCCCCGTTGTGAAGTCCCGCAATACCCTATAGAGCGCCGCCAGCTACACCCACCCCAACTCCTTCATGGCGAACCCCGCGTTCCATATCTTCGTCATGTGGACAATCTTGTCGCCTTCAAACTGCATCACGTACACATAGTCCGTGCTCGTGCTGCGCCCGGTCGGTGGGACCGGTCCTCCGCTTCCCGTGTGCGTGCCGTGAAACACCGCGTAAACCACCACCTGGTTCCGCGCCGCGTCCGTCGCGAACGACTTCACTTCGTAACTCGCCCCCGGCAAAACCGCTCCCATGCCCTTCATCCAATCCGTGTATCCGGCGAGAGTCTTGACGCCCAACAGCGGCTCGGCCTGCGCGGAAAACGTAGCGTCGCCCGTGCAATAAGCCTTGCACACCTCCCAACCTTTTCCCGTCTCGCACGCGTCGAAAAACGCCTGCGCCACACCCGCGATCGTTGCCATTCGAAACCTCCCCGAAAGTTAAGCCGCCTCCGGCGCGGCGCAACTGCCCCGAACCGCCTCACACCGGCCGGCCCCCTCCGACCGCAAGCCTAACACGAACGTGCGCCTCGCCCCCGTCCTGGCCTCGTACCCGGCGCTATCCTTATCCCGTTTCCTCTCTCCACGGGCTCGCTGCGTCCGGCTGGTTGGGATGTCCCTCGATTACCACTCGGATCGGTTTTTGCTCCGCCGCTTGAAGCAAATTCACGGAGCCTTCCCCTACAGCCGGGTGGGCCTCGGCTTCTCGTCAGGTATAGGCGCGCAGCCAAAGGCAGCCCTCACCTCACTCCACCTTCCGCGCCACCACCCGCAGCCGCCGGTAATCGATCCACCACGCCCCCTCCCGAAATAGCTTCGGCCCCAGCAGCGTCTCCATCCGCACAAACAGACTCTCCCGCGCGTGCGAGGAAAGCCCCTCCAGAAACGTCGCCGCGAACATCTGCAGCCAGTCCCGCAGGCCGCCCTCGCCCTCCACCCGGGTCGGACGCTCGAACAGCGAAGCCGCTGTCACCTCCAGCCCCGCATGCTCCAGCAGGGTGGCGTACTCGCCGATGGAAGGAAAGTACCAAGGGTTCCGCGCCGCCGCCCGCGTGATGCCCAGACACGTCCGCAGGCCTTCGGCAACGGCCTCGACGTTCCCGTGTCCGCCAAACTCCGCCACAAACCGCCCGCCGGTCTTCAAGGCCCGCGCAATCGACGCCGCCACCGCCTCCGGAGGCTTCATCCAATGCAGCGCCGCGTTTGAGAACACCGCATCGAACGGCTCCTGGGCTCGGTACTCCGCCGCGTCCGCCAGCACAAACGTCAGATTCGGGAAATTGATCCGCGCCTGCGCGATCATGTTGGGCGAAGCGTCGATCGCCACTACCGCCGCGCCCGCCTCCGCGATCCGCGACGTTAGCTGCCCGCTCCCACAGCCCACATCCAGCACCCGCTCCCCCGGCCCCGCCGCCAGCAGATCCAGCAGCGCCGCCCCGTAGTCCCACACATAACCGTGCGAGGCCTCGTAGCGCTCCACATCCCAAGCCATCCGCGGACCGGGCATCGCGCAGCCCTCTAAAACTGTACCTTCGGAGCGTTCCGCGCCCCCGGCTCCGTCTTGAAATAGGCGTCGTTGTGCTGGAAGTTGAACATGCCCGCAATCACGTTGGCCGGGAACAAAGCGATGTCGGTGTTGTACCGCTGCACGGCTTCGTTGTACTTCCGCCGCTCCACCGCGATCCGGTTCTCGGTCCCCGCCAACTCGTCCTGCAGCCGCAGGAAGTTTTCGTTCGACTTCAACTGCGGATAATTCTCCTGCAACAGCAGCAGCCTCCCCAGTGTCTGGTCCAGCCGGCCGTTCGCCGCAATCTTCTCCTGCGGCGACCTCGCCCCGAGCAGGGCCGACCTCGCGTCGGCGATATCCTTAAATACGGTTTCCTCGTGCTTGGCGAACCCCTTCACCGTCTCCACCAAGTTCGGGATCAAATCCGCGCGCCGCTGCAGCGCCACGTCCACCTGCGCCCACTGCGCGTTAATCGCCTCCCGCTCCGTGGCCAGGTTGTTGTAAGTGCTCTTCACCGTGCCAAAAACAATCAAACCTCCCAGCAACAGCAAGACGAGAACTACAATCGCGATAAGTTTCATATCTCCCTCAAGTCTATTCTTATTGTCCTACGCCGCGGAAGGCTCGCTCGTTCCCTCGCGCACGGGCTATACTGGCCCTTGCCGCACCGGCCCGCCGCATTCGGCCGGAGCGCACCCACATGGCTGATCCCGCGCCCACCCCACCCACAACCCCCATCCCCAAACTCCCCAGACTTCCCACCGCCGAATCGCAGCCACCCCGCAACGCCCTGTCCCGCTGGCTCCTCGTCGGCGGCCGCCTCGACCAAACCCCCGAAGAGGAACACACCTACCCCTGGCCCTCCGTCATGTGGCTCACCGGGGTCGACTACTTCTCCTCCCTCGTCTACCAGGCCGGCATCGCCCTCATCGCCGCCGCCAGTCTCGGACCCATCGCCACCCTCATCCTCGTCGCCGCCACTCTCCTCGGAGCCCTCCCCGTCTATCGCAAAGTCGCCGGCTACTCCTACGCCGGCCAAGGCTCCATCGCCATGCTCGAGAACCTGCTCTCGGGCTGGGCCTCGAAAATCTTCGTCCTCGTCTTAATCGGTTTCGCCGGCACCGACTTCGTCATCACCATGACGCTGTCCGCCGCCGACGCCGCCACCCACGCCGTCCACAACGCCTTCCTTCACCCCTTCCTCGGCAACGCCCAGATGAGCATCACCCTCGGCCTCCTCATCGTCCTCGCCGTCGTCTTCTTAATCGGCTTCCAGGAAGCCATCGCCGTCGCCTCGCTCGTCGCCATCCCCTTCCTCCTCCTCAACGCCATCGTCCTCCTCTACGGGCTCGCCAGAATCCTCGCCCACCCGTCGATGATCTCCCAATGGCACGCCTCCCTCGCCGTCCATGGCGACTGGACCGGCATCGCGCTGGCCTCCTTCATTGCCTTCCCCAAACTCGTCCTCGGCATGAGCGGCTTTGAAACCGGCGTCTCCGTCATGCCCCTCATCCGGCCCGAAGGCGAGCCCTCCATCGACGCCGCAGGCCGCCCCGCCGGCCGCATCCGCGCCACCGGCAAACTCCTCACCACCGCCGCCTTCATCATGGGCGGCTTCCTGCTCCTGTCCAGTTTCGTCACCACCCTCCTCATCCCCGAGTCCGCTTACCGCGAAGGCGGACCCGCGGCCGGCCGCGCCATCGCCTACCTCGCCCACCAGATGCTCGGCAACATCTTCGGCACCGCCTACGACCTCGCCACGATCGCCATCCTCTGGTTCGCCGGCGCCTCCGCCATGGCCGGTCTCATCAGTCTCATCCCCCGGTACCTTCCGCGCTTCGGCATGGCCCCCCGCTGGGTCCTCTACCGCAAACCCATGGTCCTGGTCCTGTTCGTCATCGACCTCGCGGTCACCCTCGTCTTCCACGCCAACGTCGAAGCCCAGGCCGGCGCCTACGCCACCGGCGTCCTTGTCCTCATCCTCTCCGCCTCCATCGCCGTCGCCATCTCCACCTGGCGCGAAGCCCTCGCATCTAAACAAAATCGCCACGTTCTGTTTTTACCCGCGCTCTACTTTGTGGCCGTCAGCGCCCTGTTCGCCTACACCCTCATCGCCAACGTTTTCGAACGCCCCGACGGCATCATCATCTCCACCATCTTCATCGTCTTCATTCTCACCCTCAGCGCCGCCAGCCGCTACCAGCGCGCCCGTGAACTCCGCGTCTCCGACGTCCGCTTCCTCGATTCCGCCTCCGCCGCCCTCTGGTCCGAAATCTCCGGCCGCCGCGTCAACCTCGTCCCTCTTCGCGGCGCCAGCCACGCCGCCCGCGCCGCCAAGGAAAACGAACTCCGGGCCAAATACAAAATCGAAGGCCCCATCGCCTTCCTTCACGTCCACTTACTCGACAACCGCAGCGAATTCCTCACCACGCTCCGCATGGGCATCCGCAGGGAAGCCGAAGACTTCGTCATCGAAGTCTGGGGCGCCGTCGCCCTCGCCAACACCATCGCCTACCTGAGCGAACTCATCAACCCCACCAGCATCTTCCTCGGCCTCACCCGCCAGAACCTCATGAAACAATCCTTCCGCTATATGATCTGGGGCGAAGGCGAAACCGCCCTCATGGTCTACACCATCCTCGTCCGCTACTGGGAATGGGCGGGCGACGCCGTTCCCCGCCCACCGCTGTTCCTCACCAGCGAATAAGCCTAATCAAAAAGTAAATAAGTTAACGGCTGCTGCCAACCGGCCTGACCGTCATGACTTTCGACAGGGCGCCACAACCTGCTTGTGCGGCGCCGTCACACACACAGAACAATAAGCCCGACTCAGGCGGCCAGCCAGTCCGTTATCGCGGATGTAAGTTGAGAGGTTGAAACGGGAGCACTGCCCTTCGTAAGCGGAGTTAGAAATTCAGTCGGGCCGAGCGCGAGCGCGCAATTTTCGTCCGGCATGGCGAGAACAAACAAAGACGACCCGGCATACTCCCGCTCGCGCATCGCCGATAAGTACACATACTCGACCAGCATTTGGGCGTCAATGAAGGATCCCGCGAGGTCGGGCTGGTCCGGAACCGGGTTCGCGCGGTGCTGGTCCTCGAACAACACCACGCTGCTGAACGGCTTCAATTTGGGACGGACTCCGAAACGGCAGAACGTGGCCTGGGGCGCGGCGCGCCGGAAGGCTTCCGAAGCGCCCCATTGCACGAACGAGTTCCCGAACAACAGCGCCCCATTGCCGCTCAGGAAAACATTGCGGACAAATTCCCGGACGTCCGGTTGGTACGGCCGCTTCATCATCGCGTCCAGATCGATGAGACGCAGACTGTCATACGTCCGGTCGACGGTTTTCAGATTCCGGTCAATGGAATTGAGACGCAGGAGAAACTCACGCCGCACCGGTCCCAGGCCGTTGAAGCAAAGCCCGGTTACCGCCCCGTCCACACGCATGCCTGAAAGCATTTCGTCGTACTCGAGAACCCACGTTCGCTCCACGGGTTCAACCTCCGACTGGAAATGCCGGCCGGCAACGGCGCGAAAGAGCTTCGGCAGAACTTCGGCGAACGGCGATTGGAGGAGAAGCCAGTGTCCTTGAGGCTCGAGCGATTCCCAGATGGGACCGGAGGGAACCGGCGCTCCGCCCGGCATCGTGCAGACGATAAGTCTCCGGCCCTGCTTGTTTCCACCTTCGGCCTCGCGAGCCGCGCCGATTTTGGAGAAAACCTTCTCCACTTCGGCGCGCCACTGCGGATAATAGGGCGAGCGCACAAGAATGCCGGTGTCCCGCACCGACATCCGCTCCGTGTTCAGGTTCCAGTCGGGAAGCTCCATCTTCTGTTCGAGAGCGAGTATCGGCTGAAACAGCGCGCGGAACTCGGCGCCGGGCAACCTCCCCAGCCACTCCATCTGCCATTGGATGGCCCGCCGCTCAGCGGGGAATAACAGATCCCACGACCGGAGCTGCTCATTCAGCGCAGGCACAAAGCTGCGGGGCAATCTGGCGAGAAGAGCGGGGTCGACGGGGTTCGCCACTTTACACCCCGAATACGGGCAGAAGATGTCCTGCCGCCTGCGAGCAGTTGACGTCGAGCAGTGCGCCGAGGGAAGGCGCAAAGTCGATCTGCCGCACTTCCTGAGAAACAACACCGGGCTTGTGGACTCCGCCGCCCAGAATCATCGCCCACGACATGCGGGTTGAGCTGCTGTCGCTGCGGTGATTGAAAAATCCGTTGGTGCTTGCGCCGTCGGGATCCCGTCCGAACTCCGGCATCACCACCATCGTGACGTTATTGCGGTATGCCGGGAGTGTCTGAAGATAATTCCAAAGACGCCACACCAGTGCGTCATTGTTGCGAATCCCCGATAAGTGCAGCGAATAAGTGCCAGAGTGCGCCACCTCGACGTCGGAGAAATTCATTACCAGGATGGCCGGGGAGACGCGGCGCAAGACCTCGCTCCCCACGAACCAGGTCAGTTCATCGCCGCTCGTAGGACTGTTCGGTCCGTTGATGAAATCCGCCAGAGCCGCAAGGAACACCTGTTTCAGCTCCGGATCCAGAATGGAAGACTCCGACGGGATGCTCCATCCGATCCGCTCATAATCGTCCTGCATAATTGTGGTGAGTTCGTCGAGCAGCACGTCGCGCTGCAGCTTATGATGCGGGCTGTGGCCCATGATGATCCGCTCGACAGACTCGATCAATAACTGCTTGGCGAGAATCACATTGGCGTCGACGCCGATCTTCGCGGTGAGCGCCTTGTTACTTGTTACTAACCAGGTCTCGTTCGCGCCCACCTTCCGTTGAGTTTGAAGATACTGGAATAGAGTCGGATTGGCGGGCCGATCCTTCCCCCAGTCGTCGACATGCTGCCAGACTCCGGTCAAGATACTGCTGATTGTATTGAAGTGGGCCGTGGTCCCCTCGTTCCACACGTACGGATAAAAAAGCGCTTGAGGGAAAAGTTCGCCCGCGAGGTGGGGAATGTTGCCGACGCCCTGTTCGGAAAAGCTCTCCTGGCGGCGAATTCCGCCGGTAGTTACAAGAACCAGCTTCGGCGAGCTGCGCGAGGCCGGCTCCGCGGTCTCCGCCCGAGCGAAGCGGCGAGCGAGTCCCAAACCGAGCAGCCGGAGGAGCGTCCTTCGCAGCATAATTGTCCCCTTTTCCAGACAGCGTACACCCGTTAGCAGAAACGGACAAGTTTTTTCAGGTTGTGCTAAGTTGAGGCCGGTATGTCAACTGCGAACATGGATCGCCGGGCATTTCTTGCCGGCGGCGCGCTGGCAGTCGTGGGCGGCGCCGTCCAGGCCGGACCCCAGAACGACCGCGCGGCTACCCAGACAGACGGTCCCGGCAGCTACGAAATTTGCCGGAACTGGCTCTTCCAGGCGCGCGCAGCCGATGCCGCCCTTCAACCCGGCTTCGACGATTCCACCTGGCAGCGCGTCACAATCCCCCACACCAATGTCCGCCTGCCCTGGCACAGCTTCGACGACCGATCCTACGAATTCATCTCCGTCTACCGGCGCCACTT
>DAIDIH010000232.1 GCA_027459465.1 Bryobacterales bacterium | reverse complement strand
AAGCGATTTGACATTCCATCTCGCACTCGGGCAAGCGTCCGGGAATCCACTACTTGCGGAAGCTTTGAGCCGTCTGCTCCGCCCGCTGTTCAGCTTCGTTCTGTTGCGGATGTTAGAGATCCAGGAGTCGGCGGCAAAATGGGCTCCCGGTTTGCCGCGTCATCGCCAGATGATCGAGCTAATCCGCGACAGCAATCCCTGCGTTGCGAAACAGTTCGTCGAATACTGCGTCGGGCGCTTCGTCAAATCGGCCCACGCCGTCTGGTGGCCCGATGCCAAGCCGAAGAGAAAGAACCGCGAGAACAAACAGTCCTGACGGCACCGCTCCGGGCAAGCCCGGCTTAGCCTCCCCGCCAGTAACTTCTGCGTAACCACCCCACCACATCCGTCATCGTCCGTCTCGCCCACCGAAATCCCCTCACTGGCTCCCACCGCCCGCGAACCACATGGTGAAGCACCGCGGATGATGGTCCCGCCCGTAGTTCTCCTGCGTTAACTTACACTCGCAGTACACTCCTCCGCCCGAACTCTCAGCCCCAGACCACCAGCGTGTCCCCGAGCAAGCTCGGCCAAAATCTCCACCAGTTCACGGTCTTGCTCCCGTCTGGCTTCCTATCGTATCGACGAAGCCGCCACCGCAACGGCGCGTGCATGATCCGCTGACGCACCGAGGGGGAGGAAAGTCCCACCCCCCTCCGCGACACGCCCCGTAGCAGAGCCGCACCCGCAAGGAAGCGGCCTTCCGGCCCCTTACGACTACGCTCGACAGGGCGGACGCCCCGGTGCCGCGCGATCCGGAACTCCGCCATGCCAGCCTATCGTTCCTGGTCCAACCAACTTCCTCTGACGCCGCATGAGATCAGTTCCGGTGCCTTGCCAGGGTATCGTCAACGTGTTTCACTTTCCCGTGGCCAACCATCCCGGAGTTATCCGCCGGCAATGACGTCGTACCCCGATGACCATAGGCCCTTTGACAGCCCTCTTGCCGCCAATCCGCGCCACCGTCGCGAACCAGCGACGCGCGATGCAACGCGGTCAGCGCGATTGTTGACGCCGCCCGGCGGAAACGCGCTCCGCAACCTGCCGCAGCATCGCATCGAGATCGGATCGCGAATAATACTTGCCGCCGGCGAAGACCGACTCAACTTCCCGCGTATGACTTATCGCTTCGAGCGGGTTCGAACGCAACAGAACCAGATCGGCTGCCTTGCCTTCTTCGACTGTGCCCTCGGTCGAATCCTCGCCGCGCCATCGGGCCGCGTTGATCGTCGCCATGCGAAGCGCCTCTAGCGGGGTAAGTCCGGCCTTCACCAGGTTCTCCAGTTCCTCATGCAACGACCATCCCGGAATCACATAGTTGTTGTCGACGCCGCAGTCCGTTCCAGCCAGCATCGGGACGCCGGCCTTGTAAGCGGCCACCGTCGCTCTTTGCGCGCGCTTGTTCACCTCGGTCAGGATCTTCCGGACCTCGCCGGAAGGAGGCCTGCGCCTCCCCAGCTTCGGGTCCCAGCTCTCCCAAACAGCAGGAAACACAAAGCGCTTCCGGTCGTCCGATTCGAAGTCGTGCTCACCTAGTTCCTGCCATACCCGGATGGTCGCTGTAAGCGTGGGCGTAACCCAAACCTGTTTTTGCGCCATCACCCGGTAGACCCGTTCCTCCTCTTTGGCGTCCTCCAGGTACAGCATGCGCGCCCAGCGTTCCGCCGGCGAAACCTGCAGCGGCGTCTGCTTCCTCGCGGCGATCTCGCGGTTCAGTTCTTCGTACCCGTCGCGCTGGAACGCCAGCGTATAAAAGGCGTGCTCAATCCCATCCTGTCCAAGATCAACCACCGTCTCGATGGGGAGGTTGTACGCCCGGTGCCCAACCACCTTCAGCCCGGCCTTGTGCGCCTCATCCACCACAGCCCCGAGAACCTCCGGCGTAACGTAGGCGAAGTAAACTTTCACGAAGTCGGCGCCGCTTTGCCTCACCTCGCGGACCGCCTCGCGCGCCGCTTCCGGTGATGCGACTCCGAGCGATCCGGGCCACGCAGGCGGTATCTGATCGATCTTGCGGCCGGCCGTCAGGATGCGCGGACCGACGCGCTTGCCGGAACGAATCTCCTCGCGCCAGCGGAAAACGGAATCGGCTAGATCGCCGCCCATTTCCCGCACGCCAACCACGCCATTCGGGAGAAACAAATCTAGCAGCGCGGCATTCTCCTCCACCAGGGGAACGTCGGGCTTGGCCTCACTGCTGCGCAAATGGATGTGCATGTCCCAGAGCCCGGGGATAAGATAACGGCCTTCGCCCGGAATTCGGATCGCCTGCGTCGGAACACGGACTCGATCGGAGGAGCCAATCCCGGTGATTCGCCCCTCCGCGATCACCACGGTCTGGTGTCCGCGGATCTCGCCCGCTCTCACGTCCACCACGTTGACGTCAACGATGGCGAGGGGCGCTGCCGTCTGCGCCAAGGCGCGCGTAGCAAAGTAGAGCGCCAACCCCAGGGAACAGATCAGATCGCGCCTCATGAGTGGCCGTAGTCTAACAGATGTTGCATCGCGCAAACCAACGTTTCAGAGAGTAGGAGCATCGCCCCAGACACCGGCCGCCGCCACCCTTCCGTTTCCTCACGGGACGAACTGCCAGGCAGGCCGTGGCTCTTTTCGCCGTGCCAGAACATAGATTGCGATCAGGGCGGCGATGAAGCCCGCCCCCGAGCCGATTCCGAGCGACCAGCGCGGGCCGAAGGCGTTGGCAACCCAACCGGCGATCGGGCCGCCGATCGTCATTCCCCCGAGCCCCACCCCAACCCGCAGAGCCATCACCCGGCCCCGCATCGAAGGTTCCGTCGAAAGCTGCATGATGCTGTTCGTGCCATTGGTGAAGATCAGAACAGCCGCCCCGCTGAGTGCGAGCGCCGCCGCAAACCACCAGTAGCCGGGCGCGAGTGCCGCCAGAGTACAGCCCAGCCCGAAGACGCTGGCGCCCATCGACAGGGACGCGAAGCCCGGTTTCTTTCCTCTGGCGGCAAACAACGCTCCCGAGAGTGCGCCAACGGCCGTCAGCGAGGAGAGCAGTCCGAAAGCCCGTGCATCGGAGTGAAACACACTCACCGCCATCGTAGAAATGAAGATCGGAAAGTTCAGCCCAAAGGTGCCGATCAGAAGCAGCATCGTCAGAATCGCCCGGAGATCCCGCCTTCCCCACACGTACCGCAACCCCTCACGGAAGCCCGACGTACTGGGATGCGCTCTGGCGCTTTCCCTCAGTTCCGTCCGACGAAAAAACGACATCGAGACCAGAACCGCCGCAAACGAAAGCCCGTTCAGAACAATGGCCCATCCGATACCGGCATCCGCGATCAGCAAACCGGCCACGGCCGGACCAATCATCTGCGCGGCGTTGAATGAGGTCGCGTTCAATGCCACGGCATTCGGCAGATCCGCATCGCCCACCATCTCCGCCACGAAGGTCTGTCTCACCGGAGCATCCACTGCAGCGGCGGAACCGGACAGAAAGGCGAACACATACACATGCCACAGCCGGACGGCTCCCGCAATCGTAAGAACTCCCAGGGCGAGCGCCAGCACCCCCATCGCCGCCTGGGTCGCCATCAGCAGCTTGCGCTGATTCAGACGGTCCGCGGCCGATCCCGTCCACAGCAGCAGCAGAAGTTGCGGGGCGAACTGCAGACCCGTCACAACCCCCAGCGCCGACGCATTCCGATGGGTCAGTTGCGTCAGCACAAGCCAGTCCTGCGCGACGCGCTGCATCCCGGTGCCAACGTTGGAAATTACGCCGCCCGCCGTCCACAACCGGAAGTTGAAACTTCCGAGCGATCGAAACGTGGCCGCCGCCCAATTCTTCATGAGCGCCCGGGCGTGTTGCCCCCATGGAACCGGCCGAAGTGACGCGCCGACAGGATGCTCATAACCAGAGCGCCCAGGCCAAACGCAACGATGTCGCTTGTCGCCCGCGGATCGAAAGCGCCAACCCGCGCGACAAGCACATACGCAACCACCCCGTTGCAAAATCCCCAGATAACGTTGACCGTCGCCGAGGAGAGCCCTTCGCCGGGCGGTTTTGCAAACGGACTTTGAAAAGCGCGCCCCATCGCCCCGGCGGCAAAGTGAGGGACCGCGTTCGCCGCAAAAGCGCCCCCAAAGAAGTACGAAACAAGCCAAAGCCAATTCACAATTCCCGCTCCTTCCTTCCATCCGCCGGCAAGCGATCTTCTCCGCACGAAGTATATCGGGGAACGAACGCCTCCAGCGAACGCCGTCGCCGGGAGGAATCGAACTCCATTCGATGATGTCCTTCTGCAGGTCGATGACGGCCAATGCTCCGCCCGGGTCGAGACTAGTCAGTGGCGCCTCGCGTTCAATCCTCAAATAGCCGCGTAAGCAGCCCTGGCACTCTCTAAAGCATCTCCCGCTCCTGGACAGTCAAGCCATACAAACGCTCCGCCAGTAACTTCTCCGTAACCACCCTCGCCACATCCATCAACCGGAACCGCCGCCCCTGGAACATGTGAGTCAACCGCTTATGGTCCACGCCCAGCCGGTTCAATATCGTCCCATGTCCATCGTGAACCACCGCGAATGATGCTCCCGCCAATAGTCCTCCTGCGTCAACTAACCCTGGTAGTACACTCCTCCGCCCGAACTCCCCGCCCCCAAGCCACGAGCGTGTCCTCCAGCAGCCCCCGCTGATGCAAATCCTAAACCAGCGCCGCCGAAGTCTGATCCACGCTCTCGCACTGCAACCGCAAATCCCGCGGCTAATCGCCGTGCTGGTCCCAACCCCGCTTATACAACTGCACAAACCACACGTCGGGCGCCCGCCTCCCCCACCTGTCATCGGGCGCCCGTTCCCGACGGTCCGGGTACCTACGATGCGATATCATTACTCGTGTTCCTCGCGACCAAAG
>DAIDIH010000231.1 GCA_027459465.1 Bryobacterales bacterium | reverse complement strand
CTTCGTCCGGGCGCACCCCCGACCACCGGCGCGACCTACCGCTGTATGGATCAATCCGCCGCCTGAGCGGGCGGCGAGCGAACAGGAGCAACACTAATTTATGCGGGCGGGTGTCTCAAAGTGATTGACAAATTCCGCGCTGCGGGCCCGCTCCAGCGCAAACTTTCATGATTCGGCCCGGGACCCTCCGCCTGCCGCGAAGCGATAAGTGACCCAGGAAACTTCGGGTTCGTACTCTCTCGGTTGAGCCCGTATGTTCGATCCGTAGTTCACGCTTTCCGCAATCAACCCCCTAAAGGCTCTCTACACCCTTCGAGGAAGACCTTCAAAGGCTGTAAAGTCGGCAGGGTCGGGTATCGCGGCGGTCCTTTCATCATTGGGGGAAAATGTTTTGATTCGGGCGCGGAGCGCCCCTGCCGGGAGTTGGAATAGCGCGGCTTGGATGCCACAGCACCGGAGTTTAATGCTTCTGAATCGCAACTCCACGACTGCTACAGTAGGTGCTACAGTTCGACCGGCGTATTGGGGGCATTTGCCGCCGTTTGGTGTCGCGGCCGAGTCGACCGGAATGCGCTGAAAACACGGCGGAAACGTTGAAGAGAATTGGCGGGGACGACGGGGCTCGAACCCGCGACCTCCGACGTGACAGGCCGGCGTTCTAACCAACTGAACTACGTCCCCGAAATGGAAAACGTCGGAAATCTCAGACTACCACGACCGCGACCGGCGCTCAACTCCGGCCGCCGGGTTTTCGCCCACCCGCCAGCGGGTATCCTGATTGAAAGTGACTGGCTCAGCCGCCACAACGCAGCCCGCGAAAGTCTCTCCGCCCGTCGTACGCACCGTGTTTCCCATCCTGGCGGCGGTGAGCTTTTCGCACCTGCTCAACGACATGATCCAGTCGCTGTTGCCTGCGATCTATCCGATCCTGAAGGCCTCGTTCCGGCTGAATTTCGTCGAGATCGGGTTGATCACGCTGACCTATCAACTCACGGCGTCCCTCCTGCAACCCTTCGTCGGCCTTTACACGGATCGCAGCCCGAAGCCGTTCTCGCTTCCGGTGGGCATGACGTTCACGCTCCTCGGCCTGCTGATGCTCGCTACGGCGCCGCACCTCGGCATGCTGCTCGTGGCGGCGGCGTTCATGGGCATGGGCTCCTCGGTCTTCCATCCCGAGTCCTCACGCGTGGCGCACCTGGCTTCCGGCGGCCGCCACGGACTGGCGCAGTCGGTGTTCCAGGTGGGTGGCAACGCCGGCTCTTCGCTCGGGCCGCTTCTGGCAGCGTTCATTGTTCTGCCCGGCGGCCAGCGCCGCGTGGCATGGTTCACGCTCGCCGCGCTTCTCGCCATCCTCGTGCTCACTGTGGTAGGCCGCTGGTACCGCCATGCAATGAAGCCCCTCACGTCCCGCGCGCACGCTTCGGCGACCTCGGGCGCGATGCGGAAAGCCGCTGGGCCGATCACCATTCTGGCCATGCTGGTCTTCTCGAAATACTTCTACTTAGCCAGCCTGACGAGTTACTACACGTTCTATTTGATGGCTAAGTTTCACGTGCCGGTGCGGACCGCGCAGATCGACCTGTTTATCTTCCTCGGCGCCGTGGCCGCAGGTACCGTGATCGGCGGGCCGGTCGGAGATCGCTTCGGCAGAAAATATGTGATCTGGGTGTCGATCCTTGGCGTGCTTCCCTTCACGCTGCTCCTGCCCGAGGCCAGTTACTCCTGGACCCTCATTCTTACCGTCGTCATCGGCCTGATCCTGGCATCGGCATTCTCGGCGATCCTGGTGTATGCGCAGGAACTTGTCCCCGGCAACGTCGGAATGATCGCCGGGCTGTTCTTCGGTTTCGCCTTCGGCATGGCCGGAATCGGCGCCGCGGTACTGGGTAAACTGGCGGATACGACGAGTATCTTCTTCGTCTATCGCGTCTGTTCGTTCTTACCCGCGCTCGGCCTGCTTACCGCGTTCCTGCCGGACGTACACAAGCAGCGCCCGGCAACTTAGGCGGCCGCACCAAAACCGCCCTGGTGCGCCAATTCGGCAATGCGGTCGCAACCCCGCGCAGTGAGCGCCATCATGGTCAGCGTTGGGTGCTTGTCGCCGGTCGAGACGAAGCAACCTCCGCCGAAAACGAACAGGTTTGCGACGTCGTGAGCCTGGCAGAACGAATTCAACACACTTGTCTTGTTGTCCGCGCCCATCCGGCAGGTTCCCACCTCGTGAATCAGGCTGCCCGGGGGCGCCAGAAAGGGTTTCGATTCGAGCGGTTCGCCGTGCGCGGCGTGGAATAATTCGGCGGCGCGGGCGTGGAAGTCCGCGTAGAGTTTCTTGTCGTTGTCGCAGTGGTCGGCGTGGATGCGCAGCACCGGAATTTCCCAGGCGTCGCGAACCTGCGGATCGAGTTCGATGAAGTTCTCTTTGCGCGCCAACATCTCGCCGCCCGACATCCAAACGCGGGCGAAGGCGGGATAGAGTTCCTTGACCTCTTTCTTGTAATCCGACCCAAAACCCGCATGGTTCAGGGCAAACATCGGGAACATCGAGGCCCCGCCGCTCGCGCTCATCGCGTAGCCACGGATGAAACTGCCCTTGGCGCCGTCCAGGTGAATGTGATTCGGCACGTAAAGGCCGGCGGACTTGCCGTCGTCGTTTCGGATCGGCCCGCCCTTGAGTTGCGGGAGGAATCCGCTTACGCCCGCGCCAGTGACCTGGTCGATGAGGTAATGGCCCAGCACGCCGCTCGAATTGGCGATGCCGCCCGGCGCCGAGTTCAGCATGATGCGCGTGCTTTCGAGCGACGACGCGGCCAGCACAACGACGCTAGCCGGCAGGTCCACCTCGCGCTTGGTGTAGCGTTCGATGTAGCGGACGCCTTTGGCGTGTCCTTCGCCATCCATGATGACCTTACTTACGACCGAATCGCAAAGCAGCGTGACGCGCTTGGTGCGCAGCGCGATGGGAAGCGTCGAAGATACGGTGCTGAACATTGCGCCGACATCGCAACCATTGATGCAGTTGCCGCAGTAGTGGCACGGGGGACGGTTCTGCCACATCTTCGTAAGCTGGGCGACGCGGCGCTGGGTGGAAGGCATCCCCAGCTTGCGGCAGGCGGCGGCGAAGATCGTCTCGGCGCAGTTCAGCGGCATCGGCGGAAGGAACTCGCCGTCGGGAAACTGCGGGAATCCATCGGTCGAGGCACTGACGCCAATGAAGCGCTCGACGCGGCTGTAGTATGGCGCGATATCGGCATAGGAGATCGGCCAATCGTCGCCATAACCGTCACGCGAGGCGGCGTGGAACTCGTAGTCGGCAAAGCGGTCCGAACAGCGGCCCCAGTGCAGCGTCCGTCCTCCCAGCACCCGCGCGCGCGTCCAATGAAACGGCTTGCCGGGAGCCGTGGTGTACGGGTTCTCCTCGCCGTTGATCATGATGTGGTAGCTGTACTCAGTGCCACCGGGATAGCGCTTCTTCATCAGGCCCGGCTGGCCCGCGCCATGAAACGGAAGTTCGTACGGGAAAACGTGGTGAAAATCCTTCGCAGGGTTGACGTTCGAGCCGGCTTCGAGCAGCGCGACACGAAACCCGCTTTGCGCCAGCGCCATGGCGGCCCACCCGCCACAGGCCCCGGAACCTACTACTACAACATCGTACTTAGTTTGTGGCATGAACTTATACCTTGTGATGCTCCGGATGATCGCAGCCCGGGAAGGCAGTTAGATACGCGAGGCCCTGATAGTTCAGGTCGTCAATCAGTCCGGCCCGGGACGTATAGTAAGCCCTGACGGTAGCTTCCTTGATCAGGTGATACGTGGCGAAGCCGTCGTGGTGGACCTGGGGATCGCGTTCCGGCGCGGCCATGGCCTCGATGAGCGAAACCCGCTGCGGCGTGCTCATCGATCCAAATCCGCTCTTGCCAAGCCAGGCCATCGCCTCGCGCCACGAAGTCTGCATCTCCGGCGCGTACTCGGCGGCCGAGTGGACGACGAAATCGATAAACGGCGCGCAGTGCGCTTCGCGGGCGCCCGGCGTGTCGTCAGTGGGGAAGAGAATCTCTGTAAATGCGGTGAGCGACTCGAACTCGGACGGCGAAAAAA
Organism: Bryobacterales bacterium; assembly: GCA_027459465.1. GTDB lineage: Bacteria > Acidobacteriota > Terriglobia > Bryobacterales > Bryobacteraceae > JAJYKC01. The sequence continues at coordinate 10,556 of DAIDIH010000231.1, read as the reverse complement.
ACTGCGGACGATAGTTGGTAAATCGATCCGGCTCGGGTGGGGCGGAGGAATGAACATGGGCTCCCGGTGGCGCGGCGCGCAGCCACGTGGAGAAAAATGCGGCGCCCGCCGAAGTGGCACCGGCGCGCGCGACCGCCCAGGCGAAATCCCGTCGTGTAACTTCCATAACTGACTAACTCCCGTTTAGTAACTTTCTACATTCGCGTGGAGCAGCCGACCGCCGGCCGGCAGCGCCACGCCAAAAAATGTCTCGTCGCCGTTGAGGCGGCGCGTGGGTTTCCAGACGCCGTCCGGCGCCGTACCTTCTTCTACGGAAATAAACTCGGCGTGCGTCTTCGCCGAGCCGCGCCGCGGGCGGAACTGCACTCGCGCATTGGCGCCGGCAATGACGAACTCACCCGGCGAGAGCTCGCCGACCAGCGCGTGACCGGTCGGCTCGGGATTGCCTTGCGCGATCGACCCGCCGTAAGAAGCCACCGCGCGGCCAAACTGCACCAGAACCTCGAAGTCGTCGAACTCGAGCAATTGTTCGGTCAGCAGCGGCGCTTCGATCGCCGCCTTGAGCATTCCTTCGTCGCGCAGTTTCAGAATCCAAGGCGAAACGGCGCCGAGCAGACGGTTGTTCACCGCGTACGCTTCGCCCAACTCGATCAACTTGCCGTTCTGCCAGTAGGAATCGAGTCCGAACGGCGAGAACCCCAGCGCGCCATACCTCGCGATCGCCGCAAATTCGTAAGAGGGGAACCGCGGCCCGCCCGTTTCCGGAATCAGCAGCGCATTGTCCGGCCGCCGGTACGCCTCAAGCACACGCATGTAGTTCTCCGGGTCGAGCACGTAGTTATCCGGCGCGATCAGATCAAGCGCCGGGGCGTTCGCTTTCCAGAGCGAGAGCATATTCGTCGTTGCACCTCCGCTCGGGTAGGCCTCCCCGGGACGCATGAAGTTTTTCTGCTCGCGCAGCCAGACGTTGACGTACATCGGCAGCGGATACTCCTGCTTGCCCGCCTCGGCGACGGCGTTGATGTAGCTGGAGACCGCCCACGCCGAAAACGCCTCCCCGGCTTCGGCGCCGAATACCTCCCGCCAGGTGCCCGGCTTCCGGCCCAGCTTGCGAACGAGCGCCTCGGGCACGGCGCCGTCAAACACCCGATTCGCTTCCGCCGAATAATCGCGGTCGGTCCCGAGCGAACCGGGTTCGTTCTCCACTTGAATCAGGATCACGGTGTGCGTGTCGCCGTCGGTCTGCTTCAGGTGCCCGAGCAGCGCCCGGAAAGCGGCGGCATCGGCGTCGCGCGTCGCGTGGCTCAGCGGACTTAGCGTGCGCACGGCGTGGCCGGATTCATCAACCATCCGGGGATAGCGCGCCGGGTCGGTCTTGATCCACGACGGCGCATAGTCCATCGTGCCGTTCTTCCACGTGCCGAACCAAAGCAGCACGAGGCGGAGGTTTTCGCGCCGCGCCTGCGAAGTGACGGCGTCCACGGTGTCGAAGTGGAACTGTCCTTGCATCTGCTCGATGTCTTCCCAATAGACCGGGACCTCGACCGTGTTCAGGTGCATCGCGTGTGCGGCGGGCCACAGTTGCTCCATTTGGGCAGGCCAGCCACTCGAGTTGTGAACCTGCGCGGCCAGCATCAGAAACGGCGCGCCATCCACCAGCAAACGGTAGTGCCCGTTTGCTTTCTCAATGCGGGGAAGCGGCGCGGCGTTCGCGGCGAGCGCCAGACTGCACAGGGCCAGCGCAATTTTCATCGCTGGTCATTACATCACACTGCGGGCGGCTCCGGAGCACGCCATGCCCCTCTGTTTGATGAAGATGTCGAGCTGCTTCATCTTCTGGGACCGGCTCAGGCTGCTCTGCATAAGTTGCTGCAGCATCTTCCGGCGGAGAACTACCTCGGGATCTGGTACGAGGCCGTTGACATTTCCATCCTCGTCAGAGCTCGAGGCCCCATAGTTCGATCCCACCGTGCAAGACGGGGCAGACTCAAGCCGGGTGCGATCCGCGAACGGCGACTTGAATCGAAACGTAGACGCAATAGGCTTCTGGCCATGTTCGATCAAACCCGGACCTCGAAGACCCGCCTGAGCCAGGACTGGACGATCGGTTCCGCCTTGGAAGGGAAACGGTGCGGGCCCGGCAAAAGATGAAACTCCACGTCTTTGGCGCGCAGGCGCAGGCGGCTTTCAAATTGCTTAGCGATTGGGACCGGGTAATACTCGTCCTCGCTACGCGCGATGTGGAGCAGCGCCGACTTGACGGTTTGATAGCCGTTCTCTTCCCAATCCCGCGGAACGCCGCCGCAGATACCGAGGACGCCTCCCACATCCCCGGGGTAAGTGGCGCAGAAGCGGTAGTTCAGTCCAACGGGTTGGGAGAAGCCGGCAAGCAGACACTGCGGTGGTTTCAGGGTGAACCTCTCGCGGAGATCGCAAAGGACATGCAGCACCATGCTGTGGTGAAGTCGAACCGCGTCTTCCCAGTGGTCACGGATTCCCCAGTTATAGGCAGGCGCGGCGCCGCTACCCACCCCACCCTGCGGAGTGGTGAAATAGTGTTGGTTTGGTGCCCGAATCGAGGCGATGACCCAGTCCGGCCCGAACCACGGCGCGGAAAGGCGCAGCATCGCTTCGGGACTCGAACCGTAGCCGTGAAGAACAACGGCCAGGCCGGCAACGTGTGCTGAAATAGCGGGCGGGCGCACCACATAGCAGCAGGAGAGCGGGACGCAAAAAGTCCAAGTCTCGTCAGGCACCGGCATGGTGTGATCGTACCCTGAAAAGGCCGGGATAAGGAATTAGGGCTTTCCCCCAATCGGGCCGATGAGAAGGAGAGGAGACTGCATGGAATGATAGGGTCCTGTTTAATGGCCGAGGCAGACGACAATTCCGGCTCCGGGGCACTTTCGAGGGAGTTGGATGTCAATGCGGCCTTGAGCCGGGTCGGCGGCCAGTTGGATCTGCTCAAAGAACTGGCTGCGTTATTTATCGACGATTACCCTAACGATCTCAACCAGATCGCGGCCAGTTTGAAAGAGCACGACGCCAGACAACTCGAGCGCTCCGCTCATCGGCTGAAGGGTTCGGTCGCGAACTTCGGTGCGCCCGGCCTCTGGGCTCTGGCCGCCGAGATCGAGCGCAAGGGCAAAACGGAAGACTGGTTCGGAGTTCCGGAACTCGTGTCCCAGCTTGAAGAGCGCATGGAGCGCATGAAGCAGGAACTGTTGGCGCTGTAGGCCGGGAGCGTTACCGCTGCTTCAGCGCAGCCTGCTGCACCGCCGGCGTTTGCTGCCCTGCCGCCGCTTGCTGTCCCGCCGGTTGCTGTCCGGCTGCCGCGGTCTGGGTAGGGGCCGCTGCCAGTTCCGAATTCTTGTACTTCGGCTCGCTAACGTAACCGCTGATCTCGTTCTTGCTGACCTTGTTCACCACCAGTTCCACCGGCTGCGGGCGGTCCGCCATGTTGATCCAGACGGGCTCGAACAGGTTGATGTGCTTCTTTTGCAGTGTCGCGTCGTCCACGATCATCTCCAGGTCGTAGAACTGGTGCTTTGTGTTCGCCTTTCTAAGCGACAGACTCAACGGCCCGACGTGCTGGAACTCCTTCGACTTCGTCAATTGAAACTCGTAGTAATTGCGCGCACCGCGCTTCTCCATGGCCACCAGTTCGTCGTGATTCTTCGCGATCGATCCGTTCAACTCATCGCGCGTCGAGCTCAGCCTGCCCTGCAGGTCGTTGCCGGTGCGCTGCAGATCCTGCTGGGTCTGCGCGATCTGCTGATGCTGTTCCGCCAATTGCGATTCGATCCGTTGGAACCGGGGGTCCTCGCGCCGCGCCATGGAATTCCGGGCTACCGAATGCCGGCGAGGCCCGACCGGAACCGGCGTCACCGGCGCGACCGCCTGCGGCTCATTGCCGGCCTGCTGTGACGCTTCACTCATGGAAGCCATCTTCGCGGTTAGAGCCTGAATCTCGCCGTTCGCCTGCACCAGCGCGGACCGGAACTCATCTTTAGATGCTTGAAGTTCTTTCGCCTGATGGCTCTCGCGAACCATCGAAAATAGGCCAAGAACGCTGGTGCATCCCAGCAGGCCGAGCAAGGCAATGTGAGTTTTCGACATGAGCGTGTTACCTCCCGAATGCGCACTTGGGAGGAGGCAATCGATATGCCAGTGCCGCGCAGTTGGAAATTGGGGATTTAGCCAGGTCGCGTGCCCGGAATGCGCCTCCGGCCAGGAATTTTTTACCGTCCCTGGTGCGCGTCGAGTACAATCTGCGCGCTGCGCAGCGCCAGCGCTCCGGGGTCCAGGTCGGTACGATTGCACAGCACCACCACCGTCAACCCCTCTTTCGGAAACCGCTCGATCGCAGTGCGAAAGCCGATCGTGCTGCCGAAGTGCCACATCCGTTCGTGGCCCTCGAACGGATCGAGAAACCAGCCAAAGCCATAGGACACCGGCTTGCCGGGCGCGAGATTGTCGTCTCCCGGCGCGCTGGGCCAGTGCGGCTGCCCGCCGCCCGAAAGCCGCACCGGGGTCAGCCCGGCGCGCATCCGAGCAGTGTTCAACAGGCTGTTCCGGTCGAGCGCTTCGTCCCATTTCGCCAGATCGTCGAGATTCGAGTACAGCCCCCCATCTCCCTGCGTGGCCGAGGTCGCACTCTGGTCCGTCTCGACAAACCGCCCTCCTTCAAGCGTGTACCCATACGCCCTCCGCGGCACGGTGTTTACGCCTTTCTCATAGATGAGGGTCGCGTTCATCCCCAGCGGCGCAAAGATCCGGTTATGCAGAAACCGGCCGAACGGCTCGCCCGAAACCCGAGTCACAATCAGGCCGAGCACCACGTACGCCGAGTTGCTGTAGGCCCACTGCGTGCCGGCCGCGAATTTCGCGGCTTTCGCACGCTCGAGCAATTGCAAGACCTCGCTGTCCTGAATCTGGTGCGACGGGCTCCAGGCAGGCGCGCCGTTCTTCTCCGCCGCCATCAGCTCTTCGTAGTCGGGCAAGCCGGCGGTATGCGTCAGCAGTTGGCGAACGGTGATCTTCCGTCCGTACTCGGGAAAATCCGGAAACAGTTCTCCCAGCGTCTCGTCGTAACGCAGTTTGCCGTCATGGACCAGCAGCATGATCGCCATCGCCGTGAACTGCTTGGTGCACGAAGCCAGACGGAAATCCGTGCGGCCGTCGATCTTCGCATTCGTGCGCAACTCGCGCACGCCATAGCCTTGCTCGAACACCGTGCGTCCACCCTGGCGAACCAAAACCGCCACGCCGGGCGTGCGCTGCGTGGCCAGCCGAGCAAACACGACTTTGATGTGCGATGCGAGCGCCTCCCCACGCGCGATCGCGGAACAGAGCATAAGCAAAGCGGTGGCCCACGCCAGGGTGCGGAGTTTCATCGCCTCAGCGCTGCGCCCAGTAGCGGTCCCGTGCCTGCACGATGAGCCCCTTCTGCGCCACCGTCAGACGGATCCTGCGAAACCCGCTCAACTTCACCGGCACGCTCGACACATACCCGAGGCTATACTCGCTCCGCAACTCGTCCTCGATGCGCGCGAACACCGCGTCAATCGAGAGATGACGCGATACTTCAAAAAAGCCCCCGCCGGTTTCGTGCGCAAGCCTCGATAGCGCCGCACGCCCGCGCGCCGCTTCCGGCATTCCGAAAAATCCGGCGCCGTAAAACGACGGATCGGAAAACAGGATCGAATAAACCAGCGTCTCGCTGCGCTGCGCGGCGTCGATCGCCTGCTGCAGCGACGCGTCGCTTCCTTCGTCCACGCCGTCGGATAGTACGATCGCCGCCTTACGCCCGGTCTGGTTGGCCAGAATCTTATTGCACGACTCGATCACGGCGTCGTACAGCAGCGTGCCGCCGCCGGTCTGCATGCGCAGGTCTTCGCGCGAAGGGGTGTCGAGAGACGTAAGCGCGTTGTCGAGAACGCGGAAATCATTCGTCAACTCCGCCTTGGGCATCACCGCAAGGTCGAACTGCGTCACGAACACGCGGTCGTCCCGCCTCCGGATGACACGGTCGAGAAAGTGAAACGCCGCCCGCCGCTCGTCGGCGATCACGTGCTCCTGGCTCATGCTGGTGTCGACCAGCAGACCCACCGTCAATGGGAGATCGGACTCCCGGGCGAAATACCGGATCGCCTGCGGCACGCCGTCTTCGGTCAGCGTGAAGTCGTTCTGGCCCAGGTCGCGGATGAGTTCGTGGTGCTTGTCCTGGACCGTGGCGAATACGTTCACCACCTTCACGCTGGTGGAAAACGTAGCGTTGTCCTGTGCGACCGCCGCGCAGACAACAAGCACGCCACTCCACAACAGCCATTTCATGCCGGCCAGCGTTTCAGTCCCGCGGCGCCGATGTCGCGCCGGTACTGCATCCCTTCAAAATGGATCGCCTCTACGCCGCGATACGCCGCCGCGATGGCTTCGCTCAGCGTCGTCCCCCGCGCGGTGACACCGAGTACGCGCCCGCCCGCGGTTTCGAGACCGTTCGCCCCAAGGCGCGTCCCGGCATGGAATACGTCCGCGGGCGCCTGATCCACGCCCTCGATCCTGTCCCCCGAACGAGGCTTGCCGGGATAGCCGTGCGCGGCAAGCACCACGCACACGCTCGGCTCCGCCCGCCATTCGAGCTTGGATACCGTCAGCCGACCGTGCGCAGCCTCCTCGAGCGGCCCCGTGAAGTCTCCCGCCATGCGGTGCATCAGCGCCTGCGTTTCCGGGTCGCCGAGCCGCGCGTTGAACTCGAGCACACGCGGCCCCGAGGCGGTCATCATCAGGCCGGCATAAAGGAATCCCGTGAACGGGCAACCCTCGGCGCGCATTCCGTTGAGCGCCGGCTCGATCACTTCGTCCATCACCCGCACTTGCTCGGCAGGAGAAAGGATCCGGCCGTCCGCGTACGCACCCATGCCCCCGGTGTTCGGACCCTGCCCGTTCTCGAGCAGCGTCTTGTGATCCTGGCTCGCTTCGAGCGGCAGCGCCCGTTCCCCATCGCAGAGCGCGATGAAGCTCACTTCTTCGCCTACGAGAAATTCCTCGATCACCAACGGCGCCGATACAGCCAGCAATCGCGCCGCGGCCTCCGCCGCTTCTTCGGCCGTGTGCGCGATCACCACGCCTTTCCCAGCCGCCAGTCCATCGGCTTTCAAAACAACGGGTAATGAAAATGTCTTTATCGCTTCAACCGCCTCGGCGGGATTCACCGCCAGCGTGTAGCGCGCCGTCGGAATCGAGGCGCGCCGGAAGAACTCCTTGGCGAACGATTTGCTCGACTCCAGTCTCGCCGCCGCCTGCGTCGGCCCCACAATCGCCAAACCGGCCGCGCGGAACCGGTCCACAATCCCATCCGCGAGCGGAGCCTCCGGCCCAACCACGGTCAACCCGATTCCCAGCGTCTGAGCCAAGGCTAGCGGCTCCGCCCCGCCGTGACACTTCGCCACTGCCGCAATCCCCGGATTTCCCGGCGCGGCATGGACTTCCACACCAGGCGTCTGAGCCAGTTTCCAGGCCAACGCATGCTCGCGCCCACCCGAGCCGATAACAAGAATCTTCAGAAGTAAAGAACCTCCCGATTCAGTTTACCGGCCCCAACGCTTTGATAAAATCCGCCCCATGGCAACCACCGTGACCCTGATCGGCCCACGCCTTGCCTCGTCGAATCGCGTGATGGGCCGGCCGGGCCAGGACGCCAACCCGGTGCGCATCACGATCCGGTAGCCACGGCCTCAGGCCATCTCTTCGCGGCCCATATACATCTCGCCGATGAGGTCGCGAAAATTCTCGAGCACGCGCCCGCGGCGGATCTTCATCGTCGGCGTCACTTCGCCGCGGTCGATCGTGAACTCGCGGTCGAGCACGCGGAACTTGCGAATCTGCTCGAACTGAGGAAGTTCGCGGTTCACCCTCCCCACCACGCGGCGAATCTCGCCTTGCACCTCGGGCGCCGCCACCAGTTCCGGAATCGTCTTTCCCTTCATCCCCGGCAGCGTCTCGGCGTGCGCCGTGTTCAGCGTGAATAGAGCGGAAACAAACGGCAACCGGTCGCCGATCAGGACCACCTGGTTAATCAGCGGTTCGGTTTTGAACAGCATCTCGATCCGCGCCGGATAAATCTTCTTCCCGTTCGAAGAAACGATCAGTTCCTTCTTCCGGCCCGTGATGTAGATGTAGCCTTCCTCGTCCACCTCGGCGATGTCGCCCGTGGCCAGCCACCCATCCTGCAGCACCGCCGCGGTCGACGCCTCATCGTTGTAATACCCGCTGAACAACGCCGGGCTCCGTAGAAATAACTCGCCGTCCTCGGCCAGGCGGATCTCCACGCCAGGCAGCGGCCGCCCGATGCTGCCGGACTTCGGACGGTCGAGCGGATTCAACGTCGCCACGCCGCCCTCCGTCAGCCCATAACCCTCGATTAGCGGCATCCCGATCGCGGAGTAAAAGTCCGCCAGGTTCCGTCCCAGCGGCGCCGCCCCGGATGCCGCCAGGCGCAGCCGCCCGCCGAGCCGTTCGCGAATCTTGGAAAACACGACCCGGTCGGCAAGTTTCAGCGGAACAGACAAATGCGGCGGAACGGATTTCCCCGCCTGCCGCAACCGGCTCGCCTGCAACCCCAGCCCGATCGCGCCGTAGAACAACTTCTGGCTGACTGCGCCCTTTTTCCGGACCTCCGCACCAATGCTCGCGTACATCCGCTCCCACACCCGCGGCGGGGCCAAAAAGAAATGCGGCCGCACCGAGCGGATCTCGGCCGGCATCCGGGAAAGGCTTTCGGAGAACCAAACCGTCACGCCCATACGCATCGTCAGCAGTTCGAGCACGACACGTTGCGCGATATGCGCCGAAGGCAGGAACACCAGCGTCGCGTCTCCCGCGTTCAGCGCCAGCGCCTGCGGACCCATGTCAATGTTGGAGACGATCGCCGCGTGCGACGTCAGCCCCATTTTCGGCTCGCCGGTGGCGCCGCTGGTCAAGTACAGAATCGCCGGCTGCTCCGGACGGATCGAATCGCGGATCCGGTCGAAATACGCGGCGTCGCGGGCGATTGCCTCCCGCCCCATCCGCCGCACGCCGTCGAGGGTCAATGCGTCCGGCGCCTCGCCGGTCAGCAGAATCCAGCGCACGCCGTCCAGCGCGCCGTCCCCGGCCTTGACCAGCGCGTCCCGCGAGGCGGCCTCTTCAACGAAAACAAATCGCACCTTCGCCGCCAGCAGATTGCGCACCTGATCCGGCAGGGGATAGCTCGTGTACAGCGCCGCCGCCACAGCGCCCGCCGACATGACGCCCAGGTCGGCCAGATAAAACTCCGCGCGCGTCTCCGAGTAAAGGGCGACGTTCTCCCCCGAGGCCACGCCGAGCGCATGCAGCCCGCAGGCAATCTCCCGCGCGGCAACTTCGAAATCGGCGAACGTGTACGTCGTGTACTTTCCGTGCCCGGACGGCTGCTGCAGCGCGGCCATCCCAGGCCACGTCCGCGCCGATTCCGCTAATACGGTGTAGATCGTTCGCCCAGGCATCGCGCCCATCCTAACATGGCATCCCGCGCGACTTGACTCGGCATCCCGGTTGCGGGAAAATCGGGATTGGCATAGGCGGGAGTAACTCAGCTGGTAGAGTGCAACCTTGCCAAGGTTGATGTCGCGGGTTCGAATCCCGTCTCCCGCTCCATTCCCCTCCCCGGTTCCCCTACTCGATCGCGATTCGCCGCAGCAGCTTGAAATCCGTCAGCATCTTGCCCGTGCCGAGCACGACGCTCGCCAACGGGTCTTCGGCGATTGAAACCGGCAGGCCGGTCTCCTCGCGGATGCGGCGGTCCAGATTCTTAATCATCGCACCGCCGCCCGTCAGCACGATGCCGCGGTCGCTGATGTCGGCGCTCAACTCCGGCGGGGTGCGCTCGAGCGCCACGCGAATCGCGTTCATGATCGTCGCGATGCACTCCGACAACGCCTCGCGGATCTCGGTGTCGTCGATCGTGATCGTCTTCGGTACGCCCTCGATCAGGTTGCGGCCCTTGATCTCCATCGTCATTGGCGCATCCAGCGGATACGCCGAACCGATCTGGATCTTGATCGCCTCCGCCGTCCGCTCGCCCACCAGCAGGTTGTACTTGCGCTTCAGATACTGCATGATGGCGTCATCCATCTCGTTGCCCGCCACACGCACGCTGCGCGAGTAGACGATGCCCGACAGCGAAATTACCGCAACGTCCGTCGTTCCGCCGCCGATGTCCACCACCATGTTGCCGGAAGGTTCCGTGATCGGCAGGCCGGCGCCGATCGCGGCCACCATCGCCTGCTCCACCAGGTGCACTTCACTCGCCTTGGCGCGATAGGCCGAATCGATCACCGCCCGCTTTTCCACTTGCGTGATCTCGCTCGGGACGCCGATGACGATCCGCGGGTGCACCAGCATCTTGCGCCCGTGCGCCTTCAGGATGAAGTAATTCAACATCCTCTCGGTCACCTTGAAGTCGGCGATCACGCCGTCCTTCATCGGCCGGATGGCGACGATGTTGCCCGGCGTGCGGCCGAGCATGTCCTTGGCTT